>DASSBE010000073.1:0-27093 GCA_035699065.1 Nocardioidaceae bacterium
CCGCCGTGCCGCTGCGCGACCGCGAGCACACCGCGCCGGTCCAGATAGGTCGCCCCGCCCGGATGGTCCAGCCCGTGCTCATGGGTGAAGAACGCGGTCTTCTCGAACGCCTCCACCGGCCCATGACCATGACCATGACCACGGGCCACCCGCACAGCGTCGGACGCACCGCCCGCAGCCGCCTGCGGCACGCTCATCAGTACCGGGGCTGCTACGAGCAGGACCGAGGTGGCCAGCGCCAAGGTGTGCTTGCCAGAACTACGAAGAACAGAAGTGGGCACGATGTGAACCCCCCGGCCATGAGTCGGCCCTCGTCGAATAGTCGTCTGTCCATTCAAAGGTCAAGCGTCGGTGGCGGCTTCATGCATCCGTGCTAGTTGGGCTACGTCATCGCGACGGCTCGGGTGGACGCTCAACGGCGGTGCCGACGCAGCCACCGGGCGACCGCGTCGTCCCAGACGCGCACGTCCTTGGTGACCGTGAAGCATGACGGGAGCTTCTCGGGGTAGTCGCCCCGACCCAGCCAGACCATCACGTTGCCGGAGCAGTCTGCGAGCTTGTCCTCCGGGATGCCGAGGCCGACCGTGCTGGCCGGCTGGTCGGCGCGGAACACGTTGTCGTGAAGGGAGAGCCGCGGCGCGCGCGGGTCCCACTTGAAGAAGCCGGCGGTGCCCGGGATCAGCCCCTGGTCCTTGTACGGACGCTGCATGGGCTGGAGCCGGACGAGTGAGTCGCTGATCGTCCAAATGCCGTCGCTGCCGTCATCCACCCCGTCCTGGCTGTCGTAGGTGCGTGCGCTGAACGCGTTGTAGCACCCGTCGAGCAACGAGTCCTCGACAACCCCCGAGCTCAGCCAGTCGTTCTCGATGCAGTCGTCGCGGCTGTCGCTGAGATGTACCCGGCGCACCACGAAGTCGTGGGCTCCCTCAACGAGACGCAGCGAGTCGCCGTAGCCGTCGACGCGGAGGTCTTCCACCGTGGCATCGGGGGCGCCGACGACGACGGCACCGGTTCCGTGCATCACCTGCCACGAGGTGCGCGGAGGCCAGCGACCGCGGACCGTCCCCGACGACAGGCAGAGGCCCACGCCGCCGCCCATGACGATCGCGTACGGCTCCCTTCCGACCCAGCGTGCCGCGCGCGCGTCGACGACCGTGCCGGCCGGGAGGCCCGTCTTGTCGTACTCGTCGCGCTGGAGGCCGGTGAGGGCGACGTCCGGCTCCGTGTCACCACTCAGGCAGCTCTGGTTGCCCAGATCGAGCCGGACCACGATCACGCCCGTGGCCGCCACGAGCAGCGCCGCCCCCAGACTCACACCCCAGACAAGTCGCGCGGACCGGGCGAACGCCCGCCGCCCGGGCCGCGGCTCCGGGCGGCGTCGGGTGGTCGTTCGCATCCGAGCCACTTCCTCCCCACCCTCTCGCCACCGTCGGTGACTAGGCCGAACGCAGTACTCCGCCTTCTTCCGTGTCGACGAGCGCGCCTGCGTCCATGGCGCTGTTCTCCGGCAGCCCGAGCAGCTCGCTGTAGAGCGCGTCGAGCGCCTCGCACATCACCCGGGGGCCGAAGTGGGAGCGGACCCGGTCCCGACCCTGCCACCCCATCTGCTGGGCCTCGTCGGGGTGGTCGAGCATCCACAGCACCGACCTCGCCAGCGAACCGGGGTCACGGGGGTGCGCGAGCAGTCCGGTCGCACCCGGTTCCACCAGGTCCGGCACACCGTTCACCGCGGTCGCGACGACCGGGCGGGCAGAGGCCATCGCCTCGGTCACGGCACGGCCCAGACCCTCGTAGAGCGACGGGACGACGTAGACGTCGAAGGCAGCGGCGATCCGGGGTGCGTCGGACCGGAACCCGGTGAACAGGATCGGGACGCCGAGCCGCTCGGCCTCGCGGCGCGTCTCCGCCTCCAGGCCCGCGGTCTCCAAGGTGGCGTCACCGACCATCACGAACTGCGCGTCGGGGCGCGCCTCATGGACCAGGGCGCACATCCGGACGAAGTCGAGCGGGCACTTCTGGGCGACGATCCGGCCGACGGTGCCGATCAGCGGCGCATCCGGGGACAGCCCGAGCTCGGCGCGGACCTCAGGGTCGGCACTGGTCGGGATCTCGTCGAGGTCCACCGCCGACGGGACCACGCAGATGCTGCCCGGTGGGGCAAGGCGCTGCTCGACTGCCTCCTGGGCCACCCGGGGTGCGACCGCGACGTAGCGGTGCGCAAGCGGGCGCACGCACCGGTCCAGCGCCAGGTAGGCGAGCCGGTGCATCCGCCCGAGTCCCTCGTGGGCGGCGAAGAGGTGAAAGGTGTGCACCACCGCGGGCACGCCGGCGATCCGGGCCGCGACCCGGCCGATGAACCCGGCCTTGGAGCAATGCGTGTGCACCACGGTGAACCGCTCCCGACGGATCAGCCGGACCAGCTCGAGGCAGGCCAGCAGGTCGTCGACCGGTGCGATCCGCTCCCGCATGTGCTCGATGTGGACGGTGCGGACACCGCCGGCCCGCGCGGGCTCCCACAGTGGCCCGCCGGGCATGGCCGCGACCCAGGTCTCGTAGCGGTCGGCGTCCATCTCCACCGCCGACAGGAGTGTGTTGCCACCGGAGCCGCCGATGAACCGCGTGATGACGTGGAGCACCTTCACCTTCGGGAGGTCAGGCTGCTCGGGAAGCCGTCGGTGCGGCACGACCATCCGGGGCACCGCCGGCCACACCGTCCTCATCGCCGGCCGCCGACCATGGTGTCGGGGACGACCACGTCACGTGCTGCGTCGACCATCCGGGCCAGCCCATCGCGCAGCGAGACCTGCGGTGCGTAGCCGAAGCCTTCGCGTGCCCTCGTGGTGTCGGCGGCGGTGTGCCGGACGTCGCCGCGCTCGGTGGCCAGGTGCACGACGTCGATGGGCTGCGCGAGCGCGCCGATGGTCTCGATGACCTGGTTCATCGTGGTCCGTGAGCCGCCGCCGATGTTCGCGACCCCGGTCCACGGTGACAGTGCTGCCTGCCTCATCGCCGTCACGACGTCACCGACGAAGGTGAAGTCGCGGCTCTGCTCGCCGTCGCCGTACAGCAGGAACGGGGTGCCGGCCAGCGACGCGTCCACCAACCGGGAGAACGCCATGTCGGGACGCTGTCGCGGGCCGTAGACCGTGAACAGGCGCAGCGACACCGTCGACACCCCCGAGGTGACCCGGTACAGCTCGCACAGGTGCTCCGCGGCCAGCTTGGTGACGCCGTACGGCGAGACCGGACTGGGTCGGAGGTCCTCGGTCGTCGGGTAGCTCTCGGCGTCGCCGTAGACCGACGAGCTCGACGCGTAGACGACCTTCCACAAGGACACTTCCCGGGCCGCCTCCAGGACGCGCTGGGTCGCCGCGATGTTGCGCTGGATATAGGGACCGAACTCCTCACCCCAGGAGCCGCGGACCCCGGGCTGTCCGGCCAGGTGGTAGACGACGTCCGCCTTCTCGAACAACGTGGTCAAGGACGCCGTGTTCAGGTCGAGGCGCTGCTCGGTAAAGCCCGGGCGGCCGCTCACCGTGGCCAGGTTGGCCTCCTTGCGGCGAGGATCGTAGTAGTCGGTGAAGGAGTCGATGCCGACCACTTCGTCGCCCTGGTCCAGCAGGTGCCCACACAGATGGGACCCGATGAAACCCGCGGCCCCGGTCACGATTGCTCTCATGGTCTTCTTCTCCGTTTCGTCAGGATTTCGCGGGGAGCGCCCGCACAGCCGTGATCAGGAGGGCGATGCCGTCGGGCTCGCCCCGGTCCAGAGCCGCTACCGCGAGCTCGAGCTGGGTCAGCACGAGCACCGCGCGCCACAGCTGCCGCGGCACCGCGTTCCGCTCCAGGCCCGAGGCCACGAAGTCCCGGACCGCCCCGGCGTACGACGTACGGCCGGCGACGACCTCGGGGAGCCGGCCGGCGCTGACTCCCACCGCGACCCGACCGAGGTCACGCAGCGGGTCCCCGGCCCGTGCCCCGAGTCCCCAGTCGTCCACGCCGATCAATACGCCGTGATCGGTCCTGGTGTGCCTGCGGCAGAGGCAGCCGTGGGTGAGCGTGCGGCGTACGTCGAACTCCGAGAGGTTGCGACGGGCCCGCCCGATGGAGGCGAGCGCGGGCGCGAGCCGTGGCGAACCGGCGTACCTCTCCATGACTGTGGTCGTGGCCCTGTCACCCAGGTCCGTCGGGGCCGACTCTCCCGCCGTGTCCCGCCAGACCGCTGCCAGCCAGGTGTCGATCGCCGCCAGCATGACCGGAGTCCGCTCCTGGTTCGCGCCCCCGTCCGGCTGTCCCAGACCGCGCACCGCGCGAACGACCAGGCCCGTCTGTGCCGTGGCTACCTCGACCCGTTCGACGACCTTGGGAACCGTCGCGAGCAGCTCGGGACACAGCAGCCCCGGAAGGCCGGAGAGCACCGACTCCTCCGTGTCCACGCCGGTGTTGGTGCCCACGCGGTACGCCACTGCGACCGCGTGGGTGAGGAGCCCGCTCTCGACGTCGCCCACCAGCAGCCGGCGGCAGTCCGGGGAGGCCCCGCGAGTGACGTCGAGCACCGCCACGTTGCGCCGCTCGAGAAAGGCAGCGAACTGCTGGGTGGTGTACACGGGCGGCCCGCCTTGTTCTGGAACACCGGTCGCGATGCGCTGCTGGGGGATGGGCGCCATCAGTAGTCGTCTGGGTACGGCGCCGCTTGGGCAGGGATCAGCGGCACCTCGGGGTGGTAGTCGGGGAGCAGATCGCGCAGGCAGTGCCGCACCGCGTCGCGGTCGTTGCGGTCGGCCGCGTGATAGAGGTTGCGCAGCTTCTGGTGGAAGCCGTGGTCCGGCGTCCCGGTCTCGGTGCGGAAGATCCGGGGATGCTCGGTGAGTGCGGGCTGCTCCAGCTCGCTGAACAGGCGCTCGTTGAGCTTCTCGCCCTCGCGCATCCCGGTGAACCGGATCTGTACGTCGGGCCGGTTCATCAGGTGGGCGAAGGACTGGACGATGTCGAGGATGCGCACCGGCTCACCCATGTCGAGCACGAAGATCTCGCCGTGCTCGGCCAGCCTCGCCGCTTCGACGACGAGGCCGGCGGCCTCCTCGATGGTCATGAAGAACCGGGTCATGTCCGGGTGGGTCACGGTCATCGGCACGCCCCGGCTGATCTGCTCCGCCAGGACCGTGAGCAGGGAGCCGCGGCTGCCCAGCACGTTGCCGAACCGGACACAGGCGACCTTGGTGGCGCCCTCCTGCTCGTGCTGGACGAGCAGCTCGGCCAGCCGTTTGGTGGCGCCGAGCACGGAAGTCGGGTCGGCCGCCTTGTCCGTGGAGATCAGGATGAAGCGCTCCGCCTCGTGCTTGAGTGCCGCCCACAGGACGGTCTCGGTGCCGGCGACGTTGGACTTGACGGCCTCGCACGGGTGACGCTCGAGCAGCGGCAGGTGCTTGTGGGCGGCGGCGTGGAAGACGATGTCCGGACGCACGTCACTGAAGACCTGGTCGATGCGCTGGCGGTCGCGGATGTCGGCGACGACGCAGTCGTCGTCGTCGAGCAGCCCCTCACCCCACAGCTCGAGCTGCAGGCGGTGGAGGTTGGACTCGTCGTGGTCGAGCATGACCAGCCGGCGTGGGCTGAAGCCGAACACCTGGCGGCAGAGCTCACTGCCGATGGAGCCACCCGCGCCGGTGACCAGCACGACCTTGTCCTTGATGATGCTGGCGGCCGCACGGCTCACGACGTGCACCTCGTCGCGGCCGATGAGCCGGCCGACGTCGAGCCAGCGCATGTCGCTGCCGACGACGCTGCGTTCGAGCGCGGCGACGAACGAGGGCAGGTAGCGCACGCTGGCCCCCGCCGCAGTCGCGCCCTGGGCGACCTTCCGGAAGATGTCGGGCGGGAGCTCGGGGATCGCGAGCACCACGGCTTCGACCTGCTCGCGCAGCGCGATCTCGGCCACGTCATCGAGCGAACCGAGCACGCGGAAGCCGGTGATGGACTGCTTGGACGTGTCGTCGTCGACGAAGCCTATCGGCTCCAGCCCGAACTCGGGGGCCGCGACGAGGTCGCGCGCCAGCGCCCGTCCGGCTTCGCCGGCGCCGACGATCAGGGTGCGCATGAGCACCCGCGGGACCACGGTGAGGACGCTCTCTCGATTGCCGTTGATTACTGTCACTGTCCGACCTCCAAGGAATGAGCGAGGGGCCGAACGCTGACGAGGGCGGCGCAGACAGCGTCCACCTCGTCGTCCGTCAGCCCTTGGTGCATGGGTAGCGAGAGGAGCTGCTCGAAGACCGAGTCGGCGCCGTGCGTGCCGCCCTCCCGCCAGATGGCCACCTCGCGGAACCGCGGCATGTGGTGCAGCGGGATGAAGTGGACCGAGGTCCCGATGTCCTGCTCGGCGAGCGACCGGGACAGCGCGTCACGGGTCACCCCGAACTCGGGCTTCACGCGCACGATGTAGAGGTGCCAGGCGTGCCGGCCGCGGACGGGCGCCCGGGGCAGCTCCAGCCCGGGGACCATCGCCAACGCGGCGGAGTAGCGGGCGGCGATCTGCTCGCGGCGCCGCTGCCAACCTTCGAGATGCCGCAGCTGGACCCGCCCGATGGCCGCCTGCACGTCGGACAGGTTCGCCTTGAGGCCTGCCTCGTTGACCGAGTACCTCCAGGACCCGCCCGGCAGGTACCTTCGCCAGGCGTCGCTGGACATGCCGTGCATCCGTGCGGAGCGGACCCACTGGGCGAGGTCCGGATCATCGGTGGTGATCATCCCGCCCTCGCCGATCGGCAGGTTCTTGGTGGCGTAGAAGCTGAAGCAGGTGGCCCGCGACAGACTGCCGACCTGGCGGTCGCCGACCCAGGTGCCCAGTCCGTGCGCGGCGTCCTCGACGACACGGGTCAGCGGCACACAGGCCGCGGCAGCCAGCTCGTCGATCTGTGCCGGGTAGCCGGCGTAGTGGAGGGCGAGCATGGCGTCGACCCCGCCGGCGTGCCGTGCGGCCGCGGCGCAGGTTGCCGCTGAGACCTCGCCGGTCTCCACGTCGACGTCGGTGAGCACCGGGACCAGGCCGGCGTGGACCACCGCCTCGACGGCGCCGCAGAAGGTGATCGTCGGGACGAGGACCCGGGAGCCGGGTGGCAGGTGCAGCGCACGCAGGGAGAGCTCGATGGCCGCAGTGCACGAGGAGACCGTGATCGCATGCTCGGCACCGACCCAGCTGGCGAACTCGTTCTCGAACGCGGCACACTCCGGCCCGGTCGTCATCCAACCGGACCGGAGCACCCGGTCCACGGCGGAGGTGGCCTCGGGGGCCATGACCGGCCTCGAGAAAGGAACCTTCGTGCTGTTCATGACCCTCCCCTGATGTCCCGGCCCTGCTCACGTCCCGGCCGGGCGGGACGGTTCGAATCTATGAGCGGGGAGCCTCAGGGGTATCGCACAAGGGGGTGAGGTTACCTACGTCAGACTGCCTAACGTGCGGGTAAACATCATGGACCGGTGCACCAGTGGTGCAGGAGTGACGCCCGACGACCTCGTGCCGCCGCATCGGTACCGGCGTAGGCCCTTCAAGAGGAGTGGCGCTGTTCGGGCACCGCGTCTGTCAGACCGATCTGCCGGGCGATGGAGACGGCGGCCAGGGTGCTGTGCACGTCCAGTTTTCGCAGCACGTTGTTGATGTGGGTGCGGACCGTGTGCGGGGACAGGAAGTACTGGTCGGCGATCTGCTGCCGGGTCAGGCCGCGTGCCAGGCACCCGAGCACCTCGATCTCCCGCGCTGAGAGCGAGGAGACCACAGCCGTGGCCCGTTCGCGTGTCTGCGCGCTCTCGAGCAGTGACTCGAGGACCACGGTGGTCAGGCGTGGCGGAAACCAGGTCTCCCCGGCGGCGACCCCGTGGAGGACCCGGACCAGGTGCTCGACGGAGGCTGTCGGCTCGACCCAGCCCCGGACACCGGCGCGGACCGCTGCGCACACGAGGGCCGGGTCCTCGGAGTCACTCAAGGCGACGACGCTCAGTCGGGGGTTGGCCGCGAACAGGCCTTCCAGCATCCCGCTGAGGCCGTTGACCGGTGGCTGGAGGTGGGTCAGCAGCACGCTGGCCTGGCCGTTCAGGACGGTGTGCCGGACCCACTGTGGGCTCGTGTGGGCGGCGACCACCTCGATGTCCCACCGCGGCTCGAGCAGCATCTCCAGGGCCTGCACCCACGCGCGCATCGGATGCGTCAGCGCCAGTGTGATCACCGGCGCGGCCTCACCGGGCGGCGGCATGGGCGCCGTCCGGAACAGTGGGCGAGCCGTCCACCGCCAGCGCCGCCACGGCCTGCAGCCGTGAGTGCACCCCGAGCTTGGCCAGGATGTTCTGCACGTGGGTGCGGACCGTGCTGCGGCTCACCCCGATCCGCTCGACGATCTCCTCGGTGGTCATGCCATCGACCAGGAGGCTCAGTACGTGCCGCTCCCGTGAGGTCAGCTGGTCCATCGCGGACCGCTGCCGGGGGATCGTCGGAGGCGTGTGCCTGACCTTGCGCAGCAGCTCATGGTCGATGGCCTGCTCGCCCCGGACGGCCAGTTCGAGGACGCCGGCGATCGCCTCGACCCGTTGGTCCTTGCGGGTGTAACCGGCCACTCCGATCTCCAGGGCCGCGACCAGCGGCTCGACGGAGTCGGTGCCGGTGATCATCACGACCTTGGTCCGAGGATGCTGCCGAGCGACCTCGCGTGCCGCGTCGAGGCCGGAGCCGACCGGGAACATCACATCGATGAGCAGCAGGTCCGGGTCGTGCAGCGCGACTGCTCGCACCGCCTCCGCCGGCGTGGTGGCCGCGGCCTCGATGGTGTAGCCCTGACCGGACAGGGCGGTGGCCAACGCCTCCAGCAGCAGCCGGTGGTCGTCACAGATCACGATCCTCATGCCGGCTCACCGTCCCGGCTGTCCGGTTCCTCCGCCGCTGCGGGGAGGTGGATGCCTACGAGCGCACCACCGAGCTCCGAGCGGTCCACACTGAGCCGGCCCCCGGAGCGAGTCACGAAACGGCGGACCGTCACCAGGCCCAGCCCCTGCTGGGCAGGGATCTCTCCGAACCCCGGGCCGCTGTCGGCGACCTCGACCACGACCTTGTTGCCTCGCTGCAGGACCCGCACCTCCACACAGCCGTGATCACCGACCGCCCGGACCGCGTTCTCGATCAGGTTCCGGGCACTGCGTCGCAAGGACACCGGGTCGACGACCGCGAGTGCACGTGGCTCGCGGACCAGACGGACGACGCACGGCGCACAGGCGGCAACCGCCGCCCATGTCTCGGAGACCACCTCGCCGACGTCGACCACGCTGATCGCCGGCCTGGTTGCCGTGCCGCTGTCCAGCAGCTTGGCCATCCAGTCCGCCTCGGACTGGATCTGGCGCAGACGCTCGAGCGCTTCGGGCACCAGCAGTGGGTTCCGCTCGATGATCCCGGCCAGCAACATCACCGCACCGAGTGACTGCCGGAGGTCGTGGCGCAGGCGTTGTTCCCGCTTGGACTCGAACTCTGTCGGTCGTGGCCGCTCGGCGGGCCACGCGTGCACTAGCTCGGACACAGATCCCCACCCCAGTCACGCCTGGCGGCCGCGTCCCCTATGGCTCAGCCCACCGGCGTGTCGATTCATGCGGAGAATCGGCGAGGCGCTACCCTGACCGCTCTCGATCTAGACGTTAGCCCGAGTGAGACCGATCACAGAGGCCTGAAGCCAAGAACGACCCGCATGGGCCAACAAGTCCCCCTCTTCGGAACCGCCCGGGTAGGCAATTCGGCGTGGTATGACTACGCCCGGAGGATGACCTGCCCCTCGGCCGGTCATTTCGGCATACTGAGGGCCATGGAGTCCTACGCAAAGGGTGAGACCACTCCGCCGCTGCTCGAGGAGACGATCGGCGCCAACTTCGCGCGCATCGCCGCCGAGCACGCGGACCGGGAGGCGCTGGTCGAGATCGCGTCCGGACGGCGCTGGACCTACGCCGAGCTGGACCGCGACGTCGACGCGCTGGCACGAGGGCTGATCGCGGCGGGGGTCGCCAAGGGGGACCGGGTCGGGATCTGGGCGCCGAACTGTGCGGAGTGGACCATCGTGCAGTACGCCACCGCGAAGGCCGGTGCGGTCCTGGTCAACGTGAACCCGGCCTACCGCACCCATGAGCTCGCGTATGCGCTGAACCAGTCGGGCGTCCGGCTGCTGGTGTCGGCAACCGCTTTCAAGACCAGCGACTACCGCAGCATGGTTGACGAGGTGCGCCGCGACTGCCGGGCGCTGGAGCGCGTGGTCTACCTGGGCACCCCGGACTGGGACGCGCTGGTGGACGAGGGACGCGGCATCCCGGACGACGCCGTGCCGCAGCGGATGTCGACCCTGGACAACCACGACCCGATCAACATCCAGTACACCTCCGGCACCACCGGTTACCCCAAGGGTGCGACGCTGAGCCACCGCAACATCCTCAACAACGGCTACTTCACCACCGAGACGATCAACTTCACGCCGGAGGACCGGCTGTGCATCCCGGTGCCCTTCTACCACTGCTTCGGGATGGTGATGGCGAACCTCGGCTGCACCACGCACGGGGCCACGATGGTGATCCCGGCACCCGGCTTCGACCCGGTGGTCACGCTGCGCTCGATCGTGGAGGAGCGGTGCACCGCGGTGTACGGAGTGCCGACGATGTTCATCGCGATGCAGAACGCGCCCGACTTCGCGAGCTACGACCTGTCCACGCTGCGCACCGGGGTGATGGCCGGCTCGATCTGCCCGGTGGAGGTGATGAAGCACTGCATCACCGACATGCACATGGAGGGCGTGTCGATCGCCTACGGCATGACCGAGACCTCACCTGTCTCCTGCCAGACCCGTAGTGACGACGACCTGGATCGCCGTACGGCCACCATCGGCTCGGTGCACCCGCACGTCGAGATCAAGGTCGTCGACCCGGTGTCGGGGGAGACCGTCGAGCGGGGCGAGCCGGGCGAGTTCTGCACCCGGGGCTACTCCGTGATGCTCGGCTACTGGGACGATCCGGAGAAGACCGCGGAGGCCATCGACGAGGACGGCTGGATGCACACAGGTGACCTCGCCGAGATGCGCGAGGACGGGTACTGCAACATCGTGGGCCGGATCAAGGACATGGTGATCCGCGGTGGTGAGAACGTCTACCCGCGCGAGATCGAGGAGTTCCTCTACACGCACCCCGACATCGAGGACGTGCAGGTGGTCGGGGTACCCGACGAGAGGTACGGCGAGGAGCTCTGCGCGTGGGTCAAGATGCGCGCCGGCGCCCGGCCCATCGATGCGGACGGGATACGCGAGTTCGCGACCGGCAGGCTCGCGCACTACAAGATCCCGCGTTACGTGATGGTGGTCGACGAGTTCCCGATGACGGTGACCGGCAAGATCCGCAAGGTGCAGATGCGCGAGGAGTCCGCCGCGAGGCTCGGCCTCTGATCTGACGAGCCGGCTACTCGACCGTGACGAGGGTCCGCTGGTCGGAGTCGCCGTACCGGATCGCGCCGAACCACCGGGTCGGGCCGAGATCCTCCCACGACGCCTGCACCGAGAACGTGTCCGCCGCGCCGGTGCGGATGACGTCCGGGGACAAGGTGAGGTTGCCCGGATCGCTCTGGCCGACCACCCAGCTGTAGAACTGTCCGGTCGTCGTGGAGCCGTTCGCCGCCGAGTAGGAGCTCACGTAGACGGTGTACTCGCCCGCCTCCGGCTCGACCAGCGTCACCATCTCGTCGGCCGACCCGCTGGCGGAGACGGCCACGAGCTCGTCGTCGCGGTAGACGAACATGTCCATGTCGTCGGCGGAGTTGTGCGCGTCCATCTGGAACCGGGCGATGTCCATGCCGGGATCGATGGTGACCGGCACCTTCATGGTGTCGGTGCCGGTGCTCGGTGCGGCCGGGTCGAAGGCCCCTGGCACCAGGGTGACGCCGGTGGGCGTCGCGGACACCAGTCCCTCGGTGCGCAGCTCGATCTCCCCAGCGGTGCCCGAGGTCCCCTCGACGGTCAGTGACCCGGAGCTTCCCTCCGATGTCACCTCCGCGGGTACGTCGACCAGCTCGGGCTTCACCACGATCGGGATGCGGGCCTGGTGCTCGAGCCCGTTCCAGGTCAACGCTCCCTTCGCGTAGGTGCCAAGCGGGGCGTCGTCCTCGGTCTGCAGCGTGACGCTGAACCTGGCCGACTCGCCGGCCGAGAGCTGCAGGGACGTCGGCCGCACGGTGGCCCGGATCCCGTTGAGCCCACTGATCACCGGGGCGAACGTCTCGGTCCGGTCGGACACGTTGGTCACCCGGCGGGTCACCCGGGTCCGACCGGTGAGGTCGCCCACGGCGATCGAGGGCTGGTTGAGCGCGCTCGCGTCGATCGGGCGGTCCGAGACCGGCGTGCCGTCACTGTGGGTGAATCCCTGGCCCGCCAGGAAGCCGAGGTACTCCGCAGGGCGGGTGTCGAAGGCCAGTCCCGGATCGAGGAACTCAGTCGGGTCCACGCTCCCCGCGCCGCGGCCGAACGGGCCGGTGGTGCCCTCGAGGTCGTCGGCGGTGGTCATCATCGCGGACTTGACCTCGGCTGGGGACCATTCCGGCTCCTCGGCCGTGATGAACGCGGCGAGGCCCGCGACGTGCGGTGCGCTCATCGACGTGCCGGAGTAGACGTCCCAGAGCCGTCCGGAGTTGGAGGGTGGGGCGACCGCGCCGACCACGCTCACGCCGGGTGCGGTCAGGTCCGGCTTCAAGATGTCGCCGTCCGAGGCCAGTGAGGGTCCACGGGAGGAGAACTCGGCGACCTGCGGGACCGGGGTGTCGTCCGCGCCGTCGGGGTCGATCGACGCCTCGGCGTCCTCGCCCTCGGCCTCGACGTAGGCCTTGATCGCCTGGCCGGCGGCCGTGTCGACGTGCACCGTGGGTACGGCGTGGAAGTCCGCGTCGACCCCGTCGGGGGTCACGTTGACGAGCACCATGCCGGCGCCACCGGCGCGGGCGACGGCGGCCGACTTGTCGACGCGTGCGGTCGTGCCGCGGTCACAGACCACGATGTTGTCCTGCACCAGGCTCGAGTCCAGGGAGCCGATCTCGCAGATCTTCGCCGCTGCCTCGTCGGAACCGGGGGCAGCCACGTCCGAGCCCAGCACCAGCTTCGTGCGCGGAACCTCCTGGTCGGAGACCATCGCCCCGACGTACGGCGGCGCCTCGTCGTCACCGAGCTCGACCGCACCCTGGAACAGCCGGTGGGTGCTCGCGCCGACCGTGGTGACCCACGGACTCGGGTGGGCCACCGTGCTCACGCCGGGCCCGCTGTTGCCGGCCGACGCGGCGACGAACACGCCCGCGGAGGTGGCGTTGAGGAAGGCCAGCTCCACCGAGTCCGCGACGGTGTCCCGGCTGCCGGAGATCGAGTAGTTGATCACGTCCACGCCGTCCGCGACGGCCTGGTCGATCGCGGCGACGGCGTCCGCGGTTGCGCAGCCGTCGTCGTCGGGGTTGGGAGCGGTCCAGCAGACCTTGTACGCCGCGATCCGCGCGGCGGGTGCCATCCCGGAGACCGACCCGAAGTCCTGGCCCTCGATCTCCACCGCGACGTCGTCGTTGCCGGCAGCGATCGACGCGGTGTGCGAGCCGTGCCCGCCGCCGTCACGGGGGGAGAGGTACTCCGACTTCGCGAGGTTCTTCTTGCCGAAGCCCTGCACGTAGTAGCGCGCCGAGATCAGCTTGTCGTTGCAGTCGGTCGCCGCCCACTGCTCGCCGGTCTGGCAGGCGCCGTGGAAGCCGTCGACCTCGTCCGACGTGCCGGGCGACTTCAGTGGGAGCCCAGCGAAGCTCGGGTTCTCCGGCCAGATACCGGAGTCGATCACGCCGACCACCGTGCCACGGCCGGCCTCGTCCGGCCCGCCGGCCGCGTCCCAAGCCTCGGACAGGCCCAAGAGGTCCGGGGACTCGACCGTGTCGAGCCGCTGGGTAGTGCTCCGCTCGACCAGCGCGACGCCCTTGGTGCTGCGCAGCGCCTTGACCTGCTTGCTGCTGAGCTCGGCCGCGAACCCGTTCACCGAGGTCGTGAACCGGTAGCGCAGCGACGGGTTCCCGATCCGGTCGAGCACCGCGTCCTGACGGTCGCGGAGCCGGTTCTCGTAGGACCGCACGGCGGGGCGGGTCCGGTCGAAGCGCTCACCTGCCCGGGGCCTGGTCGCGGCGTAGCCGGGCAGGCCACCGTCGTAGACGGCTGACGGCTTGCCCACCAGGGTGACGATGTAGAGGCCCGGCCGCACCGCCTGCGTCGGGTCCTTCCCGGCCCCGCGCTGCTGCGTGTCGAGGGGCGCGTTCGGACTCGCCGCCTGCGGCTCCGTCGCAGCGTGGGGGAGTGCGTTCGCGGCGCCGGCCGTGCCCAGTGCGAGCGCGGTCGCAGCCACCAGGGCAGCGAACGAGCTCGTGACATGCGAAGCCGGGCTCAAAGAAAAACCTTTCGTGCGCGCACAGGCCCACCGAGCCAACCTGTTGGACGGAACGACCCATGCTCGCAGGGTCTGTGGCTCGTTTCAATCGAAACGAAGGACATAAGGTGAGCAGGTGACCGCCCAGCACTCCCTCGTCGTGGCCTTCGGCCTGCCCCTGGACCTGCGCGAAACCGGCCCGGACCGCCCGGCATCGCCGGCCCGGCAGGCGTGGGAGGCGGTACGACGCGCGGGCGGCCACGCCGTCACGGCGACCGGGCCTGCCCCGTCCGGGAGCTCCCTGCTGCGTGAGGCCGGCGCCTCGGTGTTCGTGGGCGACCGGATCCACCACGTCGAGGCTTCGCGCGCGGCCGGCGTGGTCAGCGTGGCGGTGCTGACCGGCGGCTGCACCGCCGAGGAGCTGCTCGCCGGGGGCGCCCACGTCGTGCTCGACGACCTCGCCGCGTTCCCGTCCTGGCTCGACTCCTACCTGCTCGAGCAACGGCTCGCCGCCCTGGAACGCGACCTGCACGCGCGGGGCTCGGTGATGGTGGCCTTCAGCGGCGGCGCGGACAGCGCGTTCCTGCTCGCCGCCGCGGCGCGCGCCCTCGGCCCCGGGAACGTGGCGGCCGCGACGGCGTACTCCGACTCTCTGCCGCACAGCGAGCGCGGCCCCGCGGTGGAGTTCGCCCGCGACCTCGGCGTGCGGGTCTACACCCCGCAGACGCACGAGATGGAGCGGGAGGGGTACCGCGCGAACGCTGGCAACCGGTGCTACTTCTGCAAGGCCGAGCTGCTCGACGTCCTCGGCCCCCTCGCGGAGCAGCACGGGTTCGCGCACGTCGCCACCGGCACCAACGCCGACGACGCGGTGGCGGGCTTCCGGCCCGGTATCCGTGCGGCCGACGAACGTGGCGCGATCACGCCGCTGCGTGATGCCGGCCTGACCAAGCAGCAGATCCGGGCCGCGTCGCGGCAGTGGGACCTGCCCACCTGGGACAAACCGGCCGCGGCCTGCCTGTCCTCACGGATCGCCTACGGCGTCGAGGTGAGCCCGTTCCGGCTGTCGCGGGTCGAGCGCGCCGAGGTCGCGGTCCGCGCCGCTCTGGACGCGGCCGGGGTCGCCGTGCGCAACCTGCGGGTGCGGGACCTCGGGGATCGGGCCCGGATCGAGATCGACGCGGACCTGGTCGCGCGCGCAGGCGAGCTGCCCGTCGTCGTCGATGCCGCCCGTGCTGCCGGGTTCGTCGACGCCGAGATCGACCCCAAGGGCTTCCGCTCCGGCGCGATGAACGAGCTGCTTGCCCGGCCCGACGTCTACCGGTAACCGGTTCGTGCACCGCGGTCGCGCGCCATATCCTTGTCGTTCCGCATCCGCCTGAGCAGTAAAGAGGTCACCCCGTGCCTACTGGCAAGGTCAAGTGGTACGACGCCGAGAAGGGCTTCGGCTTCCTGTCCAAGGACGACGGCGGCGACGTGTACGTGCGCTCGGCCGCGCTGCCGGCGGGCGTCACGACGCTGAAGGCGGGCACCCGGGTCGAGTTCGGGGTGGTGCAGGGGCGCAAGGGCGACCAGGCGCTGCAGGTCCGTGTGCTCGAGCCGACCCAGTCGGTCTCCAAGGGGCTACGCAAGAAGCCCGCGGACATGGTCAACATCATCGAGGACCTCTACCGGCTGCTCGAGAGCATCGAGCACAGCTACCGCGCCGGGCGCCACCCCGACCCGAAGACCGCGAAGCCGACCGCGATGCTGCTGCGCGCCCTGGCCGACGAGCTCGAGCTCTAGACCAGGTGCCCGGCCCGGTGTCCGGTCCGGAGGCCGCTGAGCACCCAGATCGACCAGGCCACCAGGATCGCGGCGGCCACGCCCATCCCGAGCCGGGGCACCAGCGGCAGCGCGATGCCGATGAAACCGCCGACCACCCAGGACAGCTGGAGCAACGTCTCGGAGCGTGCGAAGGCACTGGTCCGGGTCCGTTCGGGTACGTCGCGCTGGATCAACGCGTCCAGGGACAGCTTGCCGAGTGACTGGGTCAGCCCCGCGGTCAGGCCGAGCAGCGCGGCGGTGACCAGGCCGTAGAGGGCGGCGACCACGACGGTCATCGCCGCGTCGGCCAGGAGCACGACGACCACGGTCAGCTCGGGCTTGACCGACCGCAGCATCGAACCGAGCGCGATCCCGACGGTGCTGCCTAGCCCCGCGGCACCGATCACCAGGCCGAGCAGCAGCTCCGGGCGGTCCTCCCAGCCGGCGAACGGCTTGTCGCGCAGCAGGAACGCCATGAACATGGTGAGGAACCCCGACAGCAGCCGGAGCCCGGCGTTGCTGCGCAGCGCGAGTACGACGGACGCGGGCACATGGGCCTTGCGCCGGCCGGTGCCGCCGCCCACGGAGGTCAATGCGAGCTGTTCCTCGCCTACCGACGAGTCCACCCGCGCGGGCAGCAGGACCGCGAGCACCGTGCCGGCGACGAAGACCAGGAACGCGTAGCGCAGGGACCACTGCGGGCCCGCGGTGGAGGCCAGGACAGCGATCGGCGCGGAGATCGCGCCGCCGGCGACCCCGGCCAGGGAGATCCGTGAGTTGGTCTTGACGAGGCTCAGTCGCCGGGGCTTGAGGCGGGGGACCGCGGAGGCACGGGTGACGCCGTACGCCTTGGACGCGACGAGGCAGCCGAGTGCCGCGGGGAACAACGTCAGCGAGTCGGTCAGCACGGCGTCGGCCAGCACCCAGCACAGGAACCCGCGCAGCGCCATCGTGGCACCGATCGCCCAGCGGCGGCCGTGGCTGAACCGGTCCAGGAACGGGCCGATCAGCGGTGCGACGACTGCGAACGGCAGCATCGTCAGGCCGAGGAACAGCGCCACCTGGCCTCGTGCCTCGCCGGTCGGCGCCTGGAAGAACAGGGTCCCGGCCAGCGAGATCGCGACCGCGGCGTCACCGGCGGCGTTGAACGCGTGCAACTCGATCAGCCGGGACAGCCCGCTGTCGCCAGCACCGTGCGCGTGCGTCGCGCGGCGGGCCTGGCGCACGGTGTAACGCGCGGCGCGGCCGGTGGTGGCCCCGGCCCGGCGGACACCGCGGACCGAGGCTCCGGCCGCCCGTCGAGTGCCGCGGGCCGAGGTGCGGGCGGCGGCACCGGTGGACCCGACGAAGGACCGTGTCGTCGACTCGCCGTCGACCCGCCCCGCCTCGTCGTCGCGCATGTGCCCCATCTTGCCGGTCTCCTGGGTGCCGATTGTCGCACCCGGCGAGACAAGTCCGCGTTTCATGAGGGACAATCGCTGCCGTGATGACCGCAGCTCGTGCCCCCAAGTCCGACGCCGTCAGCGTCCAGGCAGTCGACGCTGCACGCGAGGCGCTGCTCGAGCTGGTCGACGTCACCGACGTGGGCAGCCATCTCGGCCACGTCGTCGAGGACGAGCGTGTCGTCACGCACTTCTTCGCCTGCGAACGGGTGGGCTACCGGGGCTGGCGCTGGTCGGTCACCGTGACCCGGGCGTCGCGGCAGAAGACCGTCACCGTCGACGAGGTCGTGCTGCTGCCCGGCGACGACGCGATCGTCGCGCCGCAGTGGCTGCCCTGGCGGGAACGGATCCAGCCCGGTGACCTCGGTCCGGGGGACCTGCTGCCGACCGAGGACGACGACCCGCGGCTGGTGCCCGGCTACACCGCCGGCGACGAGGTCGTGGACGTCGACTCCGTGCGCGAGGTCGCCGACGAGATCGGGCTCGGGCGGCGTCGGGTGCTCTCCCTCGAGGGCCGCGACGAGGCTGCTCAGCGTTGGTACGACGGGAGCCACGGCCCGGACGCGCCGATCGCCCAGTCCGCCCCGGCCAGCTGCTCCTCCTGCGGCTTCCTGGTCCGGATGGCCGGGCCGCTGTCCACGGTGTTCGGGGTCTGTGCGAACGCCTACGCCAACGACGACGGCCGGGTGGTCTCCTTCGACCACGGCTGCGGGGCGCACTCCGAGGCGCGGCTGCACAAGCGGAACCTGCCCGAGCCTCTTCCCGAGCCGGTGCTGGACACGCTGAGCTGGGACGAGATGGACACGTTCTGACCCGAGTTGTCAGGTGGCGTTCACCGCTGGGCGATCTAGGCCCTGACAGCTCGGCGTGGGCCTAGTCGAGCCGGCGCTTCTTGCGGCGTCGGCAGTAGTCCCAGCCGAGCACGCCCAGGCCGAACCCCGCCAGGCAGGTCCACAGCCACCAGACCCGGTCGGTCTCCTCCAGCCTCCCGTAGAACGGGAGCAGCAGCACGAAGGCGACCAGCCACAGCAGCGCCCCGACCGCGACGGTGCGGGTGCCGTCGACGTCGAGCGGCTCCACGTCCGCGATCAGGTAGGTGCGGTTACCGATCTCGTGGGTCCGGACCGCCGGTTCCTCGCCGCGGTGTCCTGCCGCCTGGTCGTCCTGGTCTGCCACGACCACGAATCTAGTCCACCTGCGGTGGCGGTCACCGATCGGGAGTCCCGGCTCTGGCAAGATTTGCGCTGGCTTCCCCGCATCCTCCTGTCACTGCTCACCTTGGGACTCACGTGGACAAGTTCTTCAAGATCACCGAGCGCGGATCGACCGTCGGCCGCGAGGTCCGCGGTGGAGTCGTCACGTTCTTCACGATGGCCTACATCATCGTGCTCAACCCGCTGATCCTCGGCTTCGCGCAGGACGCCGACGGCCAGTTCCTCGCCGGCGGCGACGCGCCGAACCTGCCCGCGATCGCGGCGGCCACGGCGCTGGTGGCGGGTGTGGTGACCATCCTGATGGGCGTGTTCGCCAACTATCCGCTGGCGCTGGCCACCGGCCTGGGACTGAACGCCTTCGTCGCATTCACGATCGCCTCGGGGATGACCTGGGCGGACGCGATGGGGCTGATCGTGCTCGAGGGCCTGATCATCCTGGTCCTGGTCCTCACCAACTTCCGGACCGCGGTCTTCCACGCCGTGCCGGCGCAACTGAAGGTCGCGATCAGCGTGGGGATCGGCCTGTTCATCGCGCTGATCGGGCTGGTCGACGCCGGCTGGGTGCGGCGCAACCCCGACGCCGCCGGGACCACGGTCCCGGTCGGCTTCGGGATCAACGGGTCGCTCCAGGGCTGGCCCGTGGTCGTGTTCGCCTTCGGGCTGGTCCTGGTGATCGCGCTGTACGTGCGGCGGGTCAAGGGCGCGATCCTGATCTCGATCATCATCACCACCGTGCTCGCGGTCATCGTCGAGGCGATCGCCGAGATCGGCCCCACCGTGCTCGGCGAGGGAAAGACCAACCCGAAGGGCTGGAACCTCAACGTTCCTGCCTGGCCGGACAAGATCGTCGACGTGCCGGACTTCTCGCTGCTCGGCGAGTTCTCGCTGTTCGGCTCGTTCGAGCAGGTCGGCGTGATCACCGCCGTGCTGTTCATCTTCACGCTGATGCTCGCGGACTTCTTCGACACGATGGGGACGATGACCGCGATCGGCGCGGAGGCACACCTGCTCGACGAGGCCGGCAACCCGCCCGGCACCAAGCGGATCCTGGTCGTCGACTCGATCGCCGCCGCCGCCGGTGGTGCGGCCGGTGTCTCGAGCAACACCTCCTACATCGAGTCGGCGTCCGGCGTCGGTGAGGGCGCCCGCACCGGCCTGGCCAGCGTGGTGACCGGCGTGCTGTTCCTGCTCGCCACCATCTTCGCGCCGGTGGTGGAGATCATCCCGAACGAGGCGGCGGTGCCGGCGTTGGTGCTGGTCGGGTTCCTGATGATGCAGCAGGTCAAGAACATCGACTGGGACGACCTGGAGATCGCCATCCCGGCGTTCCTGACGATCGCGCTGATGCCGTTCACCTACTCGATCTCGGTGGGTATCGGCGCCGGCTTCATCGCCTACGTGCTGATCAAGCTGGTGCGCGGCAAGCCCGGCCAGGTGCACCCGCTGATGTGGCTGGTGGCGGCACTGTTCGTGGTCTACTTCGCGATCGACCCGATCCGTCAGCTGCTCGGCTGAGCCTGGTCGGTCCAGGTGTGGCGGTGCTCCCTCCAGCGCTCCATCATCGCCAGCGACTCGGAGAGCATGAACCGGAAGAACTCCTGCGTCTCCGCGAGCCGCCGGCCACCGGGCGTGGCGGGTCCCACCATCGTGATCGCCGCGTCGAGCGTCTCCTCCAGGTGCGCCATCAGCGGGATCCGGGCACCCATGATGGTGCTCCACACGTCCTCGTCGTAGATCCGGTAGAGGTCCGCGCGGGTGCCCGGCTCGCGCTCCTTGAACAACAGCCGGTTGTCGAGCAGGTAGCGCACCGCGCCCGAGATGGCAGCCGGGCTCACCCGCAGCCCTTCGGCGAGCTGCGCGGCCGTGTAGCGGTCGGCGTCGTCGGCGAGCACGAAGGCGAAGACACGTGAGGCCATCCGCGGCATCCCGGCCCCGGTGAACAGGGAGCCGACCCGCTCGACCGCGCGCAACAGGTCGTCGTGCTGCTCCGAGCTCAGCTCTGCGGCCACGGTGGCCTCCCTTCGGTCAGCCTTGAGATCATAACCATAAAACAATTCACACAAGTGTGAAACTAATGTAATGATACGAGCATGAGCGCTGCGATCTCCGTCTCGGACCTGGTCAAGACCTTCGGTGCCACCCGTGCTCTCGACGGTCTGGAGCTCGAGGTGGCCACCGGCGAGGTGCACGGCTTCCTCGGTCCGAACGGTGCGGGGAAGTCCACCACGATCCGGGTGCTGCTCGGGCTGCTGCGGCCGGACTCCGGGACCGCGCGGCTGCTCGGCGGTGACCCGTGGCGCGATGCGGCGAAGCTGCACCGTCGGCTCGCCTACGTCCCCGGCGACGTGAACCTGTGGCCGAGCCTCACCGGTGGCGAGGTGATCGACCTGCTGTCCCGACTGCGGGGCGGCCTGGACACGGCCCGGCGCGCCGAGCTGCTCGAACGGTTCGACCTGGACCCGACCAAGAAGGCGCGCAGCTACTCCAAGGGCAACCGGCAGAAGGTCGCCCTCGTCGCCGCACTCGCCTCCAACGCCGAGCTGCTGCTGCTCGACGAGCCGACCTCCGGGCTCGACCCGCTGATGGAGGCGGTGTTCCAGGACTGCATCCGTGAGCTGAAGGCGCAGGGGCGCACCGCGCTGCTCTCCAGCCACATCCTCGCCGAGGCCGAGGCGCTCTCGGACCGGCTCAGCATCATCCGCAACGGCCGGATCGTGCAGACCGGAACCCTCGCGGACCTGCGCCACCTGACCCGGACGACCGTCGTCGCCGAGACGGAGCAGCACGCCGACCGGCTCGAGGCGATGCCCGGTGTCGCGAACCTGTCCGCGCTCGACGGACGGGTGTCGTTCGACGTCGACACCGACAACCTCGACGACGTGATGGCCTACCTGGCCGGGCTCCGGATCCGCTCGCTGACCAGCCACCCGCCGACCCTCGAGGAGCTCTTCCTGCGGCAGTACGGCGACGAGCTCGAGCCCGGGCACGAGCAGGTCGAGGTCCGGTCGTGACCGGCACCACCTCCCTGCTCCGGCTCGTCCTGCGCCGGGACCGGGTCCGGCTGCCGGTCTGGGTGCTCGCCGTCGTCGCCCTCGTCTACGCGTCGGTCGAGGCCGTCGCGAACACCTACGCGACGCCCCAGGAGATCCACGGCTACGCCAGCACCATGGGATCGAGCCCGGCGGCGGTCGCGATGGCCGGACCACCCGTGGCACTCGACACCGTGGGTGGGATCGCCGTCAACGAGACCGGCGTCAGCGCACTGGTCGGCGTGGCGCTGATGACGATCTTCCTCGTCGTCCGGCACACCCGCGCCGAGGAGGAGGAAGGCCGCACCGAGGTGCTGCGCTCCACCGTCGTCGGCCGACACGCGCCGATGGCCGCCGCCCTGCTCGAGTCGGTCGCGGCCAGCGTCCTGGTCGGTGCCGGGGTGGCGCTCTCGGTGGCCACTCTCGACGTGCCGGCCGGCGGCGTGCTGCTCTACGGAGCGGCGGTCGCCTGCATGGGCATCGTCTTCGCCGGTGTCGCGGCGGTGACCGCGCAGCTGACCGCCCACGCACGCGGCGCGACCGGCCTGTCCCTGACCGTGCTCGCCATCTCCTTCCTGCTGCGGGCCGTGGGTGACGTCCAGGGCAGCTGGCTGTCCTGGGTGTCCCCGATGGGCTGGTCGCAACAGGTCACCGCTTTCGGTGAGCCGCGCTGGTGGCCCCTGGCGTTCTCGCTCGTCCTCACCGCGCTGGCGATCGCCGCGGCGGTCGCGCTGGCCGGCCGCCGGGACCTCGGCGCCGGCATCGTCGCGGCCCGGCCGGGCCCCGCCGGAGCGGTACCCCGGCTCGGAACCCCGGTGGGACTGGCCTGGCGGCTCCAGCGTGGCTCGGTGCTCGGCTGGACGGTGGGCATCTTCCTCGGAAGCGCTGCCTTCGGCTCGTTCAGCCGTGAGGTCTCCTCGATGGTGGAGAGCAACCCGGAGCTGGCCGACTTCTTCGCGCAGTCCGGCCAGGCGGACCTGGTCGAGTCCTTCCTGTCCAGCGCGCTGCTGATCATGAACCTGATCGGCGCCGGCTTCGCGATCTCCTCGGCCCTGCGGCTGCGCGCCGAGGAGACCTCCGGCCGGCTCGAGCCGGTGCTGGCGACCGGTGTGTCCCGCGGCCGGTGGCTGCTCGGTGGACTGCTCGTCACGCTCGCCGGCTCACTGATCGTGGTCGCCGCCGCCGGCCTCGGGACCGGTCTGGCGCACGGGATCGTCACCGACGACCCGGACGCCGTCGTCCGGATGCTCGGGTACTCCCTCGTCTACCTGCCCGCCGTGCTCGTGCTCGCCGCGGTCACGGTGCTGCTCTTCGGCTGGGTGCCACGGCTCGCCGCGGTCGCCTGGGTGACCCTGGCGATCTCCTTCGTGATCGGCTACCTCGGCCAGCTCGGCTTCCCGGCATGGTTCGAGAACCTGTCGCCGTTCACGCACACGCCCGCCGTTCCGGTCAGCACCGTGACCGTGGCCCCGCTCGCGACGATGACGGTGGTGGTCGTCCTGGCCTGTGCCCTCGGGCTGGTCGGCTTCCGGCGTCGCGACATCGGCTGAACAGGATGTGAGTCCGGCCACGGAGCCCCGTGTGGGAAATAGTTAGCAAGGGTAATGAGTTATGCTAAGCATATGTCGCCCTCCATCGAGAAGATCGCCCGCACGGACGCCGGACTGGCTGCCGCGCTGCGGGTGTCGGTCGCCCGGCTCAACCGCCGGCTGCGCAGCGAGCGTGACCCGCAGAACGAGCTGAGTGTCGGCCAGCTGTCCGTGCTCGGTGCGCTGTTCCGCAACGGCGAGTGCTCGATCGGTGAGCTGGCGACCCACGAGCGCGTGCAACCTCCGTCGATGACGCGGGCGGTCAACTGCCTCGCCGACGAGGGGTACGTCGTACGCAAGCCGCACGACACCGACGGTCGCCAGGTGGTCGTCGCGCTCGCGGACAAGGGTCTGGAGACGCTGACCGCCGACCGCAGGCGACGCGACGCCTGGCTCGCCCAGCGACTGCGCGAGCTCACCACCGAAGAACGCTCCGTGCTGCGGCAGGCAGCACCCCTCATCGAAAGACTGGCCCACGCTTGAGTCCCACGTTCCAAGCTCTCTCGAACCGCAACTACCGGCTGTACGCAGCCGGTGGTGTCGTGTCGAACACCGGAACCTGGATGCAGCGCGTCGCGCAGGACTGGCTGGTCCTGCAGCTGACCGCCAACAACGGCACCGCGCTCGGGATCACCACCGGCCTCCAGTTCCTGCCCATCCTGCTGCTCTCGCCGTACGCCGGCCTGCTCGCCGACCGTTTCCCCAAGCGTCGACTGCTCCAGGTGACCCAGCTGATGATGGCCGGCCCGGCCTTGGCGCTCGGGCTGCTCGCACTGACCGGCGTCGCGGAGTCCTGGCACGTGTATCTGCTGGCGTTGATCTTCGGCATCGGCACCGCCTTCGACGCGCCGGCGCGGCAGTCGTTCGTTAACGAGATCGTCGGGCCGGACAACCTGACCAACGCGATCGGGCTGAACTCCGCGTCGTTCAACATGGCCCGGATCCTCGGCCCCGGCGCCGCGGGTCTGCTGATCGCCGCGTTCGGCGGTGGCGTCCCGGCCACCGGCGGCGTGATCATCCTCAACGCGTTGAGCTACGGCGCGGTGATCTTCGCGCTGCAGAAGATGCGCCCCGCCGAGCTCGAGACTCCTGAGCCGGCGCCGCGTGAGAAGGGGATGATCCGCGACGGGGTGCGCTACGTGCGGAACCGGGCCGACCTGATGCTGATCATGACGATCGTCTTCTTCGCAGGGACCTTCGGCTTCAACTTCCAGATGACCTCGGCGCTGATGGCCACCGAGGTCTACCACAAGGGCGCGGGGGAGTACGGCATCCTCGGCACCACGATGGCGGTCGGCTCGCTGACCGGCGCCCTGCTCGCCGCGCGGCGTGGCCGGCCGCGACACCGGCTCGTGATCGGCTCGGCGGTCGGCTTCGGCATCGCCGAGATCCTGGCCGGCGTGCTCCCGTCGTACATCACCTTCATGCTCTGGACCCCCTTGATCGGGATCTTCGCGATCACGATGGCGAACGCCGCCAACGCGACGGTCCAGCTCAGCGTCTCGCCGGCCATGCGCGGCCGGGTGATGGCGTTGTACATGATGATCTTCATGGGTGGCACCCCGCTCGGCGCACCGATCGTCGGCTGGGTCGGCGAGACCTTCGGCGCCCGCTGGACACTGATCGGCGGCGGTGCCATCACCGTGCTGGGAACGCTGCTCGCGGTGGTGATCTTCAGCCGGGCGAAGGGCCTGGCCACGCCGGAGTACCGGCGTGAGGTCCGGCAGCGGGTCTCCGCGGGCGGCCGGAGCATGCTGCAGCGCGCGATGGCGCACTGACCCCGGCTGCTCCCGGTAGGCCCGAGCGAGTCGACCCGAGCCACCGTCCGGCAGCCGGGCCGACCCTCCCCGATGATGCGGTCGCGGGCCTCGTTGGGGGGGATCGACTCAGCCCGGACGCACCATCAACAGCGTGGGTGTGCCCCGTCCCTGCCCCGACGATGTGGCGAGAACCCGGCCGGGCGGGGCTGGTCTAGTCAGGTGGGTGCCCGAGTGGCCGGTCCGCGGCCCGTAAACTCGAGGCCATGAACCCCCGCTACCGACGCATGGTGATTCCCGGCGCACTGGTAGCGCTGATCCTGATCGTCGCCATCTCCGCCCTGGTCCGGGGCTGAGTCGTGGCTGAACCCCTGCTTCGCGCCCTCGCGCGCATGCGCGGCCTCGTCCTCGACGACCAGGCGCTGGTGCGGGCCGTGGCGTCCGGCCGGCAGAAGGGCACGACACCGCGCTGGCGCCGGGTGGAGCTGAGGTACGTCGACCTCAAGGCCGGTCGTCACCTGCAGGTCACGGCGTACGACGACACCCAGGCGCACACGTCGAACCATGCCGTGGGTGACGATGCCACCAACGCCGTCGACGACCTGCTCGACGAGCCGTTCGGGAACTGGCACGTGGAGACCACCACCGAGACCCACCAGCTGCGGGTCACCAAGAAGCTCGAGGCGATGGTGCACACCGCGGCGCGCGCCGGGCCCGCGGTCCCGGAGGCCGACCGCAGCCACGACCGGAAGAAGTCCCGGCTGCTGCCGGAGGACGACCCGGTGCTGCGCGCGGTCGGGATCTCCGACGCGGAGGGCCGGATCAAGCCGAGCCGGCAGGCCAAGTACCGCCAGGTCGAGGAGTTCCTGCGCACCCTCGGGCCGTTCGTCGACGACGCACTCTCCTCCGAGCGGCTGCGCAGGCCGACGGCCGAGGAGCCGTTGCGGGTCGTCGACCTCGGCTGCGGGAACGCCTACCTCACGTTCGCCGGCCACCGCTACCTCAGCCATGTGCGTGGGCTCGACGTGCACATGGTCGGGGTCGATGTGAAGGCACAGTCCTACGCGCACAACACCGAGGTCGCCGAGTCGCTCGGGATCACCGGGTCGATGACGTTCGTGCAGGGCGACATCTCCTCGGCCGCCCTGGACCGGGCACCGGACATCGTGCTCGCGCTGCATGCCTGCGACACCGCGACCGACGACGCCCTGGCGCGTGCGGTCGGCTGGGACGCGTCCGTGGTGCTCGCGGCCCCGTGCTGCCACCACGACGTGGCGGCCCAGCTGCGCAGGGCGCCGACCCCGGCGCCGTACTCCCTGCTCACCCGGCACGGCATCCTCCGCGAGCGGTTCGCCGACACGCTGACCGACGCGATGCGTGCGGCGGTGCTGCGGCTGCTGGGCTACCGGGTCGACGTGGTCGAGTTCGTGGAGAGCCAGCACACGCCGCGGAACACGCTGCTGCGGGCGGTGCGGACCGGGGCGGCGCCGACGGAGGAGGCACGTCGCGAGCTCGAGGAGCTGACCCGGACCTGGAGCGTGCACCCGAAGCTGGCCGAGCTGCTCGAGGACCGGCTGCCCGCGGGCCGTGCGTCCTAGCGTCGCGGGCGTCGCGGTGCTGGGCGGCGGCGTCCTCGTCGCGGCGCTCACGGCGAGTACGACGGACGTGGCGCACGCCGACCGGGTGGACCACCGCACCGTGTTCCGCTACACCGACCGCGACATCACCGAGTCCAGTGGCCTGGCCGTGCGCGGGGGACTGTTCTTCACCGTCAACGACTCCGGCGCCGGCCCGGTGCTCTACGCCGTGGACCCGCGCAGCGG
>DASSBE010000074.1:0-31306 GCA_035699065.1 Nocardioidaceae bacterium
GATGACGTCGACGCCGGCGTCCAGGGTGGCCGAGAACAGCAGCCGCTGGCCGGACTGGGGTGTCTTGTCGAGCAGGCGGCGGACGACCGGCAGGAAGCCGAGGTCGGCCATGTGGTCGGCCTCGTCGAGCACGGTGATCTCGATCGAGTCGAGGTTGGCGTGACCGGTCTGCACGTGGTCGGCCAGTCGGCCGGGGCAGGCGATGACGATGTCGACGCCGTTGCGCAGACCCTGGATCTGCGGGTTGGGCCGGACGCCGCCGAAGACCGTGAGGGTCCGCAGCGACAAGGCCTTGGCCAGTGGCGCGAGGGAGGCCTCGATCTGGGTGACCAGCTCGCGGGTCGGTGCGAGGATCAGGGCGCGCGGCCGGTTCGGCTGGCGCTTCGACGGGCCGGTCGCGAGACGGGCCAGCATCGGCAGCAGGAACGCGTAGGTCTTGCCGGAGCCGGTCCGGCCGCGGCCGAGAACGTCACGGCCGGCGAGCGAGTCGGGCAGCGTCGCGGACTGGATCGGGAAGGGCGTGAAGATGCCCGCGGACTTCAGCACGTCGACGAGGACCGGCGGAACGCCCAGCTCGGCGAACGTGGTGTCGGCGGGGGCGGACGTGGTGGTGGGCATGGTGCGAGGGCGGCTTGCCGCCATAGGGGTACTCCGAAAGTAGAAGGGTCGTCCTGCCCGGCGCGGGAACAGTGCCCGCGGCGCTTGGTGGATGACACGATGAATCCGGCCCGAGGCAGAACTGATGGGGCCGATGTGACGAGTCTACGCAGGTCCGACCCACAACGACGACGAATCCCCGTGTGACCTCCATGACGTGCGCCGGCGGACGTCTCACGCTCAGCGCCGTGCCGGTCCAGGCGGGTCGCCTCTGGCACAGTGGCGCCCATGCCCGTCGACGAAGCCGCGCCGGAGGTCGGTCGCGACCGCCTCCCGGCCGTCTGGCTCGTGGTCGGTGGCATCGTCTCGGTCCAGGTCGGGGCGGCGATCGCCAAGGACCTGTTCCCGCTGGTGCCACCTACGGCGATGGTGTGGCTGCGGCTGGTCACCTCGGCGCTGTTCTTCATGGCGATCGGGCGGCCCCGGCTGCGCGGGAGGACCCGCGAGGACTGGGCGGTGGCGCTGGCCTTCGGGGTCACCCTGATGACGATGAACTGGGCGATCTACCAGTCGTTCGCCCGTATCCCGCTCGGGATCGCGGTGACGATCGAGTTCCTCGGACCGCTGACCGTGGCCGTGGTCGGGTCACGCCGTCCGCGCGACCTCGTCTGGGTCGGCCTGGCGGGCGTCGGCGTCGCCATGCTCGGCCTGACCCGCACAGACCTGACCGCCGCCGGCGTCCTGTTCGCGTTGCTGGCCGCTGCGGCGTGGGCCGGCTACATCCTGCTCAGCGCCCGGACCGGTCGCCGCTGGTCCGGGATCTCCGGCCTGGCCATCGCCAGCCTGGTCGGCACCGTCGCGCTCGCCCCACCGGCGGTGATCGAGGCCGGCTCCGGACTGTTGCAGCCCAAGGTGCTGCTGATCGGTGCCGCGGTCGGCCTGCTCTCCTCGGTGATCCCGTACAGCCTCGAGCTGACCGCGCTGCGCCGGATCCGGCCGGGCGTCTTCGGCATCCTGATGAGCCTCGAGCCCGCGGCCGCCGCGCTGGCGG
Organism: Nocardioidaceae bacterium; assembly: GCA_035699065.1. Lineage (GTDB taxonomy): Bacteria > Actinomycetota > Actinomycetes > Propionibacteriales > Nocardioidaceae > Nocardioides_C. The sequence goes on from DASSBE010000074.1 coordinate 1,649, forward strand.
CGATGGTGCTCCTCGCCGAGTTCCTCAGCGTTCCCCAGTGGCTCGCGGTGGCCTGCGTCATCGGCGCCAGCGTGGGCGCGACCCGGTCGGGACGGCCGCAGACCGAACCGCTGCCGAACTGACCACGGTCGTCCGTCGTGGTGTCCACGCCACCGCCGACCGGTTCGTTAGCGTGGCGAGCATGAGGTTGCGCTGGCTGCTGCTGAGCCTGGTCGTCGTGGCGCTGCTGGTGCCGGCAGTGATGATCACGGTCGCGCGGATGCTCGAGCCCGGCGGCGGCCGCTGGGTCCGGCTGGTGTCCTTCACGCCCTACGCGGTGGCGCTCTACGCCCTGGCGATGCTGTTCCTGCTCGTGGTGGTCGCTGCCGGTCGCGGCTTCCGGCGCCGGGCCGCCGGCACCGTCTGCGTGTTGATCCTGCCGCTGCTGGCGCTGCACCTGTGGTGGGCGAGCGGGCCGTACGTCGGACAGCCCGCTGCATCCGCGAAGCAGGGTGAGGTGTTCACAGTGATGTCGAGCAACCTGTCGTTCGGGGACGCCGACCCGGCGCGGGTGATGAGTGTCGCGCTGCGCAACGACGCGGACATCCTGGTGCTCACCGAGATCACTCCGACGACGCTGGTCCGGTTGCGGGCCGCCGGCCTCGACCAGGCCTTCCCGTTCGCACGAGGGAAGGCGGCACCCGGGGTCTCCGGGACGATGGTGTTCTCGACGTTCCGGCTCAGTCGGGCGGAGCCGCTGGACACCACGTTCGGCGGCTACCGGATGACGGTGGCTCTTCCCGGACAGGAACGGGTCCGGCTGATCGCCGTACACCCGTATCCGCCGACCGGGGACGCCCGGGACTGGCGCGCGGACCATGCCGCATTGCGCCGGGCCGCAGTGGGCGCGGAGGCGCCCACGATCATCGCCGGTGACCTCAACGCGACCCTGGACCATGCCCCGCTGCGCGAGCTGGCCGGACGCGGGTTCGCCGACGCCGCGGAGCAGGCGACCTCCGGGTGGCAGCCCACCTGGCCCGCGGCGGGAGAGAGGCGCGTGCTCGGTGTGCCGGTGCCGTCGCTGCTCGCGATCGACCACGTGCTGGTCACCGACGAGCTCGTCGCCACACAGACGCAGTCGGTCACTATCGAGGGCACCGACCACCGGGCACTCGTCGCGAGACTGGCACTGCGGTGAACCTGGACGGCACACCGGATGCGGAGGACCTCGAGTTCTACGACCGCTACGGCCCCTGGGAACCGCTGGACCCGGTCGCCCTGCACCAGCTGATGGCCGGGTTCCCGGCACCGTGGTGGATCGTCGGAGGCCACGCGATCGAGGCGTTCACCGGCGTGGTCCGGCCGCACGAGGACATCGATCTGGTGGTCTTCAGCAGGCATGTGCCGCAGCTGCGCGAGCACTTCCGCGGCCGCTACCACCTGTGGAGCAACGACGGGGGCACGCTGCGGCCGCTCGACGACCGGTTCCCCGAGCCGTTCCACGACCGCTGCCAGGTCTGGGTCCGGGAGAACGCGAGGTCGCCGTGGGTCATCGACTGCCCGCTCAACCCCGACGTCGACGGTCTGTGGCAGTCCAAGCGCGACGACACGCACGTGGCGCCGCTCGAGGACGTCACTTGGGTCGACCGGCGCGGCATCCGGTTCCTGGACCCCGCGATCGTGCTGCGCTACAAGGCGACGCAGAACAGGGAGAAGGACCGCCACGACCTGGACAACACCTGGCCGCTGCTCTCCCTCGACCAGCGGCAGTGGCTGCTCGACGCGGTCCGCGCCGCCGACCCGAACCATCCCTGGCTGGAGCGCCGTGCCGACACCTGAGCTGCGCTCGGACCGGCTGCGGCTGCGCGGCTGGACCGACACCGACCGGGACGTGTTCGCGCAGCTGAACGCCGACCCGGTGGTGATGACGCACTTTCCCTCGACGCTGACCCGTGAGGAGTCCGACGCGTTCGTGGACCGGATCGACGCCGGCTTCGCCGAGCACGGCTTCGGTCTTTGGGCGGTGGAGGTCATCGCGACCGGCGAGTTCATCGGGTTCACCGGACTCTCCGTGCCCCGGTTCCACGCCGCCTGGATGGAGGACCGCCCGCAGCAGCCGGTCGTCGAGGTCGGCTGGCGGCTGAGGCGCAGCGCCTGGGGCCACGGCTATGCCAGCGAGGCGGCCCGGGCGTCGCTGTCCTTCGGCTTCGAGGAGGTCGGCCTGCGCGAGATCGTCTCCTTCACCGTGGTGGGCAACGTCCGGTCCCAGGCGGTGATGCACCGGGTCGGGATGACCCGGCTCGCGGAGTACGACCATCCCGTTCCGGGTCGGGAGGCTCTGCCGTCGGTCGTCTACCACCGTCCGGTGCGCGGTTCGTGGGTCTGAGCAACAGGCCGTACGCTGGTAGGCGCGATGAATGACTCTGTCCCCACGGCGGGGATCCCCCCGGAGCCGGTCTACCTCGACCACGCGGCCTCGACCCCGATGTATCCCGAGGCCGTGGCGGCGATGACCGCGCAGATGACCCGGATCGGCAACCCGTCCTCGTTGCACGCCTCCGGGCGCTCTGCGCGCCGGGTCGTCGAGGAGTCGCGGGAGACGATCGCCGGCGCTCTGGGCGCCCGTCCCGGTGAAGTGGTGTTCACCTCCGGCGGGACCGAGTCGGACAACCTGGCGCTCAAGGGCCTGTTCTGGTCACGACAGTCCGCCGACGACCGACGTACCCGGATCCTGTCCACCGCGATCGAGCACCACGCGGTCCTCGACCCGCTGCACTGGCTCGGCAGCCACGAGCACAGCGGCATGGCCGCCGACGTGGAGCTGTTGCCGGTCGACGATCTCGGTCGGCTGCGCATCGACGCCTTGCGCGAGGCCGTCGAGCGCGACCCGGCCTCCGTCGCGCTGATCTCGGTGATGTGGGCCAACAACGAGGTCGGCACCGTGCAGCCGATCCAGGACGTGGTCGACATCGCGCACGCCCACGGCATTCCGGTGCACACCGACGCGGTCCAGGCGGTCGGCCAGGTGCCGGTCGACTTCGCCGCGAGCGGGGTCGACGCGATGACACTGACCGCGCACAAGGTGGGCGGCCCGTACGGCGTCGGCGCGCTCGTCGTACGACGGGAGCTCGAGCTCACGCCGCTGCTGCACGGCGGCGGCCAGGAGCGCGACATTCGCTCCGGCACCATCGACAGCCCGGCCATCGCCGGGTTCGCGACTGCCGTGGAGCTCTCGGTCAAGCAGCAGTCCGAGCACGCCGCCCGGTTGTCCGCGCTGCGCGACCACCTCGTCGCCGGGGTCCTGGCGCAAGTGCCGGACGCGGTCGTCAACGGCGACCCGGTCAGCTCCGTCGAGCACCGGCTGCCCGGCAATGCGCACCTGAAGTTCCCCGGATGTGAAGGCGACTCGCTGCTGATGCTGCTCGACGCCCGTGGGATCGAGTGCTCGACCGGCTCGGCGTGTTCCGCCGGCGTGCCGCAGGCCTCCCACGTGCTGCTCGCGATGGGCTGTGACGACGAGAGCGCGCGCTCCTCGCTGCGGTTCTCGCTGGGCCACACCACCACCCGCTCCGACGTCGACGCGCTCGTGGCGGCGATCGCGCCGGTGGTCGAGCGGGCCCGTGCCGCCGGGATCGCGTCCGGGTTCGGTGTCGCCAAGAAGCTGGCCGGCTGAGCGGGGTCTGTGATGCGTGTACTTGCCGCCATGTCCGGCGGTGTCGACTCGGCGGTTGCCGCGGCCCGTGCCGCGGAGGCCGGCCACGAGGTCACCGGGATCCACCTGGCGCTGTCGCGGAACCCCCAGTCCTACCGGACCGGAGCACGTGGCTGCTGCACGATCGAGGACTCCAACGACGCCCGGCGCGCCGCAGACGTGATCGGGATCCCCTTCTACGTATGGGACATGAGCGACCGCTTCCACGAGGACGTGGTCGAGGACTTCATGGCCGAGTACGCCGAGGGCCGCACCCCGAACCCCTGCCTGCGCTGCAACGAGAAGATCAAGTTCGCCGCCGTCCTGGAGCGTGCGATGGCGCTCGGCTTCGACGCCGTCGCCACCGGCCATTACGCCCAGCTGGTCACCGGCGACGACGGGCTGATCCAGATGCACCGGGCCGTGGACATGGGCAAGGACCAGTCCTACGTGCTCGGCGTGCTCACCCAGGAACAGCTCGCGCACTCGCTGTTCCCGCTCGGCGACTCCTGCAAGCACGACGTCCGGCTCGAGGCCGAGCGGCGCGGGCTGTCGGTGGCGCACAAGCCGGACAGCCATGACATCTGCTTCATCTCCGACGGCGACACCGGCGGCTGGCTGCGGGACAAGCTCGGTGCCGGGTCGGGAGAGATCGTCGACCACTCCACCGGGGAGGTGCTCGGCACCCACGAGGGCACGTTCGGGTTCACGATCGGGCAGCGCAAGGGCCTGAAGATCGGCCGACCGGCGGCCGACGGCAAGCCCCGCTACGTGCTCGACATCGAACCTGTCTCCGGCACCGTCACGGTGGGTCCCCGCGAGGAGCTGGCCATCGACCACATCACGGGGATCAAGCCGCGCTGGTGCGGCACGGTCCCCAGCGCGCCGTTGCACGGCACCGTCCAGCTCCGTGCGCACGGTGAGGAGCACGAGGCGGTCGTCACGGTCACCGACGCAGGCCTCGACATCGAGCTCCTCGACCCCGCACAGGGCATCGCGCCCGGCCAGGCCGCAGTGGTCTACGAGGGGTCGCGTGTGGTCGGCTCCGCGACCATCGCCACCGCCGTCCGTCGTACCCCCGTCGACGCATGATCGCCGCATGACGGTCGCCTCCGGGATCGGGTCGATGCCCGGGCAGGACGCCGCGGCGTACGACGAGGCCGTGCGGATCGTGCTCGGGGAGCTGCCCGACCTGCCGCACCTTCCCGAGCTGCCCGGACGGGGCGCCACCGCGAGCATGACCGGCCGCGCTCTCGCCGTGGTCGCGGAGCTCGGTGCCGACCTGCAGCCCGCCGGCTGGCGGCTGACCGACGCCGCCGGGGCGGACCAGCGACGTGCCCGCTCCCTGCTCGCCCAGGACCTGGATGCGGTGGAGGAGCAGACCCAGGGGCTCGAGGGCAGCTTCAAGATCCAGGTCACCGGCCCGTGGACCCTGGCCGCGACCGTCGAGCGGCCGCGCGGCGACAAGGTGCTCGCCGACCACGGCGCGAGGCGTGAGCTGGCGCAGGCCCTGGCCGAGGGACTGCGCGACCACGTCGCGGACGTCCGGAGCCGGATTCCCGGGGCACGGGTCATCGTCCAGGTCGACGAGCCGGCGCTGCCCGCGGTGATGTCCGGTGCGGTGCCGACCGCTTCCGGGTTCTCCCGGCACCGCTCCGTCGACGCACCGAAGGCCGCACCGGCCCTGGAATGGGTGTTCGCGGCGATCCGGGACTCCGGGGCCGTCCCGGTGGCGCACTGCTGTGCGGCCGAGGTGTCCATCCCGCTGTTCCTCGACGCGGGCGCGGAAGGCATCTCGGTGGACCTCGACACGCTGCCGGTCTCGGCGTACGACCCGCTCGCCGACGCGGTCGAGCGCGAGAAGCTGGTGTTCCTCGGCGGGCTGCCGGCGACCGATCCGGAGCGCTGGCCGGGTGACACCGCACTCACCGAGCGGATGCTCCGGCTCTTCGACATGCTCGGCCTGGACCCGCGAACCGCGGGAGAGCGGCTGGTGGTCACGCCGTCGTGCGGCCTGGCCGGTGCGAGCAGCTCCTGGGCCCGGCGGGCGCTGCAGCTGTCCCGCACGGTCGCCGCCAACCTGCACGGCTGACTTGGCGGCCCCCTGAGGGCGGGGTCAGAGCCGCGCTGTGGACCAGACCGGACCGGCGCCGCCGTTGGCGACCAGCACCAGCTCGCTGACCTTCTGGTCGGGCGAGTCGACCACCCAGGTCTCGCCCCGGTCGGAGTCGAGCATCCAGGTCGCGGTCTCGATCTGCTCGCCGTTCGCCAGCCGGAGCACGCACAGGTAGCTCATGCCCACCCGCCCGGAGTGGACGGTGACCACGAACGAGGGTCGCCCGTCGACCGTGCTGCTGGTCACCGTGCCGACGCGTTCGCCGTCGGAGGTCTCGAGGAAGGAGCTGTTCTGGGCGACGACCGAGGGCTCCGAGCCGTTCAGCTGCGAGAAGCCGTAGCTGCCGCCTACTCCGACCACCAGCCCGGCCGCGACCGAGGCCGCGACCAGCTGCCATCGTCGTGACCTCCACCGCCGCCGGCCGAGCTCGGTCACCGGCGCGGGCTCGAACCCCATCGCGCCCAGCACCCGGGCGTCGAAGCCGGGCTCCGGCTCGACGCTCGGGGCGGCGGCGAGGGTCTGTTCCACCGTCGAGGAGATGTCGTCGTACTCGTTGCGGCACTGTCGGCAGGTCGAGAGGTGCTTCAGTGTGGAGTCGCGCGCGCCCGGCTGCACGTCGTCCAGCGCCAGCTCGAGGAGCCGGTCGCCGTCGGGATGGTTCTCAGTCACGGGACTCCTCCTCCTTGAGTGCGACACGAAGCTTGATCAGGCCGTTGCGGATCCTCGTCTTGGCGGTGCCCAGCGGAATGTTCTCCCGCGCGCTGACCTCGGCCGCCGTACACCCTCCGATCACCGCGAGCACGACAGCGCGGGCCTGTTCCGGGGGGATCGATCGCAGCCGCGACCTCGCCTCGTCGCTCTCCAGCCGCAGCAGCGTGATGTCCTCCACCTCGTTGTTGGCGGAGAGCGTGCCGAGCAGCAGGGCGTCGAGCAGGTCGTCCTCCACGGCGATCGGGCGCCGGGTGCGGATCGCGTCGATCGCCGCGTTGCGGGTGATGGTCAGCAGCCAGGTCAGCACCGAAGCCTTGCGCCGGTCGTAGCTGCCGGCCGCTCGCCACGCCCGCACGAACACCTCCTGGCTGACGTCCTCGGCAAGACCGCGGTCCCGGGTGATCGACACCGCCAGGCCGAACACGGCGCTCTGGAAGCGGCGCACGAAGGCGACCGCCGCGGACTGGTCGTCGACGGCGAGACCTTCGACCAGTGCCACGTCGGCTGCCCGGTCGGCAAGCGAGAGGATGCCCACATCGGGAGATACGTGCAGGCGGCGCTTTCGGATTGCTCGGCTCGCCATCCGGCCCTCCTACGCCAGGCCCTCATGCAGGAACGTCAACGAACGGCTTGCGGCGAACTCGTTCCACTGCGCGCGGTGCCGGAACATGTAGTGACCGGCGCGGCCCATGTCGTGGAACTCCGTGCTCGAGGCGACCGACCCCGCCCGCCGTACGAACGCGGCGGTCTGCCGGGCCGAGGTGATCCGGTCACTGCTGCCGTGTGCGGCTGCCAGGTGCCGGTCCGCCAGGGTCGCGACCGGTTCGTTCGCGGGCAGCCATGGCGCGAGCGCGACCACGCCCTTGACCGAGGGGTCGTCGGCCACCGCCACCGCGGTCCGGGCGCCCATCGAGTGACCGAGGAGTACGACGGGCAGCCCACCGTGCTCACGGCGCACCTCGTCGAGCGCCCACCGCGCATCGGGCACCGGGGACGGGAGCGAGGCGGCGCCTGCGTTCCAGCCACGGAGCTGGTAGCGGAGCAACCACACGCTCATCCCGGCGCCCTGGAGTCGTTCGCCGATGTGGCTCATCATCCAGCTCGACCGCCGCCACGACGCGCTCCGCTCGTCGATCGGGCCGGGCCCGTTCGCCTTGCCGCCGTGCAGCATCAGGACCAGGCCGCAGGGAGCTCCCGGGGCGTCGCGGCGGGTCAGCGCGGGAGCGGGCATGCCACGATCCTCTCAAGCGGCGCAACTCCGGTGTGGTGCTGGTCAGATGTCGCCGCAGGGGCCGGCCGCGGGCACGGTCTGGCGGGGGAGTCCGTTGTGCAGGTAGACGTGGTGCCCGCACACTGACGCCACGCGATGGTAGTCGTCGTGCACGACCGCGGCGAGCCTTCCGTCGTCGTCGATCTGCCAGGTGTCGAAGTCGTTCCACTCCACGATCCAGGTCGGTGCGTGCGGCCCGGCCAGGGTAGCGGTCAACAGCGCCAGGTGTGGGTCGAGGACCCGGGTCGGCAGGCTCCACAGGTAGCGGTAGGGGCTGCTCAGCCGCGACTCGAGGACGACGTTGGCGTGGCCGTAGGTGACCACCACGGTGTCGCCGTGGACCGATGACCGGCCGAGCCAGTGCCCGGTGGTCACGGCACTCGCCTCGGGTTCGCCGGGGAGTGAGCCGAGGGCGGTCCCGACGCCTGCGGCCGCCACCGAGGCGGCCACCACGAACGCGGTGCACCACTTCGCCCACGGCGCCACCAGGCCGGCTCCGAGCGCGGCGGCGGGGACGAGCTGGATCAGGTAGTGCTGCCAGTAGCTTCCGCCCGCAACGATCCCGACCACACCGAAGCCGATCATCGCGGTGACCGCCCAGCTGACCGGGTGCCCTGCCCGGAGACGGTGCCTGCTGCTCCAGGCGAACAGGACGAGGAGCATCGCCAGGCCGCTGGCGAGCGCGAGCAGGACGAGCAACCCTGCCCTGTCGGCCGGGGCGTTCAGGCCATGTCGCCCGATCACCGTGGCGGCGTCGAGCCGGAACCCGTACGCGGCATAGACCAGGTCGCCGAGTCCGACGCCGGAGGCCGCGACCCACAGCAGCACCGCGGCGAGCGTGCCGATGATGCCGACCAGCCCTCCGGCCAGAACCGGGGCGAGCGGTTCGAGGTCGCGTGCACGGGTGAGGTGCTGGGCGACGATCAGGACGATGGCGAAGATCAGGGCGTCCGCGAAGTTCTGCTTGGTCAGCACCGCGGCCGTGCCGGCGATCCCGGCGAGCACGGCCGCCGAGAACCGCAGCCCCGGTGTGGAACTGCGGTAGACGGCCCACAGGGTCGCGGCGCAGCTGGTCGTGACCAGGGCCGCCGCGAGGAGCTCGCCGTCGACCGCGTAGGCGCCCAGCGCATAGGAGGAACCGAGCGCAGCCGCCACCACCGCGCTGGTGCCCGCTGCCCGCCGGCCGGTGACGGCGCGGGTCCCGGCCGCAGCTGCGAGCACCAGGACCGCGACCGCGACACAACCGAGGATCCGCACGCCGTGCGCACCCCAGGTGTCTGCGGTCTTGTAGAGCAGCAGGAGCAGCGGTGGCCGGTCCACCCAGAAGTGGCCGTAGAGGCTGGGGTCGCCGATCTGCCAGTGGCGGGCGACCAGCAGATAGCCCGCCTCGTCCGGCTCAGGCGGATCGAGCAGGAACGGAGCCCGTAGGACGAGCGCGAGCGCGACCGCGCCGAGCAGCCACCCGGCGAAGCGAGGTCCGGAGACCGGCCGGGCGCTGGTCATCGCAGCGGGTCGGGGAAGGCCACCTCGGCTGACCGGCGAAGGGTGCTCCATCGCCGCCGGAGGAGAACCGTCGCAGCGGCCAGGGTGAGGACGACCGCGCCGGCCAGCCCGAGCTGGACCGGGCCGGGCAGCTGGCCGACCCGGGACCCGAACAGGTACGCCGCTCCGGTCCAGGCCGTCGCCCAGACGGCTCCGCCGGCCGCGTTCCAGATCAGGAACCGCCGCCACGGCATCTGGTTCGCCCCGGCCAGGAACGCCGCGTAGGCGCGGAGCACCGAGACGAACCGGCCGGCGAAGACCAACCGCCCGCCGTGCCGGGCGAACAGGTAGCGGCCCACCTTCAGGTGCGAGTCACGAACGCCGATGAACCGTCCGAACCGGCGCAGCAGCGGCCATCCGCCGAACCGCCCGAGCAGGTACCCGACGTTGTCGCCGGAGACGGCCGCCGCGATGGCCACGGCCAGCACCCAGCCGATCGGGAGATGGCCGGTGTGTCCGGCATACCCCGCGGCGAGCACCAGCACCGTCTCACCCGGCAGCGGAATGCCGGTGGCCTCCAGAGCCACGCATCCGAACACCGCGGCGAGGCCGTAGTGGTCCAGGATCCCCGCGACAGCCAGCGGCCAGGTCATGCGTGCGGCTCGAGACGCGCGCCGGGGTCCCGGTTGCCGATCAACCTCTCCAGCAGCCGCGGCTGCGCGGGCCACGCCGCCAGCAGCACCTCACGCGGCACCGCACGCGCGGCATACCGGATCGCCAACGCGATCACCACGATGTCGTCCAGGGGTCCGATCACCGGCAGGAACTCCGGGATCAGGTCGATCGGGGAGATGGTCCACACGATCGCCACCAGCAGGGCCACCTTGGCCCGCCTCGGGGCGTCGGGGTGTCGCCGGAGCACCCGGGCGGTCGTCACGCACGCGGGGATGAACTCCACCAGGTCCCGCAGCAGACCGGGCGGCAGCCGGCGCGCCAGGAGGGCGAGCGCCAGATAGCTGAGCGCCAGCACCGCGGCACCGACGACGAGTATCGTGAACCAGTCGGACATGGCGTTATGTTACACCCGTTACATCGATTGGAGTACTGACGTGGCTGGTTGGGTGGTGCTGATGGTCCGGGTGCCGAGTGAACCGGCTCGGCACCGGGTCGCGGTCTGGCGCGAGCTGCGGAAAGCGGGAGCGACCCCGCTCGGCCCCGGTGCGTGGGCACTGCCCGACCTGCCGGCCGTCGAGGCCGTCCTCGACCGGGTGGCCGAGCTGGTCCAGCGGGCCTCCGGTGACCTGCTCCGGCTGCGCAGCACCGGCCTGGACGAGGTCGACAACGACCTGCTGCTCGCTCGCTACCACTCCGCCCGGGACGATGAGTGGCGCGAGTTCCTCGCCGACTGCGACAAGTACCTCGCCGAGCTCGTCAAGGAGCACACGCACGAGAAGTACACCCTCGCCGAGCTCGAGGAGGAGGAGCAGAGCCTCGACCGGCTGCGCCGCTGGTACCGCGAGATCCGCGGCCGGGACCTGATCGGAAAGAGCAACCCGGTCGCCGACAAGGTGCTCAAGGAATGCGTCGCTCGCTTCGACGAGTACGCCGAGGCGGTCTACCGAAAGCTCGGCGATCCCGGTCCCGCGCCGGGGTCCTGAGGTGTCGATCCCGGCGAACCGGCGTTCGAGGGTGCCGCACGGCAAGATAGGGCGCATGACGGAGACCCCAGAGCTGCCCGAGTCGTCCGGTGCGACGGTCGAGGCTGCACCTCCGGAGGCGAGGGAGGAGCACCTCGAGGTTGCCGAGCAGGTCGAGGAGGCGCGCTGGCGTTACTACGTCAACGACGCGCCGACCCTGTCCGACGCCGAGTTCGACATCCTGATGCGCCGCCTCGAGGAGCTCGAGGAGCGCTACCCCGATCTGCGGACCCCCGACTCGCCGACGCAGAAGGTCGGCGGCGCGGTCTCCACCGAGTTCACGCCGGTCGACCACCTCGAGCAGATGATGAGCCTGGACAACGCCTTCTCCGTCGAGGAGCTGCAGTCCTGGAAGGACAGGCTCGCGCGTGAGGGTGTCACCGACGCCGACTTCCTGTGTGAGCTCAAGGTCGACGGACTGGCGATCAACCTGCTCTACGAGGACGGTCGGCTGGTCCGGGGTGCCACCCGCGGCGACGGACGCACCGGTGAGGACGTCACGCCCAACGTGCGGACGATCGGCAACGTCCCGCACCGGCTGACCGGCACCGAGGACCATCCGGTCCCGGCCCGGGTCGAGGTGCGCGGTGAGGTGTTCCTCCCGGTCGAGGCGTTCGAGAAGCTCAACGAGTCGATGGTCGAGGCCGGCAAGCCCCCGTTCGCCAACCCGCGCAACGCGGCGGCCGGCTCGCTGCGACAGAAGCACCCTCGGGTGACCGCGACCCGGCCGCTCGCCATGGTCTGCCACGGCACCGGTCTCCGGGAGGGCTTCGCCCCGAAACGGCAGTCGGAGTCGTACGCCGCACTCTCCGCCTGGGGCCTGCCGGTCAGCGCGCGCGCCAAGGTGGTGCCGGACCTCGAGGCGGTCGAGGAGTTCATCGGCTACTACGGCGAGCACCGGCATGACGTGGAGCACGAGATCGACGGTGTGGTGGTCAAGGTGGACCAGGTCTCCCTGCAGCGCCGGCTCGGCTCGACGTCGCGTGCGCCGCGGTGGGCGATCGCCTACAAGTACCCTCCCGAAGAGGTCAACACCACGCTCCTCGACATCCGGGTCAACGTCGGCCGCACCGGCCGGGTCACGCCGTACGGCGTGATGGAGCCGGTCAAGGTGGCCGGGTCGACGGTCGAGATGGCCACCTTGCACAACGCGTCGGAGGTGCGACGCAAGGGAGTGCTGATCGGTGACACGGTGGTGCTGCGCAAGGCCGGTGACGTGATCCCGGAGATCGTCGGCCCGGTGGTCGAGCTGCGCGACGGCAGCGAGCGGGAGTTCGAGATGCCCACGCACTGCCCCGAGTGCGGCACCCGGCTGGCACCGCAGAAGGAGGGGGACGCCGACATCCGGTGTCCGAACACCCGCTCCTGCCCCGCGCAGCTGCGCGAGCGTGTCTTCCACGTCGCCGGACGCGGGGCCTTCGACATCGAGGTGCTCGGCTACGAGGCCGCGGTCGCCCTGCTCGACGCCGGTGTGATCAACGACGAGGGCGACGTGTTCGCGCTCACCGAGAGGGACCTGCTTCAGGTGCCGATGTTCACCCGGGCCGCCAAGAAGGGCGAGGGCGACGGACCGGTGCTCTCCGCCAACGGCGCCCGGCTGCTGGCCAACCTGGACGAGGCGAAGGCCCGGCCGCTCTGGCGGGTGCTGGTCGGGCTCTCCATCCGGCACGTCGGTCCGACCGCGGCCCGGGCGCTGGCGACGGAGTTCGGGTCGCTGGAGGCGATCGAGGCCGCCTCGCTCGAGGAGCTCGCCGGCGCCGAGGGCGTGGGGATGACGATCGCGGAGTCGGTCAAGGACTGGTTCGCCGTCGACTGGCACCGCGAGGTGATCCACAAGTGGCGGGCCGCGGGCGTGACGATGAAGGACGAGGTCGACGAGTCGACCCCGCGCACCCTGCAGGGGATGAGCATCGTGGTGACCGGGTCCCTGGTCGACTTCAGCCGGGACCAGGCCAAGGAGGCGATCCTGGCCCGTGGCGGCAAGGCCGCCGCCTCGGTGTCGAAGAAGACCGACTTCGTGGTGGTCGGCGACGCCCCGGGCTCGAAGTACGACAAGGCTGTCTCGCTCAAGGTGCCGGTCCTCGACGAGGACGGCTTCAAGCTGTTGCTCGCCGACGGCCCCGAGGCCGCTCGCGCCGGAGCCCAGGTCGGCGAGCAGTGAGCCGCTGTCCGGCCCCGCAGGTCAGGTGAGCTCCTCCTCGAGCTCCTGTCGCTCCAGCAGCCGGATCGACTCGTCGAACTCGGTCTCGATGTCCGGGTTCGGCTTGTAGGTCAGGATGCTGACCCCGACCGTCACCAGCAGGCTGAGCAGGAACCCGGGCACGATCTCGTACATGTTCGAGGTCAGCGACTCCACGTTGCCCCACACCACGACGGTCGCCGCGCCGGCCACCATGCCGGCGAGGGCGCCCATCGCGGTCAGCTTGCGCCAGTAGAGCGACAGCAGGATCGCCGGACCGAACGAGGCGCCGAAGCCGGCCCAGGCGTAGGCGACGAGCTCCAGGATGGTGTCGTTGCGCTCCCAGGCAAGGACGGCGGAGACCACGGAGACCGCGAGCACCGCGAGCCGGCCCAGCATCACGAGCTGCCGGTCCGTGGCGTTGGACTTGAACACCGCCTTGTAGAGGTCCTCGACCAGTGCCGAGGAGGTCACCAGCAGCTGCGAGGAGATGGTGCTCATCACCGCCGCGAGCACGGCCGCGAGCATGATCCCGGCGATCAGCGGGTGGAAGATGATCTGCCCGAGCGCGATGAACACCGCTTCCGGGTCGTCCAGGGTCTGGTCCGGGTTCTGCTGGAAGTAGGCGATGCCGACGAGCGCGGTGCACACGGCGCCGATCAGGCTGATCAGCATCCAGCCGATGCCGATCCGGCGGGCGCGGGCCGCTTCGTGCGGGCTGCGCAGCGCCATGAACCGGACGATGATGTGCGGCTGGCCGAAGTAGCCCAGGCCCCACGCGGCCGCCGAGATCACCGCCAGCACGCTGGTCCCGGTGATCATGGAGAGCCCGTCGGGGTTGACGGCGCGGATGCTGTCGGCGGTCTCGCCCAGCCCGCCGGTCATGAAGATGCCCACCAGCGGGACGAGCACGAGCGCGAGCAGCATGATCGTGCCCTGCACGAAGTCGGTGTAGCTGACCGCGAGGAAGCCGCCGAACAGCGTGTAGGCGACCACCACGGCGGAGACGAGGATCATTCCGGTGTGGTAGCCGGTGCCGAACGAGCTCTCGAAGAACAGCCCACCGGCGACCATCCCTGAGGAGACGTAGAAGGTGAAGAACAGCAGGATGATCAGTCCCGAGGCGACGCGCAGCAGCCGGGACCGGTCCTTGAGCCGGTTCTCCAGGAAGCTGGGCACCGTGATCGAGTTGTTGGACACCTGGGTGTAGGTGCGCAGTCGCGGGGCGACGAACTTCCAGTTCAGCCAGGCGCCGATGGTCAGCCCGACCGCGATCCAGCCCTCTACCAGGCCGGAGGCGTAGATCGCGCCCGGAAGGCCCAGCAGGAGCCAGCCGGACATGTCCGACGCGCCCGCGCTCAGTGCCGAGACCGCCGGACCGAGGTCACGGCCGCCGAGCATGTAGTCGCCCAGGTTGGTGGTTCGCCGGTAGGCCCAGTAGCCGATCAGCAGCATGGCGATCAGGTAGACGCACAGGGCCAGGAGTTGGTACGCGTTGTCGGACATCGTTCGTGCTCCCTCGCCGTCGGGTCCCTGGACGTGCGGGACCCGAGCAGCGTGGCCGTGTCCGACCCGGAAGGTCAAGTCAGACCGGGGCCTTTCGGGTGATTCCACCCCGATGTCAGCGCACCGGCTGCTCCGGGAGCTTCACGCCCTCCCAGCCGGTGGGAGCGATGTTGTGGTTCGAGCGGAACAGGTTCGTCGGGTCCCACTCGTCCTTGAGCGCGACCAGCCGCGCGTACTTGTCGTCCCCGAAACCGGCCTTGACGTCGCTGAGCGTGGTGCCCGGCTCGAAGTTGAGGTAGACCCCGCCCGTGGTGTCGGGCTCGACGGCCGCGGAGAACCGGCGTACCCAGTCCATCTCGTAGTCGGTCTTGTCCGCGGTGTCCCAGGCGGCGATCGGGTGCGCCATGTACTGCGCCGCCCGGTTGCCGGCCGCGGTGGCGTCCTCGGGAACCCGGGCGATCGCACCACCGTGCCGGAACATCACGCCCTGGGTCAGCGGCGAGTGGATCGTGCTGCCGACCTCGAGCACCTCGTCGATCACCTCGTCGCTGAGCCGGGCGAGGTGGATGCCGCGGTGGTAGTTCAGCATGCCCTTCGGGTTGAAGCCGTCGATCATGGCCTGCAGCGCGGTGTAGGGCATCGGCTGGACAAGGTCCATCCCTCCGGCGGCGAGCTCGCGCAGCGGCGCCACCGTCTCCAGCGCCTCCTCAGGGTCACCGATGTAGGCGACCACCAGCGCCACCATCGGCTGACCGACCAGCTCTGGTGGCACGAAGTCCTCGGGCGGGGCCAGGATCGTGACCATCGCGGTGGCCAGGTCCTCGGGTGCCGTCTCGATGTAGTCCCGGTAGGCCCGCGCGAACCCGGCCGCCTCCTGGTTCGGCACGACCAGCATCCCGGCCAGCAGCAGCGGCGGGATCTCGTGGACCCGCAGCTCGTAGGAGGTGACGACCCCGAAGTTCGCGCCCGCGCCGCGCAGTCCCCACAGCAGGTCCTCGTTCTCGTCCTCGCTGACGTGTACGAGCCGGCCGTCGGCGGTCACGATGTCCGCCGCGACCAGGTTGTCGCAGCTCAGCCCGAACTTCGTCGACAGCCAGCCGTAGCCGCCGCCGAGCGTGAACCCGCCGAGACCGGTGGTGGTCACCCGACCGCCGGGTGTGGCGCGACCGTAGAGCTGGGTCTCGCGGTCGTACTCGCCCCACAGCACGCCGGCCTGGGCGATCGCGGTGCCACGGTCCGGGTCGACGTGCACGCCCTTGAGGCTGGAGAGGTCGATCAGCACACCGCCCTCGTTCGCGGAGGTGCCGGCGACACTGTGCCCGCCGCAGCGGGCGGTGAGCGGCAGCCGAGCGGTCCGGGCGTAGTTGACGGCATCCATCACGTCGGCGGCCCCGGTGGGTCGGACGATCAGCGCGGGGTGTTTGTCGATACCCCGGTTGTAGACCGCGCGGGCCTTGTCGAAGCCGGCGTCGCCCGGGCGGATCGTCTCGCCCATGAAGTCGGCGCTCAGCTCGACCGTGGGCTGGTCGGCCGTGGGCTGGTCGACTGTGGGCTGGTTGGTCGTGGTGTCGGTCATGACGGGTAGACCCTCCGAGGTGTGGGTTGGTTCGCAGACTGTTATCCACGTAACGCCCGACTCGCGACCGCGGCAATGACACGTTCGGGTAGCTACCGCCGGGTCACCGGCGGACAATGGCCGACATAGGGAAGAAACGCGGCCACCCCTAGGATGAGAGCCTCGATTCCCGAGCCTTCTAGGGGACTGCTTCATGCCCGACATCACCCGTGAAGAGGTGGCCCATCTGGCCGACCTCGCGCGGATCGACCTGTCCGACGCAGAGCTCGACCACCTGGCACCGCAGCTCGCGGTGATCCTGGACTCGATCAAGTCGATCAGCGAGGTCGCGGCCGACGACGTCCCGCCGACCTCGCACGCGCTGCCGTTGACCAACGTCTTCCGTGAGGACGTGATCCGTCCGGGGCTCACCGCCGAGGAGGCGCTGTCGGGCGCCCCGGCCGTCGAGCAGCAGCGGTTCAGCGTGCCGCGGATCCTGGGAGAGGAAGCATGAGCACCGACCTGGTCCGGCGTACTGCCGCGGAGCTGGCCGACGCACTGGCCGCCGGCGAGACCACCTCGGTCGAGATCACCTCGGCCCATCTCGACCGGATCGCCGCCGTGGACGACGACGTGCACGCGTTCCTGCACGTCGACGCCGACGGTGCGCTGGCGGCCGCCCGTGAGTCCGACGCGCGCCGCTCCGCGGGCACGCCGGCCTCGACGCTGGACGGCGTCCCGATCGCGGTCAAGGACATCCTCACCACGGCCGGCATGCCGACCACGTGCGGCTCGCGGATGCTGCGGGACTGGGTGCCGCCGTACGACGCCACCGTCGTCACGCGTCTGCGCAAGGCGGGCCTGCCGCTGCTGGGCAAGACCAACATGGACGAGTTCGCGATGGGATCGTCCACCGAGCACTCGGCCTACGGCCCCACGCACAACCCGTGGGCCCTCGACCGCATCCCGGGCGGCTCCGGAGGAGGGTCGGCGGCAGCGGTCGCGGCGTTCGAGGCGCCGTTGGCAGTCGGCACCGACACCGGCGGCTCGATCCGCCAGCCGGGCGCGGTCACCGGGACCGTCGGGGTGAAGCCGACCTTCGGCGGGGTGTCCCGCTACGGGCTCGTCGCGCTGGCCAACTCGCTCGACCAGGCGGGTCCGGTGACCCGGACCATCCTGGACGCCGCCCTGCTGCACCAGGTGATCGGCGGCCACGACCCGCTCGACTCCACCTCGATCGACCAGCCGCTTCCGGACCTCGTCGGCGCGGCCAGGCAAGGCGCCTCCGGCGACATGAGCGGCGTGCGGATCGGTGTCGTCAAAGAGCTCGGCGGTGAGGGCTACCAGGCCGGTGTCCGGGCCAGGTTCGACGAGTCCGTGCAGCTGCTGGTCGACGCCGGCGCGTCGGTGGTGGAGGTTTCCTGTCCGCACTTCGTGCACGCGCTCGCGGCGTACTACCTCATCCTGCCGAGCGAGGCATCCTCGAACCTCGCCAAGTTCGACGCCATGCGCTACGGCCTGCGGGTGCTGCCCGACGGGGTCGAGAACCCGAGCGCGGAAGAGGTGATGCGCGCCTCCCGCGACGCCGGCTTCGGCGACGAGGTCAAGCGCCGGATCATCCTCGGCACCTACGCGCTCTCGAGCGGCTACTACGACGCCTACTACGGGCAGGCGCAGAAGGTTCGCACGCTGATCAGCCGCGACTTCGAAGCCGCCTTCGAACGGGTCGACGTGCTCGTCTCGCCGACCGCACCGACGACCGCGTTCCGGATCGGCGAGAAGGTCGACGACCCGGTCTCGATGTACCTCAACGACATCGCCACCATCCCGGCGAACCTGGCCGGGGTTCCCGGCCTGTCGCTGCCGAGCGGCCTGGCCGACGAGGACGGGTTGCCGGCGGGTGTCCAGGTCCTCGCCCCGGCGCTGGCCGACGACCGGTTGTACCGGGTCGGGGCAGCGCTGGAGACACTGCTGACCAAGAGCTGGGGCGGGCCGCTGCTCGACAAGGCGCCGGCACTGGCCGAGCCCGTCGCGACCCAGAACGGAGAAGCACGATGAGCGCGGTTGTGTCCGGTGCGGCGCCGGAGCTGATGTCCTACGACGAGGCGATCGAGCGGTTCGACCCCGTGCTCGGCCTCGAGGTCCACGTCGAGCTGAACACCGAGACCAAGATGTTCTGCGCGTGCCCGACGGAGTTCGGTGCGGAGCCCAACACCCAGGTGTGCCCGGTCTGCCTCGGGCTGCCGGGGGCGATGCCGGTGGTCAACGCCAAGGCCGTCGAGTCCGCGATCCGGATCGGTCTGGCGCTGAACTGCGAGATCGCCGACTGGTGCCGCTTCGCGCGGAAGAACTACTTCTACCCCGACATGCCGAAGAACTTCCAGACCTCGCAGTACGACGAGCCGATCGCGTTCAACGGGTACACCGACGTCGACGTGGAGGGAGAGATCTTCCGCATCGAGATCGAGCGCGCACACATGGAGGAGGACACCGGCAAGTCGCTGCACGTGGGCGGCAGCACCGGGCGGATCCACGGCGCCGACCACTCGCTGGTCGACTACAACCGCGCCGGGATCCCGCTGATCGAGATCGTCACCAAGCCGATCACCGGTACCGGCGCCAAGGCACCGCTGGTCGCGAAGGCGTACGTGGCCCACCTGCGCGAGCTGGTGCTCGGCCTCGGGGTGTCCGACGTACGCATGGAGCAGGGATCGCTGCGCTGCGACGTCAACCTCTCCCTGCGGAACTCGCCGGACGCGCCGCTCGGCACCCGCACCGAGACCAAGAACGTGAACTCGCTGCGTTCGGTGGAGCGTGCGATGCGTTTCGAGATCGGCCGGCAGGCGGCACTCCTGGCCCACGGCGGGTCGATCACCCAGGAGACCAGGCACTGGCAGGAGGTCGCCGGGATCACGATCTCCGGGCGGGCGAAGTCCGACGCCGACGACTACCGCTACTTCCCCGAGCCCGACCTGGTCCCGGTGGCCCCGTCGCGCGACTGGGTCGAGCAGCTGCGGTCCACGCTGCCGGAGCCGCCGTCCGAGCGCCGGGCACGGCTGCAGAACGAGTGGGGCTTCAGCGACCTCGAGATGCGCGACACCGTCGGCGCCGGGGCTCTGACGCTCGTGGAGCAGACGATCACTGCGGGCGCCTCACCGGCGAGCGCACGCAAGTGGTGGCTCTCGGAGATGGCTCGCCGCGCGAACGAGCGGGGCGTGGAGATCTCCGAGCTCCCGGTGACTCCGGCGGACGTCGCGAAGGTCCAGGCCCTGGTCGACGAAGGCAAGATCAACGACAAGCTGGCCCGCCAGGTCTTCGACGGGGTGCTCGCCGGCGAGGGTACGCCGGATGAGGTGGTCGCCGCCCGTGGACTGGCCGTCGTCTCGGACGAGGGGGCACTGTCCGAGGCCGTGGACCGGGCGATCGAGGCCAACCCCGACGTGGCGGACAAGATCCGCGACGGCAAGGTGGCCGCGGCCGGTGCGCTGATCGGCGCGGTGATGAAGGAGATGCGCGGGCAGGCCGACGCCGGCCGGGTCCGCGAGCTGATCCTCGCCAAGCTCTCCTGAGCGAGGACTCAGCGGAGGGCGACCTCGAGGATCTGGTCGTCCTTGGGGCCGGGGTCGCCGCGGCCGTCGCGGTTCGACGTGGTCACCCACAGGTTGCCGTTCGGTGCGACCACGACGGTCCGCATCCGGCCGTAGTCGCCGACGAAGAAGTCCTCCGGCTGTCCGATGGTGCCGTCGTCGTGGACCGGGATCCGCCAGAGCCGTTGACCACGCAGCGACGCCATCCACAGCGACCCGTCGAGGAACGCCAGCCCGGAGGGTGAGGCCTCCGAGGTGCGCCACTGGGCGTACGGGTTGCGGTACTCCTTCAGGTCGCCCTTGCCCTCGACCAGCGGCCATCCGTAGTTGCGGCCCTTCTCGATCCGGTTCAGCTCGTCCCAGGTGTCGGCGCCGAACTCCGAGGCCCACAACCGGTCCTGGCCGTCGAACGCCAGCCCTTGCACGTTGCGGTGCCCCATGGTCCACACCGGCGAACCGTCGACCGGGTTGCCCGGCGCCGGCTTCCCGTCGGTGGTGATCCGCAGGATCTTCCCGGCCGGGGAGGACCGGTCCTGCGCGAGCTGCTCCTCACCGGTCTCGCCGGTGGAGACGTACAGGTAACCGTCCGGCCCGAACTCCAGGCGTCCGCCGTCGTGGACGAACCCGCGCGGGATGCCCTGCAGGATCACGGTGGGCTCGCCGAGCCGCCGACCGTCGTAGGTCATCTTCACCAACCGGTTGTCGACCGGTGAGGTGAAGTAGGCGTACACCAGCGAGTCCTCCTCGAAGTCTGGGGAGACCGCGATGCCGAGCAGCCCGGCTTCGCCCTCGGGCTGTGCCGCGCTGAGCCGGCCGACCTGACGCACGGATCCGTCCGTCACGGCGAGCACCTTGGTGGTGTCGCGCTCACCGACCAGTGCGGTCCCGTCGGGCAGGAAGTCGATGCCCCAAGGTGCGACCAGACCGGTGGCGACGGTCCCCACCACACGTGGCCGCGCCGGTCGGGACGGCTCGGAGGGCCGGGACGGCTCCGAGGGCCGGGACGGCTCCGAGGCGGAGCCGGTGGGGGGCGCGGCCGATGGTTCTCCGGTGCGGGTGCTCGGCTGCGGAGCAGGGTCCGGTGTGCCCAGCCCGTTCGGGTCGCCCGCGTCGCTGCATCCGGCCAGCACCAGCAACGCGGCGGCGAGCACGAGCACGGGCTTCACGCTGTCGACCCTACGCGTGCCAGGAGCGCCTGCAGATGGGCGTGGACCTCCTCCGGCTGCTCCATCTGGATGAAGTGCGACCCGTTGAGTACGACGTACTCGGCGTCGGGAATGCGTACGGCGGCCGTGCCCATGTCGTGGGCCGACGCGAGCAGGTCGTGCTTGCCGGCCACGAACGTCGTGGGCACGCGGATCGACCGCAGCGACACGCGTGCGTGCTGGTCCGCGACGAGCGCCAGGTGCATGCCCCACTCCACCGGGGTGTCCAGATAGGCCCGGACCGCTCGGCGCACCACGGCGGGGTCGGCTCCGGGAAGCATCAGGCCGCTGCGCTGCAGCACGTAGCCGGCGAGTGGGCCGATCGGCAGCCGGGTGGTCAGCGGACTGAGCACCGGTCCGAGGCTCTGCAGGGACCGGCTGACCGCGCGTGCCACCGGGCGCCGGGCGATCCGCGGGATGAAAAGGGGCGCGCCCATCGACGCGAACGACCCGCCCGGGACGCCGGCCACCGCGAACAGTCCGGTGACCCGCTCGGGGTGATGCAGCGCCAGCTCGAACTCGGTGTTCACGCCGATCGACCAGCCGGCCACGACGCAGGAGTCGATCCCGGCGTCATCCAGCACCGCGACGGCATCCTCGACGAACGCGTCGATGCCGACCCGGTCCGGGTCCGCGGGACGCTCGGAGCCGCCGACGCCGCGGTGGTTCCAGGACAGGACCCGCACGCCGCAGTCGCGACGGAGCAGGCCAGGCCACGCGTAGGGATTGGTGCCGAGACCGTTGCAGAGCAGCACGGTCGGGCCCTCGGCGTCGTTGGTCCAGGCCTGGATCTTGGTGCCGTCGGCACTGGTCACCTGGTAGAAGCGCAGGGCAAGATCGTCGGCCATGCGCAGAGTCTGCCCGACAGAGGTCCGGTCAGCCGGCTTTGGTCGGGCGGGTCGGGCGGGTCCTCAGCCGGCCTGATGCCGGTAGCCCCGGACGTCACGCAGTGTCCGGAGGAACTCCTCCACCTCCACCCGCTCGCGTCGTCGCTGCGCCAGCACGGTCGAGGCCAGCAACGCGTTACGGCGTGCCACGTGCTGGCTGCGGACGGGCCAGCTGGGGAGCTGGCCGAGCCGGCGTACTGCGTGCGGGTTCCACATGAGGCCTCCCGAGCGGTCATTGCATGGAGAAGGGCGCTGGTGCGAACATCCTGGGCGCGCGAGACTGCGCGCTCGTCAATTCCGGGTGAACTCCACGTAACACCGTCGAGCACGCCCGGCAACATAGTCCGATCGGGCCATGTCCGGGCGTCGCGGATAGGCTGATTCCGTGAGTGATCCGGACAAATCCAAGCCGCTGGTCTGGCTACCGTTCTCGGTCGAGCGACTGGAGGAGCCCCCGACGACGCTGCGCTACGAGACGTTCCGTGCTGACGTCGACGAGCTGCCCGCTTCGGCCGGCGAGGTGCAGTTCTACGTCCCGTCGTACATGTCCGGAGCCCGGCACGACGTCCTCGCCCGGATGCCGGCCCTGAAGGTGGTGCAGACGCTGACCGCCGGCGTGGACGACATCAGGCCACACGTGCCTGCGGGAGTCACGCTGTGCAATGGGCGCGGCATCCACAACGCGTCGACCGCCGAGCTGGCGATCACGCTGACGCTCGCGTCCCTGCGCGGGATCCCGGGCTTCGTGCGTGCGCAGGACACGGGCACCTGGCGGAGCAGGACCGAGGAGTCGCTGGCCGACAAGAGTGTGCTCATCCTCGGCTACGGCGACATCGGCGCCGCGGTCGAGTCGCGGCTGTCCGGGTTCGAGTGCGACGTGGTGCGTGTCGCGCGGCGTGCTCGCGCCGGAGTCCATGCGATCACCGAGCTGGACAACCTGCTGCCGGCGGTCGACGTGGTCATCGTCATCGTCCCGATCACCGATGAGACGCGTGGTCTGGTGGACCGGGCGTTCCTCGCCCGGATGAAGGCGGGTGCGCTGCTGGTCAACGTCGCCCGGGGACCGGTGGTCGACACCGCTGCGTTGCTCGATGCCCTGCACGCCGGACGGGTCAGTGCCGCCCTCGACGTGACCGATCCCGAGCCGTTGCCCGAGGACCATCCCCTGTGGCAGGCGCCGAACCTGGTGCTCACCCCGCACGTCGGGGGTGCCAGCAGTGCCATGTGGCCGCGAGCGTACCGGGTGGTGTGCGAGCAGCTCGACCGGTTCGCCGCCGGCGAGCCACTCGCAAACGTGATGAACGGCCCCTACTGACCTTCACCGGTCTCTCCGGCGCGATAAACCCTTGTCGGTGCGGCGGCGACAGGTCGATGATCGAACCGCGATGAGTTCTGGGCCGCCGCCGAGTCGGTAGGTCATCGGCTGTGAACCGCGGCCCGACAGCAGAGGAGAGTCGATGATGGCGAACGGAACGCAGGCAGTCGTCCTGGTCGGGACGCGCAAGGGTTTGTGGATCGGTCGGTCCGATGCGCAGCGGACGTCGTGGGAGTGGGAAGGTCCCGCCTTCAACATGGAGGAGGTCTACTCCTGCATGGTCGACACGCGGGGGAGTGCTCCGCGGCTGCTCGTGGGCGCCTCCTCGAGCTGGGTGGGGCCCCAGGTCGCACGTTCCGACGACCTCGGCCGCACCTGGACCGCGAGTCCGGACGGCGGGATCCGGTTCCCCGAGGACACCGGCACCTCGCTGGAGCGGGTCTGGCAGCTCCAGCCGGGCGTCGGTGCCGACGAGGTCTGGGCCGGCACCGAGCCGGGCGCGGTCTTCCGGTCCGAGGACCGCGGCGAGACCTTCTCGTTGGTACGGGGGTTGTGGGACCACCCACAGCGCCCCGAGTGGGGAGCCGGTTTCGGCGGCCAGGCCTTCCACACCGTGCTGCCGCACCCGACCGACGCGCAGTCGGTCACGGCGGCGATCTCGACCGGCGGGGTCTACCGTACGACGGACGGCGGGAAGTCGTGGGAGCCCCGCAACAAGGGGATCCGCGCCGACTTCCTTCCCGAGGAGCAGCGGTACCCCGAGTTCGGGCAGTGCGTCCACAAGGTGGCCCGGCACGCGTCTCGCCCGGAGCGGCTCTATGCCCAGAACCACGGCGGCGTCTACCGGTCCGACGACGAAGGCGGCAGCTGGCTCCCCATCGCGGAGGGCCTCCCGTCGGACTTCGGTTTCCCGATCGTCGTCGATCCGCAAGACCCCGACACGATCCACGTCTTCCCGCTCGCCGGTGCCGAGGGCCGCTTCCCCACCGACGGGAAGGCGCGGGTGTGGCGCTCCCGCGACGCCGGTGAGTCCTGGGAGCCGCTCGGTGGCTCAGACGGCGCCGGGCTGCCGGACGGCTTCTTCGTCGGGGTGATGCGCGACGCCATGTGCACCGACGACCACGCCGAGCCGGGCCTCTACTTCGGGGCTCGCAACGGCAGTGTCTGGGCGTCCGTGGACGGCGGCGACTCCTGGCGCGAGATCGCCGAGAACCTGCCCGACGTGATGGTGGTCCGGGCAGCGGTCGTCTGAACCCGATCACTGAGACACGCGTCCGCGCGCCGAGGGCGGCGGCGTAGGCTCCGTGCATGCCTGAGCGGAAAGACGACTCGCCGAACCAGACGGACCAGCCGGACCTCAAGCCACGCAGCCGCGACGTCACCGACGGCCTCGAGCGTGCCGCCGCGCGTGGCATGCTGCGCGCGGTCGGGATGGGCGACGACGACTTCGCCAAGCCACAGATCGGTGTCGCCTCGTCGTGGAACGAGATCACACCGTGCAACCTGTCCCTGGACAGGTTGGCCAAGGCCGCGAAGAACGGGGTGCACGCTGCCGGCGGGTTTCCGCTCGAGTTCGGCACGATCTCGGTCTCCGACGGCATCTCGATGGGGCACGAGGGGATGCACTTCTCGCTGGTATCGCGTGAGGTGATCGCCGACAGCGTGGAGACCGTGATGATGGCCGAGCGGCTCGACGGCTCGGTGCTGCTCGCCGGCTGCGACAAGTCGCTGCCCGGCATGCTGATGGCCGCCGCCCGGCTCGACCTGGCGTCGGTGTTCCTCTACGCGGGTTCGACGATGCCGGGCCAGGTCGACGGCAAGGACGTCACGATCATCGACGCCTTCGAGGCGGTCGGCGCGTGCCTGGCGGGAAAGATCAGCCGTGAGGAGGTCGACCGGGTCGAGCGCGCGATCTGTCCCGGTGAGGGCGCCTGCGGCGGGATGTACACCGCGAACACGATGGCCTCGGTCGCGGAGGCGCTCGGGATGGCGCTGCCCGGCTCCGCGGCACCGCCGGCCGTCGACCGACGCCGCGACGGGTTCGCGCACAAGTCCGGAGAGGCCGTCGTGGAGATGCTCCGCCGCGGCATCACCGCACGCCAGATCATGACCAAGCAGGCCTTCGAGAACGCGATCGCCGTGGTAATGGCGCTCGGCGGCTCCACCAACGCCGTCCTCCACCTGCTCGCCATCGCCAACGAAGCCGAGGTCGAGCTGACCCTCGAGGACTTCAGCCGGATCGCCGACAAGGTGCCGCACCTGGGAGACCTCAAGCCGTTCGGCCGGTTCGTGATGACCGACGTGGACAAGGTCGGCGGCATCCCGGTGGTGATGAAGGCGCTGCTCGACGCGGGCCTGATGCACGGGGACTGTCTGACTGTCACCGGCAAGACGATGGCCGAGAACCTGGCCGACATCGCGCCACCCGACGTCGACGGCGAGATCATCCGGGCCCTCGGCAAGCCGATCCACAAGACCGGTGGGATCACGATCCTGCACGGGTCGCTCGCGCCGGAGGGTGCGGTGGTGAAGTCGGCCGGCTTCGACACCGACGTCTTCGACGGGGTGGCCCGGGTCTTCGACGGCGAGCAGGCCGCGATGGACTCGCTCGCCGCGGGACAGGTCCGGCCCGGTGACGTGGTGGTGATCCGCTACGAGGGACCCAAGGGTGGCCCGGGGATGCGCGAGATGCTGGCGATCACGGGGGCGATCAAGGGCGCCGGCCTCGGCAAGGACGTGCTGCTGCTCACCGACGGCCGGTTCTCCGGCGGTACGACGGGCCTCTGCGTCGGTCATGTGGCCCCGGAGGCCGTGGACGGTGGCCCGATCGCGTTCGTGCGCGACGGTGACCCGATCCGGCTCGACGTGGCGAACAAGACCCTCGACGTGAGCATCGACGCCGCCGAGCTCGCCGCCCGCAAGGACGGCTGGACGCCGAACGCGCCGAAGTACACCAAGGGTGTGCTCGCCAAGTACGCCAAGCTCGTCCGGTCCGCGGCCGTGGGCGCCGTCTGTGGGTAAGACCCACGAGCGGATCGACGGCCGGCTGCGCGAGTTCATCGAGCGGCAGCACGTGTTCTTCGTGGCGACCGCGCCGTCGGCCGGCGGTCGGGTGAACGTCTCGCCGAAGGGGATCGGCGGCACGTTCACGATCGTCGACGACCTGACCGTGGCGTATCTCGACCTCACCGCCAGTGGTGCCGAGACGATCGCCCACCTGCGCGAGAACGGCCGGATCACGGTGATGTTCTGCGCGTTCGAGGGCGCCCCGAACGTCGTGCGCCTGCACGGGCGCGGGCGGGTGGTCACCCTCTACGACGACGAGTACGCCGACTGGGGCCGCCGGTTCACCGAGGCGAGGGGCGCCCGCGCGGTGATCGTCGTCGACGTCGAACGGATCTCCGACTCGTGCGGCTACGGTGTTCCGCTGATGGAGTACGCCGGCGAGCGGGACATCCTCCCGGGCCACCTCGAGCGCAAGGGAGCCGAGGGCCGGGCGAGGTACCGCCGCACGAAGAACCGGACCAGCATCGACGGGCTGCCTGCGTTCGACTACGACCCGTCCTGACCCGGCGGCGGGTCGGTCGCGAGACGTCGGCGGGCCAGCGTCTCGGCATGATCGGCGCTGACCGGGTTTCCCGACACCGCGCAGAGGAAGTCCTGCCGTTCGAGCACCAGGGTCCGCAGCGGTCCGGTCGCGGTCACCGTGGCGGTTCGCGGCACTCCGCGCAGCAGGGCGATCTCGCCGAAACCTTCGCCGGGTCCCAGCCGAGGGCGCGCACTGCCGTGCACCGTCACGTCCACGGTGCCCTCGATGATGACGTAGAAGCGGTTGCCCGGCTCGCCCTCGCGCATCACGACGTCGCCCTCGTCGTACTCCTGCTCGACCAGGACGCTCGCGAGCTGCTCGACGGTCACGATCGGCAGTGGCGCGAACATCGGCAGGTCGCGCAGCAGCCCGGCCTCGGGGCGTGGGGGTGGTAGCTGTCGGTCGATGGCCGCGAAGCGGAACGCGTAGCCGCCTGCGAGCAGGGCCAGCGCGACACCGAGAACGACCAGGGTGGGGCGTAGCCCGAGGCCGTCGGCCAGCCAGGGCGCTGCCATCGCGCCCGATCCCATCCCGAGCAGCACGACGAGCTCGAAGACGCCCAGGCCACGGCCGGCGACCTGCGGGCCGAGAAGTCGCGGCATCAGGATGAAGGCTGCGGCGTCCTCGATCGCGTTGCCGACTCCGACGAGCAGCAGTGCCGCGAACGCGGCTGCCGCACTCGGTGCGCCGGCCAGCGCGACGACGGCCGCGCCCCAGATCGCCACCGCGAGGATGAAGCACCGGCCCAGCCGGGTCAGCCGGACCAGGGCGGCGGCCACCGCGGCCCCGGCGATGCCGCCGAGGCCGATCGCGGCGTTCAGCCACCCTACGGAGTCGTCCCCGAGCATCAGCGTGTCCAGCGCCAGGACGATCACGAGCACCAGCAGCGCGCCGCGCACGAACGTCTGGGCGAACGCCAGGACCACCATGCCCGCCGGCGGCGCGATCCGGGCCAGCGCCGCGGCGCCGGTCACGGCGTCCCGGATGAGATGTCCGGCGCGGCCGGTGGTCGCGGACGCGGCTGTCTGCTCCCGGACCTCCAGGCGCAGCAGCGACAGGAACGCGAGCGCCATGCACACCGCGGATGCGGCGATGGCGCTCGGGGGGTCGGCCACGGCGAGCACGACACCGGCCAGCAGCGGACCGGTCAGCGCGCCGGCGTTCTCGGCCACGGTCGCGGCCACCGTCGCCGCGGTCAGCTCGCCGGGGGTGCGCGCGAGCCAGGGGAGCACCGAGGCCTGGACCGGCCGGAAGATCGCCGCCATCGAGCTCGAGGCGGATGCGAGCAGGATCACCAGCAACGCCGGGGCGTCGGCGGCTGCCGCCGCGGCGGCCAATGTGATCAGGGCGGTGCGGGCGCCGGTGGTGAAGCGCAGCAGCCGGTCCTTGCGCACCCGGTCGGCAAGGCTCATCAGCAACGGCGTGACCACCGCGCCGGGGAGGGTGGAGACGACGCCGTAGATCGCGACCAGGGTGGCCCCTCCCTCGGCGTAGGCATAGACCAGCATCGCCACGGTGGTGGTGAACGAGCTGACCAGCGACAGTCCCCAGCCCGCCTCGAGCCGGCGGATCATCGGCTGGCTCAGCGCGTCGCGCCAGGCCGTCCGGACGGCACCGCGCCGCGCCGGCACAGGCGCCGGGGCAGGCGCCGGGGCGGGCTCCGGAGCGGGCTCCGGGGCAGGCTCCGGGTCACGGGAGCGTGGAGGGGTCGACTCCATGTCTGACCTTAACGCGTGCGGCTCGCGCCGTAGGACGGTCACCATGTGGGATGCGAGGTCCATATACTGGGACGCGTGTCACACTCGCTTGACGAGAAGGCGCGCTTGCGACGACGGTTGTGCCATGCGTTTTGAGATTCTTGTACGCACCCGACGCGTCAGCTGACGGCCACGGCCAGCAGCACACGCGTCACCCCTCGCTTGCCCGCCGGGCCGAGGGGTTTTTTGTTGGAACCACCGCTTCGCTCGCGGGCAGGGTGAGCGGTGGACCGGGACGAGGGAAGGCAGACATGGGTGAGCAGGTCACCGGCGCGCAAAGCCTGATCAAGGCACTCGAGTGCGCTGGAGCCGAGAACGTGTTCGGCATCCCGGGGGGCGCGATCCTCCCGGCCTACGACCCGTTGTTCGACTCGACCAAGCTCCGGCACATCCTGGTACGCCACGAGCAGGGCGCCGGGCACGCAGCCCAGGGGTACGCCGCCGCCACCGGCAAGGTCGGTGTCTGCATGGCCACCAGTGGGCCCGGGGCGACCAACCTGGTCACCCCGATCGCCGACGCCTACATGGACTCGGTCCCGCTCGTGGCGATCACCGGTCAGGTCGCCAGCGGCGCGATCGGCACCGACGCCTTCCAGGAGGCCGACATCCGCGGCATCACGATGCCGATCACCAAGCACAACTTCCTGGTCACCGACCCGGCCGAGATCCCGCGCACCATCGCGGAGGCCTTCTACATCGCCTCCACCGGTCGACCGGGGCCGGTGCTCGTCGACGTCGCCAAGGACGCGATGCAGAAGATGACCAACTTCGCGTGGCCCACCGAGCTGAACCTGCCCGGCTACCGGCCGGTGACCCGGCCGCACGCCAAGCAGGTGCGGGAGGCGGCCAGGCTCATCCTCGAGTCCCGCCGACCGGTGCTCTACGTCGGCGGTGGCGTGATCCGTGCGCGGGCGGCGAAGGAGCTGCGCGTCCTCGCGGAGATGACCGGGATCCCGGTGGTCACCACCTTGATGGCCCGCGGCGCGTTCCCCGACAGCCACCCGCAGCACCTCGGCATGCCGGGGATGCACGGCACCGTCGCCGCGGTCGCCGGCCTCCAGCGCAGCGACCTGATCATCAGCCTGGGCGCCCGGTTCGACGACCGGGTCACCGGCAACCTCGACTCGTTCGC
>DASSBE010000075.1:0-14891 GCA_035699065.1 Nocardioidaceae bacterium
CCGTGGTCGATGTGACCAATGGTTCCGATGTTGACGTGCGGCTTAGTCCGCTCGAACTTCGCCTTAGCCACGGGGGCTCCTCCTCGTTAGTACTTGACTCGTTTGTGAAAAATAACGGACGCCGGGCCGCCTGGACAGCATGGGCTGAACAGCCTATTCGCCGCGGACCTTCTTGATGATCTCGTCGGCGACGTTCTGAGGAACCTCGGCGTACGAGTCGAACTCCATCGAGTACGACGCCTGACCCGAGGTCTTTGACCGCAGATCGCCAACGTACCCGAACATCTCTGACAGCGGAACCAGCGCCTCGACCACTCGGTCGCCGGAGCGCTCGAACATGGACTGGACCTGTCCACGGCGGGAGTTGATGTCACCGATCACGTCACCGAGGAAGTTCTCGGGCGTGGTGACCTCCACCTTGAACATCGGCTCCAGCAGCACCGGCTTCGCCATCCGGGCGGCCTCCTTGAAGGCCTGGTTCCCGGCGAGCTTGAACGCGAGCTCCGAGGAGTCGACGTCGTGGTAGGCGCCGTCCTCGAGGCTGAACTTCACGTCGACCATCGGGTAGCCGGCGAGCACGCCGAACTCCATGGCCTCCTGGCCGCCCTGGTCGACCGAGGGGATGTACTCGCGCGGGATGCGGCCGCCGGTCACGTTGTTCACGAACTCGTAGCCCGCACCTGCGCCGGTCTCCGGGTCGATGCTGGGCTCGAGCGAGACGAGGACCTTCGCGAACTGACCTGAGCCGCCGGTCTGCTTCTTGTGCGTGTAGCTGTGCTTCTCGACCTTCTTGCGGATCGTCTCGCGGTAGGCCACCTGCGGCTTGCCGACGGTCGCCTCGACGCGGAACTCACGCCGCATCCGGTCGACCAGGATCTCGAGGTGCAGCTCGCCCATCCCGGCGATGATCGTCTGGCCGGTCTCCTCGTCGGTCTTCACCGTGAACGTCGGGTCCTCGTCGGAGAGGCGCTGGATCGCGATCCCGAGCTTCTCCTGGTCACCCTTGGTCTTCGGCTCGATCGCGACCTCGATCACCGGTGCCGGGAAGGTCATCGACTCCAGCACGACCGGGTCGCTCTGGACGCAGAGCGTCTCGCCGGTGGTGGTGTCCTTCAGGCCCATCACGGCCACGATCTGGCCGGCCCCGACGGAGGCGATCTCCTCACGCTTGTTGGCGTGCATCTGGTAGATCTTGCCGATCCGCTCCTTGCGGCCCTTCGTGGCGTTGAGCACGAACTGGCCGGCCTCGAGCTTGCCGGAGTAGACCCGGATGTAGGTCAGCTTGCCGAGGTGCGGGTCGGCCGCGATCTTGTACGCGAGCGCCGCGAACGGCTCCTCGTCGTTCGGGTGACGCTCGACGATCGCGTCCTCGTCGTTCGGCTTGTGACCCTCGATCGCCTCGATGTCGAGCGGGGAGGGGAGGTACTTCACGACGGCGTCGAGCAGCGGCTGGATGCCCTTGTTCTTGAACGCGGTGCCGGTCAGCACGGGGTTCAGCTTGTCGGCGAGGGTGGCGCGACGGATCGCGGCCTCGATCTGCTCGACCGTGGGGGTCTCGCCCTCGAGGTACATCTCCATGATGTCGTCGTCGGCCTCGGCAAGCGTCTCCAGCAGCTTCTCGCGCCACTCGGCGGCCTGCTCGGCGAGCTCGGCCGGGATCTCCTCGATCTCGTAGTCCTCACCCATCGCGGTCTCCCCGCGCCAGGTCAGCGCACGCATGCCGACCAGGTCGACCACGCCGAGGAAGTCCCCTTCGGCGCCGATCGGGATCTGCAGGACCAGCGGGGTGGAGTTCAGCCGCTCGACGATCATGTCGACACAGCGGAAGAAGTCCGCACCGGTGCGGTCCAGCTTGTTCACGAAGCACATCCGCGGCACGGAGTACTTGTTGGCCTGGCGCCACACGGTCATGCTCTGCGGCTCGACACCCGCGACGCCGTCGAACACGGCGACGGCGCCGTCGAGCACACGCAGCGAACGCTCCACCTCGACGGTGAAGTCCACGTGACCGGGCGTGTCGATGATGTTGATCTGGTGGTCCTTCCACCAGCAGGTGGTCGCGGCGGACGTGATCGTGATGCCGCGCTCCTGCTCCTGCTCCATCCAGTCCATGACGGCAGCGCCCTCGTGGACCTCACCGATCTTGTAGGAGATGCCGGTGTAGAACAGGATCCGCTCGGTGGTGGTGGTCTTACCGGCGTCGATGTGCGCCATGATGCCGATGTTGCGGACCTTCTTGAGGTCCGTGGTGATGTCGACGGCCACTTCAGTAGTTCCTCGGAGTTCTGTTACTCGAAAATGTGGGCTGTTTGCCTGCTGGCAAGGTACGACGGGCAGGGTGCCCTTGTGGGGCATGCACCTGGTCGACGTACCCCGCGATCACCAGCGGTAGTGGGCGAAGGCCTTGTTCGACTCGGCCATCTTGTGGGTGTCCTCGCGACGCTTCACGGCGGCACCCAGACCGTTCGAGGCGTCGAGGATCTCGTTCATCAGCCGCTCGGACATGGTCTTCTCGCGGCGGGCGGCCGCGTAGCTGACCAGCCAGCGCAGGGCCAGCGTGGTCTGCCGCGGGCCGCGGACCTCGACCGGGACCTGGTAGGTGGCGCCACCGACACGGCGGCTGCGGACCTCGAGGGCGGGACGGACGTTGTCGAGCGCGCGCTTGAGGGTGACGACCGGGTCGGTGCCGGTCTTCTCACGGCAGCCTTCGAGTGCGCCGTACACGATGCGCTGGGCAACCTGCTTCTTGCCGTCCTGCAGCACCTTGCTGACCAGCTGGGTGACAACAGGGCTGCCGTAGACCGGGTCTACGTCGAGCGGACGCTTCGGGGCGGGTCCCTTGCGCGGCATTAGCTCTTCTCCTTCTTCGCGCCGTAACGGCTGCGAGCCTGCTTGCGGTTCTTGACACCCTGGGTGTCGAGCGAGCCGCGGATGATCTTGTAGCGAACACCGGGGAGGTCCTTCACACGGCCGCCGCGCACGAGCACGATCGAGTGCTCCTGCAGGTTGTGGCCGACACCGGGGATGTACGCCGTGACCTCGATGCCGCTCGACAGACGCACGCGGGCGACCTTGCGGAGGGCGGAGTTCGGCTTCTTCGGAGTGGTCGTGTAGACACGCGTGCACACGCCACGTCGCTGGGGCGAACCCTTCAGAGCGGGCGTCTTGTTCTTCGACACCTTGTCCTGGCGGCCCTTACGGACCAACTGCTGGATGGTGGGCACCGCGTGGTTCCCCTTCGTTAATGAGTACTGGCCTCTTCGGTGATGCTGGCTGTCGTGCTGCAAAACTGGTGTGCCGCGGCCGTTCGTCCGGTCGAGCTTCCCCCCGCGCCCGGGCGTGTCGCCCGCTCGCAGCCCGCCACGCAACACCGCGGCGGAGGAGCCTTCGATTGAACGCTGCGATCGCAGCCGTGCGGCTCCCGGTGGAACCTGCTCGTGTCCGTGAGGACGCGGGTTCCGCTTCGGAGCACACACGATGGCCTGGCGAACCCAGGCACGCTGAAAAAGATTACCGGCTCGCCGGGTAGGGGTCAAAACGAGAGAACCCCGCCTGCGGTATACGCCACATGAGAGCCGTCACATCGGGCGACAGTCGCCGCTTTTGTACGTTCCCGACCGGGTTTGTCCGTTTTGCTCCGGGCGATGCGCGAAGCGGCGACGATATCATCGTGTCCTCGACCGTGCACCGCCTGATCGAGCGGTCCGCCGAGCTCGGCGCCGTGGACGAGGTGCTGGCGCAGGCGGCCGCCGGCCGTGGCACGGCGCTGGTGGTCTCGGGGCAGGCCGGCCTGGGCAAGACCGCGCTGGTGCTGCACGCGCAGGAGACGGCGCGCCGGTTGGGCTTCACCGTGCTCGCCTCGTACCCGACCCCGGTCTCCGGGACGCTGGCGCACGGCGTGGTGCGTGACTGGGTCGGCCCGATCGGCTCGCTCGACCATGCGCTGAGCCGGGTGCTGGAGAACCTCACCGAGTCGGGGCCGCTACTGCTGGTCGTCGACGACGTGCAGTGGGCGGACACCGGCTCGCTCCAGCTGCTCGACCTGCTCTCGGCGCGACTGGCCCACTCCCCCGTCGTCCTGCTGCTCGGTCGCCGGACCGGGGAGGCCAGCCTGCGGCCCGACATCCTCGAGCGCGTGGCCGCCCGCGGTCGGGTGCTCGTCCCGCAGCCGTTGTCGGTGATAGGAGTCGACCAGATGCGGCAGCTGCTGCCCTCGGCCCCGGAGGCGGACCGGCTCTCCTCGGCGGAGGTGCACCGGCTCACCGGCGGGCTGCCGTTCCTGGTGCGCGAGCTGCTCCGTGCGGGTCCCGACGGCGTCGGGCAGCCGCCGCGGTCGGTCGTCGAGTCGGTCAAGGACCGGCTCTCCCGGCTCGGCCGGCCGGCCGTGGAGATCGCGAGCACGGTCGCCCTCCTCGGCGACGAGGCCACCTTCGACGCGCTCGGAGCGCTGTGCGGGCTCTCCGTCGCCGAGCTGGCCGACCCCCTCGAGGTGCTCACCGACGCCGACATCGTCACCCTTGGACTGTGGCGGGCCTGGCCCTCCCACCCGCTGGTTCGCGAGGCGATCCTGGCCTCGATGACGCCGTCGCAGCGGTCGGCGCAGCACGAGCGTGCCGCGGCCTACCTGCGCGACCTCGGCCGGCCACGCCAGGTGGTCGCCAGCCACCTGGTGCACACACTGCCCGGTGAGGACCTCACCGTGGTGCAGCTGCTGCGTGCCGCCGCCGAGGAGTCCCTGGAGTCGGGAGCTCCGCAGGTCGCCGCCGCCCAGCTGCTGCGTGCTGTGGGCGAGACCACGCCCGCGGACACCGACCCCCAGCTGCTCCGGCGGGCGGCCGCCGCACATATGCGGGCCGGTCTGGTCGACCAGGCCTTCGACCTGTGGGCCCGGGCACTGGAACGGATGCCGACCGCACAGGAACGCGCCCTGTGCCTGGGTGACCTGGCCCACGCACAGATGACTGTGGGCGACCGGACCGCCGCGGCCGCGTCCTACGCCACGGCGACCGGCCTCCTGGTCGCCGAGGGCCATGATGCCTCCTCGCAGCCGATGCGGCTGCTGCTGGCCCGGACGGGAATGGCCAGGATGTTGCACGACGGCTCTTCGGCCGTCATGGACGGCGCCGTCACCGCGGCCTTGGCGCAGCCGACGGCGCAGGACACGCATGCCGACCGGCTGCTGTTCGCGCTGCACGGCGCCGGGCGGGCGGTGGAGGGCCGCGACCATGC
This sequence comes from Nocardioidaceae bacterium, assembly GCA_035699065.1. GTDB lineage: Bacteria > Actinomycetota > Actinomycetes > Propionibacteriales > Nocardioidaceae > Nocardioides_C. The sequence continues at coordinate 5,230 of DASSBE010000075.1, forward strand.
CCGGGCAAGGGATCTGGCCCGGCGCGCGGTGGACGGCGAGACCCTGCTCGCGGAGGAGACCTCGGACGGCAACGGCTTCTACCTGGCGGTCAGCGTCCTGTGCTGGGCCGACGCGGTGCCCGAGGCGCTGGCCGCGATCGAGGCGGCCCTGCAGGACAGCCGGCGCCGTGGGTCGCCACTGGCATTCGCGAAGGCGTCCTGCGCCCGGGGCTACGCGCACTACCGGTTGGGCAACCTGCGCCAGGCCGTGTCCGACGTCGAGGCGGCGCTCGGCATGCGCGAGCACGGCTGGCACGGGTACTCCGAGTCGGCACTGGCCACGCTGGCCCGCGCGCACCTCGGCCTCGGACAGCTCGCTGCGGCCCAGGCGATCGAGCCGGAGCTGCGTGCGGTCGCCGGCCGGGGCGACCTGACCAGCGCGGTGGCTCTGACCGCGGCCGGCTTCGTCCGCGCGAGCAGCGGCGACCACGAGCAGGCACTGCGGGACTACCGTGCCGTCCGCCGGATCATCGAGCCGGCGGTGACGGGCTCGGCGATCCTCGAGTGGCGGGAGCTGACCGCCTGGTCGCTGCTGGGCGTGGGCAGGCGTCGCGAGGCCCTCGGCTGCGCCACCGAGGCGGTGCGCCTCGCCCGCCGCTGGGGTGCACCACGCACCCTCGGCTACGCCCTGCACACCTTGAGCGGGCTCGTTCCCGCGCCGAAGGCGGCACCACTGCTCCGGGAGGCCGTTCACCTCTTCGAGGGGTGCGCCACCGCCGACCGCCTGGCCCGCGCCAGGCTCGACCTCGGTGCGCTGCTGGCCCGCTCCGCCGCCGGCCGGGCCGAGGGCGTCGTCCTGCTGCAGCAGGCGTCGGACTACGCCCGCGCCACCGAGGTACCCGACCTGGCCGAGCAGGCGACCCGCATCCTGGCCGGCCACGGGATCGCGGTCACCGTGCCCCGGGACTCACCGCGACACCTGCTGACCGCCGGCGAGCGGCGGGTGGTCGACCTCGCGGTCGCCGGGCACACCAACCGCGAGATCGCGCAGCACCTGTTCGTCACGGTGAAGGCCGTCGAGTGGCACCTCTCGAACGCCTATCGCAAGCTGTCGATCTCCTCGCGCACGCAGCTGCCGGCCGCACTCGCAGCTCAGCCCCCCGCGGCCCGGGAGGACGCGAACAGCTCCGCGAGGTGAACCGCGCGTACGCCGGCGAGGTCGTCGAGCTGGGTGCGGCACGAGAAGCCGTCGGCGAGTACGACGGACTCCCGGCCCGCCGCGCGCACCGCAGGAAGCAGGGCGTGCTCCGCGACCGCCACCGACACCTCGTAGTGGCCCCGCTCCACACCGAAGTTCCCGGCCAGCCCGCAGCAGCCACCCACCCGGGTGACCCGGGCGCCGGTGCGTTCCAGCAGCCGTGCGTCGGCCTCCCAGCCAAGCACCGCGACATGGTGGCAGTGCGGCTGGACCACGATCTCGGTCCCGGACAGGTCCGGAGGCGTCCAGCCCGGGAGGGTGTCCAGGAGCTCGGTGAGTGTCAGCACACCGGCGGCGACCTCACCGGCACGGGGGTCCCCGGTCAGCTCGGCGGCGTCCGAGCGCAGTGTCGCCAGGCAGGAGGGCTCCAGGCCGACGACGGGCACCCCGGCGGACACGTAGGGGTGCAGCACGTCCAGCGTGCGGCTGAGGATCCGGCGTGCGGCGGTGAGCTGCCCGGTGCTGATCCAGGTCAGGCCGCAGCACGCCTGGGCGCCGACCACGCCGACCCGTAGCCCGGCGGCCTCGAGCAGCTCGACGGCGGCCCGGCCCGTGGAGACCGCGAAGTGCTCGGTGAACGAGTCGGCCCAGAGCACCACGTCGTACTCCGAGAGGTCGGTGCCGGCAGGGGTTGACCGGCCTCGGGACCAGCGGCGGAACCCGACCGGCGCGAGCTCGGGCAGCCCGCGACGGTGGTCGACGCCGGCGAGGGACCGGGCCAGCCGCTGCAGGGCGGGACGGCGCAGCGCGCGGTTCGCCACCGGGGCCAGGGGCTGTGCGAGCCGGGCCCAGCGGGGCAGCCGGCCCAGCGCGTAGTGGCTGCGCGGCCGGAGCCGGCGGCGGTACCTCTGGTGCAGGGCCTCGGCCTTGTAGGTCGCCATGTCCACACCGGTCGGGCAGTCCCGGGCGCAGCCCTTGCACGACAGGCACAGGTCGAGCGCCTCGTGCACCTCCTCCGAGCGCCAGCCGTCCCGGACCACCTGCCCGTTCAGCATCTCCTGCAGCACGCGCGCGCGGCCTCGGGTGGAGTCCTTCTCGTTGCGGGTCGCGACGTAGGAGGGGCACATCACGCCGCCCTCGCCGGTGTTGTCGGCCAGGCACTTGCCGACCCCGGTGCAGCGGTGCACGGCCCCGGCCAGCGAGCCACCGTCGTGCACCAGCCGCAGTGTGGTCGGCGGCTGGCGCAGCGGCGCCGCGAGCCGCAGGTCGGCGTCGAACGGCCTCGGCGCGACCAGCACACCGGGGTTCAGCACGTTGTCGGGGTCGAACAGTGCCTTGGCACCCGCGAACAGGGTGAGCGCTTCCGCTGAGTACATCCGCGGCAGCAGCTCCGAGCGGGCCCGACCGTCACCGTGCTCGCCGGACAGCGTGCCGCCGTAGGACGCGACCAGGGTGGCGGCCTGCTCCAGGAACCCCCGGAAGCCACGGCGTCCGCGCACCGAGTCGAGCCCGAAGTCGATCCGCACGTGCACGCAGCCGTCGCCGAAGTGTCCGTAGGGCACGCCGTCGTAGCCGCTTGCGTGCAGCAGGTCGTCGAAGTCACGCAGGTAGCCGCCCAGTCGGTCCGGTGGCACGGCCGCGTCCTCCCATCCGGACAGCGCCGGCCGGTCCAGGCTGCGGGCCGCCAGGCCGGCACCGTCCTCCCGGATCCGCCACAGCGTCCGCATCTCACCGACGTCGGCGACGACGCGGTGGTCGAGTGCGGCGGCGTCCGCGGCGACCGCGGCGGCACGGGACTCCGCCTCCGCGCGGGTGTCACCGGTGACCTCGGCGAACAGCCAGCCCGCGCCCCGTGGCAGGACGGGCACGGCGCCCGGTCCGCGTCGGGAGCGGACCACGTCGACGATCCGGGAGTCGAGGCCCTCGCAGGCCACCAGAGGATGGTGCAGCAGGCCGGGCACGGCGTCGGCCGCCTCGGCCACGGACGGGTAGCCGAGCACCGCCAGGGCCCGGTGCGGGGCGTCCTCGACCAGCCGCACCGTGGCCCCGAGTACGACGGACAGGGTGCCCTCGCTGCCGACCAGGAACCGGTCCACGCGTCGGCCGTTCTCGGGAAGCAGGTGTTCCAGGCCGTAGCCGGAAACCTGTCTTCCGAACCGGCCGAACTCGGTCCGCACGGTTCCGAGGTGAGCCTGCACCAGCGCGTCGAGGCCTTTGTGCAACGACGTGGTCCCGGTGAGTCCGGCACCGACGACCAGCCGTTGGCCGGTGCCGGTCACCACGTCGAGCCGCTCCACGTTGTCGACGGTGCGGCCGTAGCCCAGTGCACGCGATCCACAGGCGTTGTTGCCGATCATCCCGCCGATGGTGCAGCGGGTGTGCGTCGAGGGGTCGGGCCCGAACCGCAGTCCGTGCGCCGCGGCGGCCCGCTGCAAGGTGGCGTGCACGACGCCGGGCTCGACGACGGCGGTCCGGGTCTCCGGCTCGACCGCGAGCACCCGGTTGAGGTACTTGGCGGTGTCGACCACGATGCCCTTCCCCACGGCGTTCCCGGCGATCGACGTACCGGCACCTCGCATCGTCACCGGAACGCCGCGCTCCCGGGCGACCGCGACCACCGCGAGCAGCTCGTCGACGTGCCGCGGCCGGGCCACGGCCGCGGGAACCACCCGGTACAGCGAGGCGTCCGAGGAGTACATCGCCTTGGTCAGCCCGGAGTCGTCGACGTCGCTGACTCCGCTCCGGCGCAGCGCGTCGGCCAGCCCGAGGGGTCGTTCCCTCACCAGAGCTCCAGCGAGCGGCTGAGGATCTCGGCCAGGTCCTCCTCGGTGGGCTTCCGGGGCGCGGTGGCCAGCAGCCGCTGCTGCTTCAGGGTGCCGTCGACGAGGTCGCGGACGTCGGACTCGTCGTAGCCGACGGCGCCGATGCCGTTCGGCAGGCCGACGTCGCGGATCAGGTCGGTGAGCACCTCGGGCAGGAGGTCGCGTACGTCGTCGGGTCGGCTGCGGCCCGGGGCGAGAAGCTCCGCCGCGCGGACATGCCGCTCGGGGGCCGCCTCGAAGGTGAACCGGAAGGCCTCCGGCGCGGTCAGCGAGACCGCCATCCCGTGCGGGACCATCGGCTCCTCGGTCGGGTAGCCGGCGGGGTGGAAGTCCTTGACCCGGCCCGCGATCGGGTAGGCGTTCGCGTGCGGGATGTGCACCCCGGCGTTCCCGAACCCCATGCCGGCGAAGGTGGCCGCGAGCGCCATGTCACCGCGCGCCCCCTCGTCGTCGCCGTCGTGCACCGCGGCGCGGAACGCCCCGGAGAGCAGTGACATCGCCTTCTCCGACCACATGTCGGCGATCGGGTTCGACCCGCAGTAGGGCACGCGTTGCTCGGGTTGCTTGCGTTCGTAGGAGTCGTAGGGGCGGGCGGTGTAGCTCTCCAGCGCGTGACACAAGATGTCCATCCCCGCCGCCGCGGTGACCCCGGCCGGCTGGGTCAGGGTGAGCCGCGGGTCGACCACTGCCAACGTGGGCCGCAGCCGGGAGTGGCTGATCCCGGTCTTCACCTTCAGCGACAGCACGTCGAGCACACAGATCGTGGTGCTCTCGCTGCCGGTGCCCGTGGTGGTGGGGACCGCGACCAGCGGCCGCAGCGCGTGCACGGGCGCGGCGCCCCTACCGACCGGGAGGTTGACGTAGTCCATCAGCTCGCCGGGGTTGCTGGTGAGCAGGTTCACCGCCTTGGCCGTGTCGATCGCCGACCCTCCCCCGACCGCGACGAACGCGTCCCACGGGCCGGTGTCGCGGGCGAAGCCGATGGCGACCTGCAGACTCTCGTCGGTCGGTTCCACGTGGGCCCCGTCGAAGACCCGGGCCTCGATCCCGAACCGGGTCATCTGGTCGGCGACCCGCTGCGGATGGCCGGTCGCGGCCACGCCGGCGTCGGTGACCACGAGGACGCGGCGTACGTCGTACTGGGAGAGGTCGAAACCGATCTCGTCGGAGGCGCCGGGGCCGAACTTCAATGCCGGCGCGCCGTAGGTGAACACGGTCTCGGGATCGGTCAGGTCCATGTCAGGTCTCCTGGGCGGCCATCGTCAGCGCGTGCCGGGCGGCACTGAGCAGGTCCAGTCCCTCGACCCGGGTCAGCGGGACCCACTCCGCGTAGTCCGTGGAGGACTCCTCCTCGATGACGTGGGGCTGCACGTCGCGCGACTCCTCGGCGATCTCTGCCTCGAAGATCAGGTGGATGCCGTGGTAGTCCTCCACGACTCCGTCGGCGCGTGCCCCGACGAAGTGGGTGGCGTGCACGTCGATCACCCGGCCCGGCGCCACGTGCAGGCCGGTCTCCTCGTAGACCTCGCGACGCAACGCGTCGCGCGGGTCCTCGCCGTGGTCGATGCCACCACCGGGCAGGGTCCAGCGTCCCTCGATCCTGGTCCGCGGGGACATCCGGGTGAGCAGCACCTCGTCGTCGCGGGTGAGCAGAGCGTACGCCGCTACCCGTTGACGTTGCGGCGGGGCGGCATCGACGGACATGCGGCCGAGTCTAGGGGGAGGGAGATGTGTCACGTTTTGGTAACGGCACGATTGGGCACGGTGAGGGCACTAGCCCCGAGCGAGATTGCTGATGTCAACCACTCTGCACGCACCCACCACCTCCGTCGTCCGCACCGCGCCCGCCCAGACGACGAAGCAGCGGGACCCCTGGTTCGACAACGCCAAGATGCTGCTGGTCACGCTGGTGGTGCTCGGCCACTCCTGGACCCTGCTGCCGGAGACCGCGCTGAACACGTGGGTCTACAACTTCCTCTACCTGTGGCACGTGCCGGCGTTCGTGATGGTCACCGGCTACCTGTCCCGCTCGTTCACCTGGAAGCGGACCAGCATGTCGCGGCTGCTGACCACCGTGGCGCTGCCCTATGTGGTCTTCGAGGCCGCCCTCGCCGCGTTCCGGGTCGGTGTCGGCGGCGAGGACCTCGACCTGCTGTTCGCCGACCCGCACTGGCCGATGTGGTACCTGTCCGCGTTGTTCCTGTGGCGGTTGGTCACCCCGGTGTTCAAGGCCGCCCCGGCCGCACTGGCGCTGGCGGTCGGGGTCAGCCTGCTCGGCGGGCTCACCACCGGAGACGTGCTCGACGTCGCACGCGCGATGGGACTCCTGCCGTTCTTCGTGGTGGGCCTGCTGGCCCGCCCCGAGCATCTCGCGCTGCTGCGCCGTCCTGCGGCCCGGCTCGCCGCCGGAGCGACGATGGCCCTGGCGTTCGCGCTGACGTTCTTCGTCGAGGGCCGGATGGGCACCGAGTGGCTGTACTGGCGCGCGAGCTACGGCGAGCTCCACGCCACGTTCCTCGAGGGCGCCGGGGCCCGGATCGCGCTGCTCCTGCTCTGCGGGCTGGTGGCGGTCAGCTTCTTCGCCCTGGTCCCGCAGCGCGGCGGCTGGTTCTCCCGGATGGGGGCGGCCACGCTGGTCGTCTACCTGTTCCACGGGTTCGTGATCAAGGGCGTGGAGTACACCAACGTCCCGGACTGGGCCTCGGCACATCCGGTTCTGGGCCTTGCCCTGGTCAGTCCCCTGGCCGTCGTACTCGCCCTGCTGCTCGGCTGGCCGCCCGTCGCCACCCGGCTCAACGTGCTGGTGGACCCGGTCGGTGCCCTCCGCCGCCTCCGCGCCCGCCGCGCCGCTCCCGAGCAGGCGTCCTCCTAGTCACGACGAGCCGCCGCGGCCGTAGCCACACCAGCCTTCCCCGGGGCCCAGTCGCTCCGGCCACAGTTTCCCCTAGGCCGGCCACAGTTTCCCCTAGGCCGGCCACAGTTTCCCCTAGGTATGTAGGGAACACCTCACTTCCCACGCTGCCTGGGCCGTGGGAAGTGACGGCTTCCCTACATACCTTGATGAAACAGCGGGCCGGCGACCCGCAGGAGGCCGGTCCGCGAACGCACGAAGGCCCGGTCCCCTGTGCGGGAACCGGGCCTTCGTGGCAGACAGCGAGATCAGTTCTGGTAGGAACCGAAGTCGAAGTCGTCGAGCGCCACGGCCTGACCACCGGCGCTGTTGCCGAAGTCGTAGTCGTAGTTCTCGTAACCGGTCACGGATTACGCTTTGGCACGCGCTTCCTCGGTGGGCTCCACCCGGATGTTGCGGTACCGCTCCAGGCCGGTGCCGGCCGGGATCAGCTTGCCGATGATCACGTTCTCCTTCAGGCCGAGCAGCGAGTCCGACTTGCCGTGGATCGCCGCGTCGGTGAGGACCCGGGTGGTCTCCTGGAAGGAGGCCGCGGACAGCCACGACTCGGTGGCCAGGGAGGCCTTGGTGATCCCCATCAGCACCGGGCGACCCGAGGCCGGCGTACCGCCCTCGGAGACCACGCGACGGTTCTCCTCCTCGAACCGCACCCGGTCGACCAGGTCGGACGGGAGCAGCTTCGTGTCACCGGACTCGATCACCGTCACGCGGCGCAGCATCTGCCGCACGATGATCTCGATGTGCTTGTCGTGGATCGACACGCCCTGGCTGCGGTACACCTGCTGGACCTCGTCAACCAGGTGCTCCTGGGCGCGGCGGACACCGAGGATGCGCAGCACGTCCTGCGGGTCCTCCGTGCCCTGGGTCAGCTTCTGCCCGACCTCGACGTGGTCACCGTCGGCGACCATCAGCCGTGAACGCTTGCTGATCGGGTACTCCTGGACGTCGGAACCGTCGTCCGGGGTGACCAGCACCTTCTTGGCCTTGTCGGTCTCCTCGATCTCCACGCGTCCGGCTGCCTCGGTGATCGGGGCACGGCCCTTGGGCTGACGGGCCTCGAACAGCTCCACCACACGGGGCAGACCCTGCGTGATGTCGTCCGCGGAGGCCACACCACCGGTGTGGAAGGTACGCATCGTCAGCTGCGTGCCCGGCTCACCGATCGACTGGGCAGCGATGATGCCGACCGCTTCGCCGATGTCCACGAGCTTGCCGGTGGCCAGCGAGCGGCCGTAGCACTTGGCGCAGGTGCCGGTCTTGGCGTCACAGGTCAGCACGGAGCGGACCTTGACCTCCTCGATGCCCGCGGCGACCAGCTCGTCGATCTTCACGTCACCGAGGTCCGCACCGGCGGTGGCGAGAACCTCGCCGGTCTCCGGGTGGGTGACCTCGACGGCGGCCGAGCGGGCGTATGCCGCGGTCTCGGCGTTCTCCGCCTTGACCACCCGGCCGTCCGCGAGACGCTCGCCGATCTTCTTCGGCAGACCCCGCTCGGTGCCGCAGTCGTCCTCACGGATGATGACGTCCTGCGAGACGTCCACCAGGCGACGGGTCAGGTAACCCGAGTCGGCGGTCCGCAGCGCGGTGTCGGCCAGGCCCTTACGAGCACCGTGGGTGGAGATGAAGTACTCCACCACCGAGAGGCCCTCACGGAAGTTCGACTTGATCGGCCGCGGGATGATGTCACCCTTCGGGTTGGCCACCAGACCTCGCATCGCGGCGATCTGACGGACCTGCATCATGTTCCCGCGAGCACCGGAGTGCACCATCATGTAGATCGGGTTGCGCTTGTCGAAGGTGGCCTCCATCTCCTCGGCCACCTTGTTCGACGCCTGCGTCCAGATCTCGATGAGCTCCTGGCGACGCTCGTCGTCGGTGATCAGACCCCGCTCGAACTGCACCTGGACCTTCTTGGCCTGCTCCTCGAAGGTCTCGAGGATCTCGGCCTTGCGGCTCGGCGTGACGACGTCCTCGATGGACACGGTCACGCCGGAGCGGGTGGCCCACTGGAAGCCGGTGTCCTTCAGCGCGTCCAGCGACGCGGCCACCTCGACCTTGGTGTAGCGCTCGGCCAGGTCGTTGACGATCACACCGAGCTGCTTCTTGCCGACCTCGTAGTCGACGAAGGCGTAGTCGGTCGGCAGGGCCTCGTTGAACAGGGCCCGGCCCAGCGTGGTGCTCAGGATCAGCGGCTGACCCGGCTCCCAGCCCTCGGGCACGTCGACGCCGGCGGGCGGGACGACCTGCGGGAAGCGGATCCGGATCTTGCTCTGCAGCGTGATCTCGCCCCGGTCGAAGGCCATGATCGCCTCGGCGGTCGAGGAGAACGCACGGCCCTCGCCCAGCTCGCCCTCACGGTCGAGGGTGAGGAAGAAGATGCCGATGATCATGTCCTGGGTCGGCATCGTGACCGGGCGGCCGTCAGACGGCTTGAGGATGTTGTTGGTCGAGAGCATCAGGATGCGTGCCTCGGCCTGGGCCTCCGCCGACAGCGGCAGGTGCACCGCCATCTGGTCACCGTCGAAGTCGGCGTTGAACGCGGAGCAGACCAGCGGGTGGATCTGGATGGCCTTGCCCTCGATCAGCTGCGGCTCGAACGCCTGGATGCCCAACCGGTGCAGAGTGGGTGCACGGTTCAGCAGCACCGGGTGCTCGGTGATGACCTCTTCGAGGACGTCCCACACGACCGGGCGGGCACGCTCGACCATCCGCTTGGCGCTCTTGATGTTCTGCGCGTGGTTCAGGTCGACCA
>DASSBE010000076.1:0-5364 GCA_035699065.1 Nocardioidaceae bacterium
CAGCGCGCCACCGAGGATCGGGAACGCGATCAGCACCAGCAGACTCGTGATGAAGGTGTTCCAGGTGAAGATCGGCATCCGGAACATTGTCATCCCGGGCGCCCGCATGCAGATGATCGTGGTGATGAAGTTGACCGCACCCAGGATCGTGCCGAGCCCGGCGATGTAGAGGCCCATGATCCACAGGTCACCGCCGACACTGGGCGAGCGGACCGCGCTGGAGAGCGGGGCGTAGCCGGTCCAGCCGAAGCTCGCGGCACCCTCGGGCGTCAGGAACCCGGACGCCGCGATCAGCCCGCCGAACAGGAACAGCCAGTAGCTGAACATGTTCAGCCGCGGGAACGCCACGTCCGGCGCACCGATCTGGATCGGCATGATCACATTCGCGAACCCGAAGAACAACGGCGTCGCGAACAACAGCAGCATGATCGTGCCGTGCATCGTGAACAGCTGGTTGTACAGCTCGTCGTTGACCACCTGCTGGCCCGGGAACGCCAGCTCGGAACGCATGATCATCGCCATCACTCCGCCGACCAGGAACCAGCAGAACGACGTGGTGAGGTACAGCTTCCCGATCACCTTGTGGTCGGTGGAGGTGATCGTGGCGACGATCCGCCGGCCCGGTGCGGGCTGGCCCGGTGCCGCCTGGAAGCTCGCCGTGCGTGGGGCATCGGTCGCGGTCATGCGGTGCCTCCCTGAGCCGGAGCCGGCGGCCGGGGGCAGCAGCGGCGCGGCTCCGTGGAGAGGCCCGTGGCGCGCAGGTCGCCGGCGACGGCGTCCTCCCAGCCTATTCTCGTTTCTCCAAGAACTCTAGGGAAAAGGGCGAGGTTTCGAGTGGAGTCCGGACGAGCCGCCTGAGATCCTTCCTCTTTTGTCACTGCTTCGTGGGACTAATCATCCTCGGCTCGCTCACGACTGGCCAGCAGCCGGCGGAACGACTCCACCCGCGCCTCTTCGGTGCGGCCGTCCGCGACCGCCTCGTCCAGACCGCACTCCGGCTCCGTCTCGCCGTGGGTACATCCGCGCGGGCAGTCCGCGGTCAGCTCCTCCAGGTCCGGGAACGCCCGGATCAGGTGCGCCGGCTCGATGTGGGCGAGGCCGAAGGATCGGATGCCCGGCGTGTCCACGATCCACCCGCCGTCCAGCCCGTCGGTGGGCGGCAGCCGGAGCATGAACGCCGATGTGGAGGTGTGCCGGCCGCGTCCGGTGACCGCGTTGACCTGGCCGATCGCCCGGTCCGCCCCGGGGACCAGCGAGTTGACCAGCGTGGACTTGCCGACCCCGCTGTGCCCGATCAGCACGCTGATCCGGCCCGCGAGCCGGTCCCGGAGGTCGGCGAGCTCCTCACCGCGCTGCGTCACGACGTAGGGCACCCCCAGCGGCCGGTAGATCGACAGCAGCGTCTCCGGGTCGGCCAGGTCCGATTTCGTCAGGCACAGCAGCGGTTGCAGTCCCGCGTCGTAGGCAGCGACCAGCGCCCGGTCGATCAGCCGCGGGCGGGGCTCGGGATCGGCGAGTGCGGCCACGACCACCAGCTGGTCGGCGTTCGCGACGATGACACGTTCGACCGGGTCGTCGTCGTCGGCGGTACGGCGGAGGACGGTACGCCGGTCGTCGACCTCCACGATCCTGGCCAACGAGCCGGACTCGCCGGACACGTCCCCGACAAGGCGGACCCGGTCCCCGACGACCACGCCCTTGCGCCCGAGCGGACGTGACTTCATCGCCATCACGACGCGGTCGGTCCCGGCCTCCTCGAGCAGGCAGGTCAACCGGCCGCGATCGACGGTGACCACCATCGCGTTGACCGCGTCCGCGTAGGTCGGCCGGTCCTTGGTCCGCGGCCGGGTGTGCCGCCGTGGACGGTCGAACCGCCCGTCATCGGCGTACTCCTCGTAGTTGCGGCCCATCGCCCTAGAACAGCCCGGACCAGGCGTCCGCGAAACCCGGGAAGGTCTTCGCAGTGGTGCCGATGTCCTGCACCCGGACGTCGTCGACCCCGAGGCCGATGATCACCGCCGCATGCGCGATCCGGTGGTCGGCGTACGTGCCGAACGTGCCGCCGTGCAGTCGCGCCGGCCGGATCGAGAGTCCGTCCGCGGTCTCGGTGACGTCTCCGCCGAGCTTGGTGAACTCGGTCGCCAGCGCGGTGATCCGGTCCGTCTCGTGCCCGCGGATGTGCGCGATCCCGCGCAGGTGCGAAGGAGACTCCGCGAGCACGCACATCGCCGCGACGGCGGGGGTCAGCTCGCCGACGTCGTGCAGGTCGTAGTCGATGCCCCGCAACGAGTCACCGCCGCGCACGCGCAGGCCCTCGTCGGTGAAGTCGACGTGGGCACCCATCAGCGAGACGATCTCGCGCAGCGCGTCGCCCGCCTGGGTGGTCTCGCGCGGCCAGTCCCGGACGGTCACCTCGCCGCCGGTGACCAGGGCCGCTGCCAGGAACGGTGCCGCGTTGGACAGGTCCGGCTCGACGGGTACGTCGACCGCGTGGATCGGTCCGGGCAGGACGTGCCACCGGTTCGCGTCGGAGTCATCCACCTCGGCACCGTGCAGGCGCAGCTGCGCGACGGTCATCGCGATGTGTGGCAGCGACGGCACCGGCTTCCCGTCGTGGCGGACATCGACCCCTTCGTCGTACCTGGGCCCGGCCAGCAACAGCGCGGAGATGAACTGGCTGGACGCGGACGCGTCGATGGTCACGGTGCCGCCCCGGACATGACCGTCCCCGAGGACCGTGAACGGCAGGCTCCCACGCTCCTCGTCGTCGATCCGCACGCCGAGCCCACGCAGGGCCGTGAGCACCTCACCCATCGGCCGGGTGCGCGCGTGCGGGTCACCGTCGAAGATCACGGGTCCCCGAGCGAGCGCGGCCACTGGAGGCACGAAGCGCATCACGGTGCCGGCAAGCCCGCAGTCGATCGTGGCCGGGCCACCCAGGTCACCGGGGATCACCTGCCAGTCGTCGCCGCACGTGTCCACACTGGCGCCGAGCCAGGTCAGCGCACCGGCCATCAGCTCGGTGTCACGGGAACGCAGCGCACGCCGCACGGTGCTCGGGCCGTCGGAGAGCGCGGCCAGCACCAGGGCGCGGTTGGTCAGCGACTTCGACCCGGGCAGTGACACGGTGGCTCGGACCGGTTCGGTCGCGCGGGGAGCGGGCCAGAGGTCGGTGTGGTTCATCGCGACGAGGGTATCGGCCCGCAGCGGAGCGTGACCGCGCCGTGCCTGCGCGCGGTCAGCCGGTCACGCTCTTCTTCGCCAGCCTCGCCTCGCGGCGTGCGGACTTGCCGAGATGCTTGGCCTCACGCCGGGCGTCGGTGGCGGCGTGGCGGACCCGCCAGGCGACCCCCGGCTTGCCCTCGGTGTCGACCGACGCGAGCAGCAGACCACCCATCATGGAGACGTTCTTGAAGAAGTGCGTCCGCTGCTGGTTCTTCGCGGTCGCGTCGCTCTCCTCCCAGAACCGGTGCCCGGCCGCGGTGGTCGGGACCAGGCTGGCGGCCAGGGTCAGGGCCGACAGCCGCGGCGCGCGTCCGGTGGCCAGCGCAAGGGCTCCGAGAATCTGCACGCCGGCGTTGATCCGGACCAACGTCTTCGGGTCCGTGGGAATCGGAGCGCTCGGCGCCGCCTTCTGCGCCATGGGCACGAACTTGTCGATGACGGGCTTGGCGCGCTGAGCCATCAGCTCGGTGTTCTTCAGGGCGTTGACGCCGCCCGCGATGAACATGGAGGCGAGCATGGGGCGCGCGATCAGTCTCGTGAGGGTCATGACTCATTCATACCCGATTACGCAGACGTCACTCACGCGCCCCGGCCGGCCAGCGGCCGCTACGGCGAGAGTCGGTTGAGGTCGCGCGGGAACAGCCGGGCCTCGCGGATGTTCTCCGCCCCGGTCAGCCGGGCGACCCAACGCTCGAGCCCGATGGCGAATCCGCCGTGGGGCGGCATGCCGTGGCGGAACGCTTGCAGGTACCCGTCGTACGGCTCCTCGCTCTGTCCCGTCGCGGCCAGGGCCGCCCGGTAGTCGCCGTACCGGTGCAGCCGTTGCCCGCCCGTGCTCAGCTCGAGCCCGCGGAACAGCAGGTCGAAGGAGTTCGACCAGCGCGGGTCGTCGGGCTGCGGGTGGGTGTAGAACGGCCGCTTGCGCATCGGGTAACCCTCGACCGCCAGGAGCTCGCTGCCGTGCTCGGCCATGGCCCAAGCGCTCAGCGCACGCTCGTGGGCCGGGGCGAGGTCTGGTTCGTCGGCCGGTGCGCCGACCAGCTTCAGGGCGTCCGCGAAGTGGAGGACCGGGATCTCGTCCGGGACCACCGGCAGCTGTACGTCGAGCAGCTCGACCGCCTCGGGTGCGAGCTCGGCGATGGCGTCGAGCATGCCGGCGAGGGCGGCGCGGAGTACGACGAGCACGTCCCTGTGGTCCTCGATGAAGCCGAGCTCCGCGTCGAGCGAGACGTACTCCGCGATGTGCCGCACGGTGTCATGCGGCTCGGCCCGGAAGACCGGCCCGACCTCGAAGACCCGCTCGAAGACACCGACCAAGGTCTGCTTGTAGAGCTGGGGGGACTGGGCCAGGAACGCCTGCTGCCCGAAGTAGTCGACCGTGAACACGTTCGCCCCGGACTCGGTGCTCGTGCCGACGAGCTTCGGCGTTTGGATCTCGGTGAACCCGTCCCGGGTCAACGCCCGACGGAACCCTTGCATGCTCGCCGAGGCGATCTGCCACGTCGCCTTGCTACGTGGATGCCGCAAGGTGACGGGTGCGTTGTCGAGCAGTGTCGGCAGCCCAGCCTTCATCGTCGGCCGCCACAGCTCGACCGGCGGTGTCTGGGCCGGCTCGGTCAGCGGCGTGATCACTGGGTCGACGAGCTCCACGCCGCCCGGTGCCTGCGCGTTCACGGTCAGGGTGGCGTCAACGGAGACGACCGTCTCCTCGCCGAGCCCGTTGACCTGCTCGATGACGGCCGGGTCCTTCGCGACGACCTGGGTGAGGCCGGTGCGGTCGCGCAGGATGACGAACGTGAGGTGCGCGAGGGCGCGGCGGCGGTGGATCCAGCCCTCGACCTTGACGGTCCGGCCGGGTGGTATGTGTGCCAGCTGGCTGGCGAGAGTGCGTTGCATGGTTTCACCTCCTGGTGTGACCCCAGGAGGCGTGGGCGACGGGGGAGTTCGCTGTGCCACCACACCTTCGCCGCCCTCGAGCCGGGGCGGCCTCGTTCGTGAAGCATGCTCGGGAGTGTCTTCGTCGCCGGGGTGGACTCCGCCCTCTCAGCGTCCCTGTCACGGGGCGGGCGGCTCTCTGTGCTCCACCGGTCGGCGGCTACTTGGCTCCGTCAACGCAGTGGCGCGAGTCTACGAGAACGG
>DASSBE010000077.1:0-39841 GCA_035699065.1 Nocardioidaceae bacterium
TCCGGCGCGTTCCAGTAGGTGAACCGGGCGTGCTCGGGCACCACGCACCAGATCGTGCCGTCCTCGTCCACGCTGAGGGTCCGGCCCGGGCGGGCACGCCCGACTGTCCCGGGGCGCGCCAGCCACTCTTCGCCGCGGCAGGCGGTGAACTGTCCCTCGGTCGAGCCGTAGAACTCCCAGGTGGCGCCGTCCGGGAACAGCTCGATCATCCGCCTCTTGACCGTCGGCGGGCAGGCGGCCCCGGCGTGGGCGACCAGCCGGAACGACGACAGGTCCGGCACGCCTACCTCGCCCCAGTGCGCGAAGAGCCGTTGCAGGTGCGCCGGCACGCAGAACATCGTGGTCGGCCGCTCGGTCTCGATCGCGTGCGTGACCGCGGCCGGGTCGAACGGGCCGGGCACGACGACCCGCCCGCCGGCGAGCAGCGTCCCGATCGCGAACCGCAGCGGCGCGGAGTGGTACAGCGGCGAGAGCACCAGATGTACGTCGGACGGCGCGAAGCCCCACAGCTCGCGTTCCTCGTCGACCAGCGCACGCGCCGCCGGCTCGTCGAGGATCCCGGACCAGACGCCCTTGGGGACACCGGTCGTCCCGCTGGTCACGTGCATCGGGCGGGCCAGGGGCAGTCCGCGACGGAACCGGTCCGGGGTGTTCTCGAGCATCGTCGCAGCCAGGGAGGCGTCGTCCACGACCAGCCGCGGCGCGATGTCTTCGAGGACCGCGCCTCGTTCGGAGGGGGTCAGCCGCGGGTCGAGCGGGACCGGCACCATCCCCGCGGCCAGGAACCCGAGCGCCAGGTCGACGTAGTCGGCCGACCCGGGCACCAGCAGGGCGATCCGGTCACCCGGCCTGATCTCGACGTGGGACACACGCCCATCGTGTCAGGCGGGACCGATCCGGCGGCGGAGGGGCAGGTGCCCGCGCTCGTCCTGGGTGGGATAGGGCAGACTGGAGGTGGAGGGGACGACCACCGGCCACGGGGAGGCCGGGGCGTCGTGAACATTTCACGTCATGGGGGGAACTATGACGCACGGACGGCGCAACCGCGCCGCGGCTGCAGCGGCGGTGTTCTGCGTGCTCGTGGTGGGTGGGTGTGGGACGGCCACCGACGAGGCCGAGGCGCCCGCCCGCGCGGTGCTGGCCGACGGAGCCGCGAGCCCGTCGCCGACCGCGAGCAGCCCGACCACAAGCCCGGCCATCGACCCGGACACCGGTCCCGACATCGAGCCCGACCTGCCGCCCGGCCAGAGCCCGGCAGCCAGTCCCCTCGGCGGGCAGCCGTGGGACGCGACCGTCTCCGCGGCATGCGCCGAGACGCTCGAGAGCCAGGCCGGGTCAGCTGACCTCGAGCAGGTCGCCCAGACCGCCCACGACGGCGGGGTCACGTCGTTCTGGGAGCGCGGCACGAGGTGGGTCGTCTGCGACGCGCTCACCGGGGCCGACGCCCCACCTCCCGTGCTGATCGCGTCCCACCGACGGGCGCGACTCGGGTTCGACGGCCGGGCGCTCGCACTCGCGAGCACCGCCGTCACCGGACCCGACGGTGAGGTGTCCGCGGTCCGGTACGTCGCCGCCGGCCGACTGCCGTGGCCGGTGCAGGAGATCACCTACACCTTCCCCGACGGGCACACGGAGCGGGCGCGGTTCGTCCGCAGCGAGAACGGCCCGGACACCTGGTGGGCGGTGAGCTACACCGCCGAGGACGGAATCCTGGTCGACCCGGACACCGACCCGGCCGACCTCGAACCGCTCGTCGTGTCCGTCGTCGGCGGCGCCGCGGAGGCGTTCCGGCTGCCCTGGGACCAGGCCCGGACACCGACAGAGGGTCAGCGCAGCGAGTAGCGCAGGTGGGCGAAGGTCCCGCTGCGCGCCCGCTCCACCGTGGTGAGCCGCATCGGTTCGGTCCGTCGGCGCGGCAGCAGCGGAGCACCCTGTCCGAGGGTGACCGGCGCGATGGACACCCAGATCTCGTCGAGCAGGTCGTGGTCCAGGAACTGGCCGACCAGGTCGCCGCCGCCCACCAGCCACACGTTCCTCCCGGCGGCACCCGCGAGCATGTCGGCGTGCACCGTCGTGACGTCCGCGGACGTGAACACGAGGTTGGCTTCCGGGATCGGTTCCAGCCGGTGGTGGCTGAACACCCACGTGGGCCGGTCCTCGTAGAACCACTGCCCGGGATGGTTGCGCTGGACCCACTCGTACGTCGTGGCGCCCATCGCCAACGCACCCACGTCCTTGATGAACATGTCGTAGGGGTTCGCGTCGTCCTTGTCGTCGTCGAACTGCAGCAGCCAGTCCAGATTGTCGTTCTCGTCGGCGATGAAGCCGTCGAGCGAGGACGCGACGAGGTACTGGGTCAGAGCTCTCTTCTCGGCCATCCTGCGATACTGCCACCGTGCACCGACAGAAGACACCGACCGGACGAGCCGCTGGACGAGCAGGATGAGAGTGGGCCTGACCGGGGGAGTCGCCTCCGGCAAGAGCACCGTCGCCGCGATCCTGGCCGAGCTCGGCGCGGTCGTGGTCGACGCGGACCTGCTCGCGCGCGAGGTGGTCGCCCCGGGCACCACCGGGCTCGAGGAGATCGAGGCGGCCTTCGGGCCGGGGGTGATCACCGCGGACGGTGAGCTCGACCGGCCGGCCATGGGCGCGATCGTTTTCGGGGACGAGGGCAGGCGCCGCACGCTCGAGGCGATCATCCACCCCCGGGTCCGGGCCCGCGGCGCGGAGCTGGAGACCCAGGCCGGGCCCGACGCGGTGGTCGTGCACGACATCCCGTTGCTCGCCGAGACCGGCCAGGCCCCGGCGTTCGACGCGGTGATCGTGGTCGACGTACCTGTCGAGGTCCAGATCGACCGGATGGTCTCCGTTCGCGGGATGGGCCGGGACGAGGCCGAGTCCCGGGTCGCGGCACAGGCGACACGTGAGCAGCGGCTGGCGATCGCGACGTACGTCATCGACAACACCGGGACACGTGAAGACCTCCGCGACAGGGTCACGGAGGTCTTCACGAGGTTGGTCTCGGCAGGCTCGACCGGGGGCTGAGAGACCCGACGCGTTCAGAGCAACCCGACCCGGAGATCGAGCCCGCCGAGCGGTCTGTCAGGCAGCCAGGTCCGGGTCCGCCAGGGTGCGGAGCTTGGCGAGGGCCTCCCGCTCGAGCTGGCGAACCCGCTCGGCGGAGATCCCGTGCTTGGCGCCGATGTCGGCCAGCTTGTGCTGCCGCCCGTCGGCCAGCCCGTAACGGGACCGGATGATGTCAGCGGCACGTTCGTCGAGCAGCTCGACCAGATGGCTGAGCCGGTCCCGCGACTCGGTGTCGAGCACGGTCGCGTCCGGCCCCGGAGCGGTCTCCTGCGCGATCAGGTCACCCAGCGAGGTGTCGCCGTTCTCGTCCACCGGGGTGTCGAGGCTGACGTGCTCACGGCCCCAGGTGATCAGGTCGATCACCCGGTCGATGTCCATGCCGAGCTCGGCGGCGATCTCCTCGGGCTCCGGGTCGCGGCCGAGCTGGCGCTCGAGGGTCCGCCGGGCCGAACCGACCTGGTTCAGCTCCTCGACCACGTGCACCGGGAGGCGGACGACGCGGGCCTGCTGCGCGATGCCCCGGGTGATCGCCTGGCGCACCCACCAGGTGGCGTACGTCGAGAACTTGTAGCCCTTTGCGTAGTCGAACTTCTCGACCGCGCGGATCAGGCCGGTGTTGCCCTCCTGGACCAGGTCCAGCATCGGCATCGCGCTGCGCCCGTACTTGCGGGCGATCGACACCACCAGGCGCAGGTTGGCGGTGACGAACGTCTGGATGGCGCGCTCACCCTCCTCGGCCAGCCACCTGAGCTCGTCCTCGTTGGCGTACTTGGGCGCTCCGCCCTTCCTGCGCCCGACCCTGCCCTCGGCGAGCAGGTGCTCGGCCATCAGGCCGGCCTCGATCGTCTTGCTGAGCTCTACTTCGGTGATCGCGTCGAGCAATGGAGTGCGCGCAATCTCGTCGAGGTACATTCCGACACTGTCGCGTCCCTCGGTCGACTGACGCGCGTGCGTTCGACTCGTTGCCACGTGCGCTCCCTTCCTGTCCAGAGGACATACCCACCGGTAGCCCCTGTATTCATCTCAACGGCGGTCCCGTTCCAGAGATTCCCGAAAACGCCAGGTTTACGCGGTGTCTTGCACAGGGAATGACGCTCGGAACGTCCCGAAAGTTGCCGCTGGGCGCAGTTCTCAGCGAACTCTTAGCCTGCTGGGCCCGGTTGGGCGTACGACGGCCGCCACTTCCCCTGACGAACCTGCGCTTCCCGGGCTCTGTACACAGGGGGAAGTGCGGGTTCGACGACAGACCTTGGGGAAACCGGGTCAGGAGCGGCCGAGCTTGTCGATCACCCACGCGTAGCTGAACGCGCGGTCCTTCCAGGCGTTGTAGCGGCCGCTGACCCCGCCGTGCCCGGCCGCCATCTCGGTCTTCAGCAGGAACTCCTGCTCGCCGGGCGCGACGTCGCGCAGCCGGGCCACCCATTTCGCGGGCTCGACGTAGAGCACCCGGGTGTCGTTCAGCGAGGTCTCGGCGAGGATCGCGGGGTACCGCTTGGCCTCGACGTTCTCGTACGGCGTGTAGGACTTCATGTAGGCGTAGACCTCGGGGTCCTCGAGCGGGTTGCCCCACTCCTCCCACTCGATCACGGTCAGCGGCAGCGACGGGTCGAGGATCGAGGTGAGCGCGTCCACGAAGGCCACGTTCGCGACGATCGCGCAGAACGCGTCCGGCGCGAGGTTGGCCACCGCGCCCATCAGCAGCCCGCCGGCGCTCGCGCCCTCCGCGACCAGCCGGTCCGGCGCGGTCCAGCCGGTGTCGGCGAGGTGCCGGGCACAGGCCACGAAGTCGGTGAACGTGTTCCGCTTGTGCAGCATCTTGCCCTCGTCGTACCAGCGCCGGCCCATCTCACCGCCGCCGCGCACGTGCGCGATCGCGAAGCCGATGCCCCGGTCGAGCAGCGAGAGCCGGGCGATCGAGAAGTAGGGGTCCATCGACGCCTCGTAGGAGCCGTAGCCGTAGAGCAGGAACGGCATCGGGCCCTCCTCGCGGGCGCCCTTGCGGCACACGATCGAGATCGGCACCCGGGTGCCGTCCTCCGCGGTGGCCCACTCGCGGAACTGCTCGTAGGCCTGCGGGTCGAACTCGCCCAGCGTCGGGTGGGCCAGCACCGGGGACTCCTTGAGCAGCGTCAGCTCCCGGGTGGTCACGTCGAAGTCGTAGACCGCCGGGGGAGTGGCCATCGTGGTGTACCCGAGCCGGACCGTGGGCTGCGCGAACTCGGGGTTGCCCGCGGCGCCGACGGTGTAGATCGGGTGCTCGAACTCGACCAGGTAGTCGTCGCCGAGGCCGGAGTCGGACAGGTTGATGATCCGCAGCTGGGTCAGCCCGTTGCTGCGCTGGCTGACCACCAGGTGTCCGGCGAAGGCGTCCACGTCCTCGAGCCGGATCGCCGGGTCGTGCTCCAGCACCGGCCGCCACTGGTCCGGGCCGGTGGAGTCGACCGGTGTCCGGGCGAGGGCGAAGTTCTCGGCGCCGTCGTTGTGCAGCACCAGGAAGCAGTCCTCGCCGCCGATCACCGCGTGCTCGACGCCGTACTCCACGCCCTGCCGGCGCGGCGCGACGACCCGGAACTCACCGGTCGGCTCGTCGGCCTCGAGCACCCGGTACTCCGTGGTGGTCTTGGACCCGACGCCGATCACCAAGTACTTGTCGCTGCGGGTCCGTCCGGCCGAGGCCCAGAACCGCTCGTCGGGCTCGTGGAAGACCAGCACGTCCTCGGACACGTCCGTGCCGAGCCGGTGCCGCCAGATCTTGTCCGGGCGCCAGGAGTCGTCGACCGTGGAGTAGAAGATCATCGTCCCGGCGAGGTCCCAGGTCGCTCCGTGCAGCGTGTTCGGGATCTGGTCGGGCAGAAGCTCGCCGGTGCGCAGGTCCTTGACCTGGAGCAGGAACCGCTCGTCGCCGACGGTGTCGGTGCTGAACGCGAGCAGGGTGCCGTCCGGGCTCACCGACGCCGCGCCCAGGGAGAAGAAGTCGTGCCCCTCGGCGAGCTCGTTGTTGTCGAGCAGCACCTGCTCGCCGGGGACGTCGGTGTCCACGTCGAGCGTCGGCGGCGTCCAGTCGTTCGGGCCGGCGACCGGACAACGGCAGCTGATGCCGTACTGCTTTCCCTCCACCGAGCGGCCGTAGTACCAGTAGTCGCCGATCCGGTAGGGCACCGACAGGTCGGTCTCCTTGGTGCGGGCCTTGATCTCGGTGAAGACCTGCTCGCGCAGGTCGGCCAGGTGCTTGGTGCGCGCCTCGGCGTAGGCGTTCTCGGCCTCGAGGTAGGCCCGGGTCGGGGCGGAGTCCTTGTCGCGAAGCCATTCGTAGTCGTCGACGAACGTGTCGCCGTGGTGGGTGCGCTCGGACGGAACCTTCTGGGCCACGGGTGGCTGGATCTGGTCAGGCATGCGCCGACCCTATCCGCGGTCGTGGCGGCACGGCACAATCGTCGCCATGCCGCCGCTGATCGACCTGAACGCCGACCTCGGTGAGGGCGTCACCGACGACGCCGGCCTGCTCGAGGTGGTGACCAGCGCGAACGTGGCCTGCGGCTACCACGCCGGCGACGAGGAGACGATGCGGCGGGTGTGCGAGCGTGCGGCCGGCCGGGGCGTCGCGGTCGGGGCGCAGGTCTCCTACGACGACCGGGAGAACTTCGGCCGGGTGGCCCGGGACGTGCCCTTCGACGTGCTCCGGGAGCAGGTCGCCGACCAGGTCGCCACGCTGGCCCGGATCGCGGCGTCCGCCGGCACCCGGGTGAGCTACCTCAAGCCGCACGGCGCGCTGTACAACCGCGTCGTCCACGACGAGGAGCAGGCCAGGGCGGTGCTGGCCGGTGCCGGCGACCTCCCGGTGCTCGGCCTGCCGCCGTCGGTCTTCCTGCGGCTCGCCGCCGAGGCCGGTCTGACCATCTTCCGCGAAGGGTTCCCCGACCGGGGCTACACCGACGAGGGCACCCTGCTGCCGCGCGGCGAGCCGGGCGCCCTGGTGGACGACCCGGGCCTCGTTGCCGGACGAGCCGTGCGGATGGCGCGGGACGGCGTGGTCGCCTCGGTCTGCGTGCACGGTGACTCCCCGGGTGCGGTCGAGACGGCCACCCTGGTACGACGGGCGCTGGAGCATGCCGGCTTCGAGCTCCGCCCGTTCGTCTCGGGCCTGGGCCGATGAGGTGCATCCCGGTCGGCGAGGACGCGGTCCTCGTGGAGGTGGACGACACCGCGCAGGCGAGCGCGCTCTATGCCGAGGCCCGCAGGCGCGGCACCGAGGCCGTCGACATCGTGCCGGCCGCGCGGACCGTGCTGTTCCGGGGCGTGCCGGACGTGGCCGCGCTGACCGGCGAGCTCCTGGGCTGGTCGCTGCCGGAAGGTGATGTGGCCTCCGGGCCGCTGGTGGAGGTCCCCACGAGGTACGACGGGCCCGACCTCGCCGCGGTGGCCCGGCTGTGGGACATGACCGAGCGTGAGGCCATCGGCACGCACACCGCCACCGACATGCTGGTGGCCTTCTGCGGGTTCGCGCCAGGGTTCGCGTACTGCACCGGTCTTCCCGCCGAGCGGGCCGTGCCCCGCCTCGACACCCCACGGACCCGCGTGCCGGCCGGCTCGGTCGGGTTGGCGGGCGCCTTCACCGGTGTCTACCCGACCGCCTCGCCGGGCGGCTGGCAGCTGCTCGGGCGCACCGGCCTGACGCTGTGGGACGCCTCCCGGGACCAGCCCGCCACCCTGGCGCCCGGCACCCGGGTGCGGTTCGTGGAGGTCCACGGGTGACCCGGCTGCTCACCGTGCTCGACCCGGGGCCGCTGACCACCGTGCAGGACCGTGGCCGACCGGGCTGGGCGCACCTCGGGGTGCCGCGCTCCGGGGCGCTGGACCTGCCCGCGGCCTCGCTGGCCAACCGGCTGGTCGGGAACCCGGACGACGCGGCCGTCCTGGAGACCACCCTGGGCGGGGTCTCGCTGCATGCGTCCACCGCGATGACCGTGGCCGTCACCGGGGCCGACGCCCCGGTCACCGTGGACGGCCGGTCACGGGCACTGGCCGAGCCGGTCGCGCTGCATGCGGGCCAGGCGCTCACCGTCGGCCGGACCCGGTCCGGTCTGCGTTCCTACGTCGCCGTGGCGGGCGGCATCGCGGTCCCCACGGAGCTCGGCTCGCGCTCCACGGACGTGCTGTCCGGGATCGGGCCCGCGGCGTTGTCGGTAGGCCAGGAGCTCCCGGTCGGTGAGCCGGTCGGGCGTCCGCACGGCGTGGACGTGTCCGTCGTACCCCGGCCGCGGCCGTCGGTCACCTTGCGGTTCCGGCCGGGCCCGCGCGCGGACTGGTTCACGGCGCCGGCGCTCGAGACCCTGACCCGTTCGGCGTACGCGACGTCGCCGGACTCCAACCGGGTGGGGCTGCGGCTGACCGGGCCGGAGCTGGAGCGCAGCCGGCCCGAGGAGCTGCCCAGCGAGGGGTTGGTCCTGGGGGCGATCCAGGTCCCCGCGTCGGGGCAGCCGCTGGTGTTCCTCAACGACCATCCGACCACCGGTGGATACCCGGTGCTGGGCGTCGTGGTCGCCCACGACCTGCCCGTGTGCGCGCAGCTGCGTCCCGGCGACCAGGTCAGGTTCCGGCGGGTCGACCCGGACTAGACCACCAGGATCACGTGTCAGGGTGGCCGGCGTCGGCGAGCGCGCGCAGCGACCGGGCCAGTGCCGCGCGGTCGGCCGCCGACATCTTGCCCATCAGCTGTCTGATGCGCCGGCGCCGATGTCTCATCACCTTGGTCACCAACCGCCTGCCCGTCGGCGTCAACGACAGCTCGACCTGCCGCCGGTCCCGTTCCGAGGTGCGGCGGTCCAGCAGGCCGGCCGCCACCAGCCGGTCGCAGGTGCGGGTCGCGTTCGAGGGGTGCACGCGGAGGTCGCGGGCGACCGTCGTCAGGTTGACCGGAGGCTCCGCACGAGCCAGCAGCAGCACCCTGAGCTGGGGCATGGTGACGTGCTGCTCCACGCTCGCCATCGACTCCGCGATTAGCGCACCGAGCACCTGGGTACCGAGCAGCACTGCCGCGACCTCGTCATCGGCCGGTCCAGCGCCGGGGGAGGTCGAACCGCGTCCAGGAGGTCCCATGTGTCCAGTCCGGTCTCGTGTGAAGCCCTGCAACATTTGCGTCTACGCAATTATTGCGTATGAATAGACAGATGGCACTTACAACGAACGACGGCGGTGTCCTCGCCGACGTGGCGGAGGTCGTCGAGGACGTCCGGCACGGGGCGTTCGGCCGGACCCTGTCCGTGCTGACCGGGGTCGGCTCCGTGGTGACCGCGCTGGAGATCTACTTCGAGCACGACTCGGCCAGCTTCGGGAACCGAATGATGTGGCTCCCCGTCGCGCTGGGGCCGATCGGCGCCGCGGCAGGAGTGGCCGGCATGGTCAGCGAGAAGGCCTCGCACACCGCACTGCCCATCGCCTCCGCGGCGATCGTCGCCAACGGGCTGCAGGGCACCTACCTGCACGCGCGCGGGATCGGCCAGAAGCCGGGTGGCTGGCGCAACGCCCGCTACAACATCGAGATGGGGCCACCGCTGTTCGCGCCGCTGCTGATGACCATGGTCGGCGGGATGGGTCTGCTCGCCTCGATCCTGCGCCGGAAGCTCTGATGCGGACGCCGCCCCGCAAGCAAGGGATCACGCCCGGTCTGGAGCAGCCGCGTTTCCCCGGCTTCGACGTGCTCGCCGAGGCCGGCATGTGGGACCCGGTGACCACCGGGGTGGTGCTCGCCCGGATCGGGCCGCTGCCTCCGCTGCGCTACTTCACCCCGGAGCAGGAGTCGGTCGCGCGCCCCTTGCTCGACCTGATCCTCGACCAGCACGACGAGCCGCGGGTCCCGGTCTTCGAGATGATCGACCAGCGGCTGGCCGAGCTGACCACCGACGGCTGGCGCTACGAGGACCTGCCGCCCGACCCCGAGGCGTGGTCCCGGACGCTCGAGGCGTTGAACGCGGACTCCCACGACCGGGACGGCTGCGACTTCGCCGAGTGCTCCCGCGACCAACAGGCCGACCTGCTGCAGGCGGTCATCGACCAACGTGACACGCCCTGGCACGAGATGCAGGCCGACCAGGTGTGGTCGCTGTGGTCGCGCTACGCCTGCACGGCGTTCTACTCCCATCCGTGGGCCTGGAACGAGATCGGGTTCCCCGGTCCGGCGTACCCCCGCGGCTACCGCAACCCGGGAGTGAACACCCTGGAGCCGTTCGAGGTCCCCGACCACTTGCCGCTCAACCCCGTGCCGGAGCGCCGATGAGGACGCTGTTCCGCGACGGGTCGGCCGACGGTGTCCGCGAGCGCAACGCCTCGGCCTGGCTCATTCCCGCCGGCCAGGACCGCACGAACCACGCGCTGCGCGAGGACATGCGCAGCTTCGATGACGACGAGGAGATCGACGCGGTCATCGTCGGCTGCGGTGCGGGCGGAGCCACGATGGCCCAGCGCCTGGCCCGGGCCGGGTGGAAGGTCGCCGCGCTCGACGCCGGCCCGTTCTGGGACCCCGACCGGGACTGGGTCTCCGACGAGGCCGCCTCCCACCACCTGTACTGGACCGAGCCGCGGGTGATCGCCGGGAAGGACCCGGTGCCGCTGGGCTCGAACAACTCCGGACGCGGCGTCGGCGGCTCCATGGTGCACTTCGCCGGCTACGCACCCCGCTTCCATCCCAGCGACTTCGAGACGCACACCCGCGACGGCGTCGGGCAGGACTGGCCGATCGACTACGGCGACCTGCTGCCCTACTACGAGGCGATGGAGGGTGAGCTCCCGGTCTCCGGCGAGGACTGGCCGTGGGGCCACCCGCACCGCTATCCGCATGCCCCGCACCCGGTCTCCGGGAACGGGGAGATGCTGCAGCGCGGCGCCGCGGCCCTGGGCATCGAGACCCGGGTCGGGCCGGTCGCGATCACCAACGGCCGGTTCGGCCACCGGCAGCACTGCATCTACCGCGGCTTCTGCCTGCAGGGGTGCAAGGTGAACGCGAAGGCCTCACCGTTGATCACCCACGTCCCCGACGCCCTCGCGCACGGGGCCGAAATCCGCGCCGACGTGATGGTCTCGGGCGTGGAGATCGACGAGCGCACCGGCCGCGCCACCGGTGTGCGCTACCTGCGGCACGGCGTCGAGCACTTCCAGCGCGCTGCCCACGTGATCGTCGCCGGCTACTCGATCGAGACGCCGCGGCTGCTGCTGAACTCCACCTCGCGACGGTTTCCCGATGGTCTGTGCAACGACCACGACCTGGTCGGCCGCTACCTGATGGTGCAGGGAGCACCGCAGAGTGGCGGCCGGTTCGGCGACGAGGTCAGGATGTACAAGGCGCCTCCGCCGGAGGTCTCGACCGAGCAGTTCTACGAGACCGACCCGGACAAGCCGTTCAAGCGCGGCTACTCCATCCAGTGCGTCTCGCCGTTGCCGATCACCTGGTCCGAGCACTTCGCCGGACAGAAAATCTGGGGCCGGAAGCTGCGCGAGTACATGCGCGACTACGTGCACTGGTCCTGCCTCGGGGCGCTCTGCGAGTTCCTGCCGCTGCCGGAGAACCGGGTGACCCTCGCCGAGCAGACCGACCGCAACGGCCTTCCGGTGGCCCGGTTCAGCTACAGCCAGTGCGACAACGACCGGGCGCTGATGGATGCGGCCGAGCAGGTGATGGAGCAGATCCTGCTCGGTGCCGGCGCCGAGCACGTCACCACGTTCCGTCGCTACGCGCACCTGGTCGGCGGCGCCCGGATGGGGCGCGACGAGACGACCGGTGTGGTCGATGCGGACTGCCGTGCGTTCGCCGTACCCAACCTGCTGATCACCGACGGCAGCGTCCTGCCGACCCAGGGCGCCGCCAACCCCGCGCTCACGATCATGGCCGTCGCCGCACGCGCGGCGGACCGGCTCACCCGCACCTGAACGACGACCGCAACCAGGAGGAAGCATGCCCGAGACAGTTGCCGACCACGTGCTCAGCAGGCTGCGCGAGTGGGGGGTGGACAAGGTGTTCGCCTTCCCGGGCGACGGCATCAACGGACTGCTCGCAGCCTGGGGTCGCGCCGGCGACAAGCCGATGTTCGTGCAGTCTCGCCACGAGGAGATGTCGGCGTTCGAGGCGGTCGGCTACGCCAAGTTCTCCGGCAAGATCGGGGTGTGCGCCGCCACGTCCGGCCCCGGTGCGATCCACCTGCTCAACGGCCTCTACGACGCCAAGCTCGACCACGTCCCGGTCGTCGCGATCGTCGGCCAGACCGCACGCTCGGCGATGGGCGGCTCCTACCAGCAGGAGGTCGACCTGCAGACGCTGTACAAGGACGTCGCGAGCGTCTACGTGCAGGAGGTCAACGTCCCCGAGCAGCTGCCGAACGTGCTGGACCGGGCGATCCGGACGGCGCTGTCCGAGCGGGCACCGACGGCGGTGATCATCCCCGGCGACGTCCAGGAGCTGGAGTACGTCGCACCGTCGCACGCGTTCAAGCAGGTCCCCTCGTCCCTCGGCACCCAGTGGCCCACGGTGTCACCCGACGACGCCGCCATCCGGCAGGCCGCGGAGATCCTCAACGCAGGGGAGAAGGTCGCGATCATGGCCGGCCAGGGGTCTCGGGGCGCCCGCGCGGAGGTGATCGAGGTCGCCGGGCTGCTCGGCGCCGGGATCGCGAAACCGTTGCTCGGCAAGGACGCGATCCCCGACGACCTGCCGTTCGTCACCGGCTCGATCGGGCTGCTCGGAAGCCGGCCCAGCTACGAGATGATGATGGACTGCGACACGCTGCTGATCGTCGGCTCGAACTTCCCCTACACCCAGTTCCTGCCCGAGTTCGACCAGGCACGAGCCATCCAGATCGACATCGACGGCAAGTTCATCGGCATGCGCTACCCCACCGAGCTCAACATCGTCGCCGACGCCGGGGCGGCCCTCCGTGCGCTGATCCCACTGCTGCAGCGCAAGGAGGACCGTTCCTGGGCCGACAGCATCGAGAAGAAGGTCGCCGACTGGTGGGAGACGATGCGGGCCGAGGCGATGGTCGAGGCGGAGCCGATCAACCCGATGCGCCCCTTCCACGAGCTCTCGGAGCGGCTGCCACGCGACGCGATCGTCTGTGCCGACTCCGGGTCCGCGGCCAACTGGTACGCCCGGCAGCTGAAGTTCACCGGCGACGTCCGGGGCTCGCTGTCCGGGACGCTGGCCACGATGGGCCCCGGCGTGCCGTACGGCATCGGCGCCAAGTTCGCGCACCCGGACCGGCCCTGCATCGTGTTCGCCGGTGACGGCGCCATGCAGATGAACGGCATGGCCGAGCTGATCACCGTCAAGCACTACTGGGAGCAGTGGGCCGACCCGCGGCTGATCGTGCTCGTGCTGCACAACAACGACCTGAACCAGGTGACCTGGGAGATGCGGGCCATGGGCGGCGCCCCCAAGTTCGCGGAGTCGCAGACGCTTCCCGACGTCGACTACGCGGGTTTCGCCAGGAGTCTCGGCCTGGCGGCGCGCACCATCACCGACCCCGAGGAGCTCGGTGCCGCCTGGGACGAGGCGCTCGCCGCGGACCGGCCCACCGTGCTCGACGTACACACCGACCCCGACGTGCCGCCGATCCCGCCGCACGCGACCTTCGCGCAGATGAAGGACGCGGCCGAGGCGCTGCTCAAGGGCGACGAGGACCGGTGGGGCGTGATCAAGGAAGGGATCAAGACCAAGGCGCAGGAGTTCCTGCCGCACAAGGACGGGTGATGGGCAGGTCCGTCGAGGCGGTGACCGCGCGTGCCTACACCGTCCCCACCGACGCGCCCGAGGCGGACGGCACCGCGACCTGGTCGTCGACCACGATGGTGCTGGTGCACGCGCGCTGCGGCGACGTCGTCGGCACCGGGTGGACCTACGGCCCAGCGGCCTGTGTGCCGATCGTCGAGCAGGTGCTGGCCGACAGGGTCGTTGGCACGGACCCGATGTGCGTGCCGAAGACGTGGCTGGCAATGGTCCAGGGTGCCCGCAACGACACGCCGGCCGGCGCCGTCGGCTACGCGATCAGCGCCGTCGACGTCGCCCTCTGGGACCTCAAGGCACGGCTGCTGGGCCTGTCCCTGGCCGACCTGTTCGGCGCCGCCCGTGACGACGTGCCGGTCTACGGCAGCGGCGGTTTCACGACGTACGACGACCACCGGACCGTCGCGCAGCTGAGCCACTGGGTCCACGAGCAGCAGATCCCGCGGGTGAAGATCAAGATCGGTGAGTCGCACGGCACCGCCGAGGACCGCGACGTGCACCGGATCCGGCTGGCGCGGCACGCGATCGGCCCCGACGCGGAGCTCTTCGTCGACGCCAACGGCGGCTACACCGCCAAGCAGGCGGTCCGGGTGATGCGGCGGGTCGACGACCTCGACGTGCACTGGTTCGAGGAGCCGGTCAGCTCCCAGGACCTGGCCGGCCTGTCCGAGGTCCGCGACCTGGTCGACGCCGACGTGGCCGCGGGGGAGTACGGCACCGACGTCGTCTACTTCGGCCGGATGTGCGCCGCCCGCGCGGTCGACTGCCTGCAGGTCGACGCCACCCGTGCCGGCGGCTACACCGCCTGGTTCCAGGCCGCGTCGGTCGCCGCCGCGCACGGCCTGGAGGTCTCCGGGCACTGCGCGCCCAACCTGCACGCCGCCGCCGCGCTCGGCACGCTGAACCTGCGCCACCTCGAGTGGTTCCACGACCATGCCCGGATCGAGTCGATGTTCTTCGACGGCGCCCTGGACCCGGCCGGCGGGACGCTGACCCCGGACCGGTCGCGGTCCGGGCACGGGCTGGTGCTCGACGAGGACGCGGCCGCGGAGTACCTCGTCTTGTAGCCGCACCCCAGCCGTCGACGAGCCCTGGAGCGCGTTGCGGGTACGTCGACCGACGTACGTCTCGTGCTCCCGGCATGGGAAAGCGTCGCCTGGGTACGCCGCATCGACCATGCGCCGCAGGTGGAGGTACCGAGGTGACCACGAACCGGATCGACGACATCTGGGGGCCGCGCACCCCGTTCGACGCTGGTGAGTCCTGGCCCGAGCGGGTGGACACGCACCTGGTCGACGGGCTGACCGAGGCCGACGTGGACCGGTGGGTGCAGTCCGCGTGTCTGTTGTGCAGCAACGGCTGCGGCGTGGACGTCGCAGTGTCCGGGGGCCGGATGGTCGGGATGCGTGGCCGGGCGGTGGACCGGGTCAACAAGGGCAGGCTCGGCCCGAAGGGCCTGTTCGGGTGGCAGGGCCAGCAGCACGACCGGCTGACCACGCCGCTGGTGCGCCGCGGCGGTCGGCTCGTGGAAGCCTCCTGGGACGAGGCGATGGGTCTTGTGGTGGACCGGTCCCGGGCGCTGCTCGACGACAAGGGACCGCTGACCCACGGCTTCTACACCTCCGGCCAGCTGATGCTCGAGGAGTACTACACGCTGGCGGTGATCGGCAAGGCCGGGATCGGGACGCCGCACATGGACGGGAACACCCGGCTGTGCACCGCGACCGCCGCCGCCTCCCTCAAGGAGTCGTTCGGCACGGACGGTCAGCCGGGCAGCTACACCGACCTCGACGTCTGCGACGCGATGTTCCACTACGGCCACAACGTCGCGGAGACACAGACCGTGATGTGGGCGCGGATGCTGGATCGGCTCGACGGGTCCGACCCGCCGCGGCATGTCACGGTCGACCCGCGCCGGACCAAGGTCGCCGAGCGGTCCGACGTACATCTCGCGGTGCGCCCCGGCACCAACCAGGCCCTGATGAACGGGCTGACCAGGGAGCTGGTCCAGCACGGCTGGGTCGACCACGACTATGTCGAGGCGCACACGCACGGCTACGAGCAGCTGGTGCGCACCGTCGAGGAGTACACCCCGGACCGCGTCGCCGAGATCTGCCGGGTGCCTGCGCGCGACGTCAGCGCCGCGGCGGAGATCTTCGGTACGTCGCAGCGGATCGTGTCCACGGTGCTGCAGGGCTTCTACCAGTCGCACCAGGCCACGGCCGCCTCGGTCGCGGTGAACAACCTGCACCTGCTGCGCGGCATGCTCGGCCGGCCCGGCGCCGGCATCCTGCAGATGAACGGGCAGCCCACCGCACAGAACAACCGGGAGACCGGCGTCGACGGTGACCTGTCGGGCTTCCGGAACTGGCAGAACGAGCAGCACGTCCAGGAGCTCGCCGACCTGTGGGACGTCGACCCGTTGGTGATTCCGCACTGGGCGCCACCCACGCATGCGATGCAGCTGTTCCGGTACGCAGAGCAGGGCTCGATCGGGTTCTTGTGGATCGCGGGCACGAACCCGGCGGTGTCCCTCCCCGATCTCGGCCGGATCCGCAAGATCCTGGCCTCCGAGGACGTGTTCGTCGTGGTCAACGACGGCTACCTCACCGAAACCGCGGAGCTGGCCGACGTGGTGCTCCCGTCCGCGTTGTGGGCGGAGAAGACCGGCACGTACACCAACGTGGACCGCACCGTGCACCTCTCCGAGCAGGCGGTGGACCCACCGGGGGACGCCCGCAGCGACCTCGACATCTGGGTGGACTACGCACGCCGGATGGGTTTCCGCGACCGCAGCGGACGCCCGCTCCCGCGCTGGGACACCCCCGAGGCGGCCTTCGACGCGTGGCGGGACTGCTCGCGGGGTCGGCCGTGCGACTACTCGGGGATGAGCTACGAGAAGCTGCGCGAGGGCAGCGGCATCCAATGGCCCTGCACCGAGCGGGCACCGGGCGGCACCGAACGGATCTACACCGACCAGGTCTTCAACACGTTCGACGACTACTGCGAGACCTACGGGCACGACCTGCTCACCGGGGCCGCGGTCACTGCCACCGAGCACGCCGCGACCCGGTTCGACGGACGGGCGCGGCTCAAGGGTGCGCCGTGGACGCCGCCGCCGGAGAACCCGGGCGAGGAGTACCCGCTCACGCTCTCGACCGGGCGCACCGTCTACCAGTTCCACAGCCGCACCAAGACCGGGCGTGCGGAAGAGCTCGACCGTGCCGCGCCGGACGCCTGGGTGGAGATCGCGGCCTCCGACGCCGCGGAGCTCGGCGTCACCGAGGGCGACCTGGTCCGCGTCGAGTCGGTGCGCGGGGCGATCGAGGTTGCGGCCCGGGTCAGCGGCGTCCGCCCGGGCACGGTGTTCATCCCGTTCCACTACGGCGACTCCGACGGCGACGGGCGCAAGCGTGCCGCGAACGAGCTGACGATCACCGCCTGGGACCCGGTCTCCAAGCAGCCGCAGTTCAAGGGCGGCGCGGTGCGGGTCACCCGCCTCGCTGCCGGGAACGGCCCGGCGCCGGCACCTGATACCGGCGCGTCCGCGCGCGTCTCGCCGGACGGGGAGGGCTGAGCCATGCACCTGGCCACCTACATCGGCCTGCTGGAGCAGGGGGAGCGCACGCTCGCGGAGTCGTTCCGCCAGGTCGCGCACGGGCACGCCGCCGAGGCCGACGTGTTCCATACCTGCCTCAACCTGGCCGTGCAGTGCGACGAACATGTGGAGGCGCTTGCACCGCTGGTCGAGCGTTACGGCGAGCACAGTGAGGCCGAGCCCGAGCGGCTGCACGCCGACGGCCTCTCCCAGACCCGCTCCGGGGGTCTGGGTCTGCTGCGCGACCTGCATGACCTGTACCTGCTCGGCAGTTATCTGGACATGGCGTGGACGTTGGTCGGGCAGGCGGCGAGGGGCGCCCGGGACCAGGAGGTCATCGACGTCGTCGCCGGCTGCGACCACCAGACCGCCGGACAGCTCCAGTGGCTCAGGACGCGTCTGAAGGCCGCGGCTCCGCAGGCCCTTCTGGTCGCGGACTGACCGGGTCGTAGCGTCCGCGGGGCCGGGGCTCGAGGTCCGGGTCGTCGGCGCGGAAGGTCTTCACCGGGCCAGGTCCGGTCTCGGCGGTCTCGAACCGCACGGTCACCCGGCCGATTCCCGAGCCCCACACCCAGCCCGGACCGTGCTCGGCGTGCAGCACGTCCATCCCCGGCGCCCACCTGCGGCCCCGGGTGATCCGGTCCACCGCCGCGTCGGCGAGCGGCTCCGGGGTCTCCTCCGGCTGGTCGTCGTACTCGCTGAACAGGTCCTCCTGGATCCAGTCGGCGAGCCCGGAGACGCCCACCCCGAGCAGCCGGACGCCACCGGAGGTGTCCACGTCGGCGAGCAGCGTGCGGGCCAGCCGGGCGACCACCTTGGTGCTGTCGGTGGGCCCGGACAGGGTCGCCGACCGGGTGTGCGTCGAGAAGTCGTGGAGCCGGATCTTCACCGTGATCGTGCGTCCGGAGAGCCTGGCCTTGCGCAGCCGCTCGGTGACCTGTGCGGCCTGCCGGTCGAGCAGGCCCTCGAGCAGCCGCCGGTCGACCAGGTCGGTGTCGTAGGTGCCCTCGACGCTGACCGACTTGGTCTCCCGCTCGGCAACCACGCGACGGTCGTCGTCGGCGCGCGCCATCCGGTACAGGTTCTTGCCGTGGGCCTGCCCGACCAGCCGGACCAGCTCGTCCTCGCTGACCTGCTCGAGCTCCTCGACCGAGTGCACCCCGACCCGACGCAACCGCTCGACGGTGGCCGGGCCCACACCGGGGATGACCCCCACCTTCATCGGCCGCAGCAGGTCCCGCTCGGTGCCGGGGGCGACCACGACCAGGCCGTCGGGCTTGTCCAGGTCGCTGGCGATCTTGGCGACCAGCTTGGAGCTGCCGATGCCGACCGAGCCGCACAGGCCGCCGGTGACCTCGCGGACGTCGTCCTTGAGCCGGCGGGCCACCGCGGTCACGCCCTCGACGGAGAGGTCGTCGAGCCCCGCCGCAGCCAGGTCGACGAACGCCTCGTCGAGCGAGAGCGGCTCCACCAGCGGGGACAGCGCACGCAACAGCGTCATCACCTGCACGCTGGTCTGCCGGTAGGCGTCGAACCGGCCGGTGAGGAACGCGGCGTTGGGGCAGCGGGAACGGGCCTCGGCGGTCGACATCGCGGAGCGTACGCCGAACACCCGGGCCTCGTAGGACGCGGTGGCCACCACGCCCCGGCCGCCGACCCCGCCGACCACGACCGGCTTCCCGCGCAGGGAGGGTTTGTCCCGCTGCTCCACGGCGGCGAAGAACGCGTCGAGATCCACATGCAGGATCGTCGGTTCGGCGCGCACGCGACCCATCATGCCTGCCCGCGCGGACAGTTCCCGGACGGGACACCCACGCCAGTTTCCGTGCACAGCAGCACCGACCCCGACCGTCGTACACAGGCGCCGGAACGGCACTGCCGGCCACCGGGGATCGCGCCCAAGGTGGACCGCATGACGAACTCACGAACCATCAAGGCCAAGAGCCCGGCCGACCTGCTGGCGATCGTGCCGTGCGTGCTGGGCTTCCATCCCGAGGAGTCGCTGGTGCTGCTCACGCTGGGCGGGGCGGAGGACCGGTGCCATGCCCGGGTCGACCTGCCGGAGGAGCCCGACGACGTCGACGTCGTGGTCGACCAGCTCAGCGAGGTGGTGCGCCGCAACGGCGCGAACCGCTGTGTCCTGGTCGCCTACAGCGACGACCAGTGCGCCGCACAGGAGCTCACCGACCGGCTCACCCGGCAGCTCGCGGAGGCGGGCGCCGACGTCGTGGAAGCCATCCGGGCCGACGGCGAGCGGTGGTACACCTTGACCGGCTGCACCGGCCCGTGCTGCCCGCTCGAGGGCACGCCCTACGACGTCGCCTCGCACCCGGTGACCGCGCAGGCGGTGGTCGACGGGCAGGTGACGCTCGGCAGCCGGCGTGAGCTCGCCGGCTCGTTGATCGGCGCGGACCCCGATGCGCTGGTGGCGGTGGAGACCGCGGCGGACGAGGCGATGGACCGCTTCCTGGCCGCCGCCCGGCACCCGCTCGGCCCGCCGGCGCCGGAGGCCGCCCGCGCCCACCTGATCCAGGAGGGGCAGTGGGTCGGGGAGCGGGTGCGCCGGTTCCTCGCCGACGGCGAGGCCCTCGACCACACCGACGCCGGCCGGATGGTCGTGGCGCTCGTCATGATCGAGCTGCGCGACGTCGCCTGGGCGGAGATGACGCGCGCGAACGCGCCGAGGCACGTCGACCTGTGGCGCGACGTGCTTCGCCGCACGCCGTACGACCTCGTGGCTGCTCCGGCGGCGCTGCTGGGCTTCGCGGCGTGGCTGGCCGGGGACGGCGCGCTCGCGTGGTGTGCGGTCGACCGGTGCCAGGAGGTGGAGCCCGACTACCGGCTGGCGTCGCTGCTGACCGACGCCCTCGCGGGTGCGGTGCCTCCGTCGCGGTGGGAGCCGGTCGGCAAGGAGAGTCTCACGCGCTTCGCGTCCTAGTGCGCCGGTGACCGTTGCGCCCTAGGCTGCGGCTATGGGCGAAGAGGTCGCACAGCAGGAGTTCTCCCGGGCGGACCGGACGCGGTACCGGGAGAAGGTACGCCGCTGCCTCGACGTGTTCGCGCGGATGCTGCGGGAGTCGCGGTTCGACTCCGACGCGCCGATGACCGGGCTGGAGATCGAGCTCAACCTCGTCGACGACGACGGCAACCCGGCGCTGAAGAACTCCGAGGCGCTGGAGATGATCGCCGACCCGGACTTCCAGACCGAGCTCGGCCAGTTCAACCTCGAGATCAACGTCGCGCCGAAGCGCCTGCAGCAGCGGGGTTTCAGCGACTTCGAGGACGGCGTGCGCGCCAGCCTGAACGAGGCCGAGACCAAGGCGAACAAGGTCGGCGCGCACCTGGTGATGATCGGGATCCTCCCGACGCTGTCCGAGGGGCACATGAGCCCGTCGTCGCTCAGCGCCAACCCGCGGTACATGCTGCTCAGCGACCAGATCCTCGCCGCACGCGGTGAGGACATCCTGATCGACATCGCCGGCACGGACCGGCTGCGGACCACCGCCGACTCCATCGTCCCCGAGGCGGCGTGCACCAGCACCCAGCTGCACATCCAGGTCAGCCCCGAGGAGTTCCCGGCCTACTGGAACGCCTCACAGGCGGTGTCCGGGGTGCAGCTCGCGGTCGGCGCGAACTCGCCCTTCCTGCTCGGCAAGGAGCTGTGGCAGGAGACCCGGATCGCGCTGTTCGAGCAGGCCACCGACACGCGCAGCGAGGAGCTGAAGGCGCAGGGCGTCCGGCCGCGGGTGTGGTTCGGCGAGCGCTGGATCAACTCGATCTTCGACCTGTTCGAGGAGAACGTGCGCTACTTCCCGGCGCTCCTGCCGATCACGGAGGACGAGGACCCGCTCGAGGTGCTCGAACGCGGGGAGACCCCCAAGCTCGCGGAGCTGCGGCTGCACAACGGCACGATCTACCGGTGGAACCGCCCGGTCTACGACGTCGTCGACGGGCTGCCGCACCTGCGGGTGGAGAACCGGGTGCTCCCGGCGGGCCCGACGGTGGTGGACACGATGGCCAACGCGGCCTTCTACTTCGGCCTGGTGCGCACGCTCGCCGAGCACGAGCGGCCGCTCTGGTCGCAGATGTCGTTCAGTGCGGCCGAGGAGAACTTCCATGTCGCGGCGCGGCAGGGCATCGACGCGAACGTCTACTGGCCCGGCGTCGGGCAGGTCCCGGCCACCGAGCTCGTCGTGCGACGACTGCTCCCGATGGCGAAGGCCGGCCTCGACGCCTGGGGCGTGGAGCCCGGCGAACGTGACCGGCTGCTCGAGATCGTCCAGGAGCGCTGCCTGGTCGGGCAGAACGGTGCGTCGTGGTTCGCCGGCAAGTTCCACGCCAACCTCGAGCAGGGCACCGGCGACCGGATGGACGCGCTCCGGGCGACGCTGAACGAGTACCGCGTCAACATGCACTCGAACGAACCCGTGCACACCTGGGTGTGAGGCTCACAGCCGCAGCCGCTTCCAGGTGCGCCGCTCACCGGTGCGTACGTCGAGCCAGCCGGCCCGGGTGATCGCGTAGAACCCGGCCAGGCTCCTGCCGTGGATCCCGAACGCGACGGTCGCAGCCGCCAGCCACTCCAGGTCCAGGTCGTGGGGATGCGGCTCGCCGGGACGGGTCAGCCACGCCTGGTCCGCCTCGTCCGGGGTCTGCTCGACCAGCGAGGAGAGCACGTCCATGCGCAGCGCCACGTCCACTGCCGGGAGGTCCTGGGCCCGGACGACGAAGGAGTCGCGTTCACCGGCGAGCCGGCCGACGCTCAGTGCCGCGTCGAACTTTCGGCGGCTCTCGCGGGCACGCAGCATCCCCACCTCCCGGCGGAGCAGAGGACGTAGGTCGGTTGGCGGACGCATGCCCTCAGCCTGCCCGGAACGGCGCGATCGTGCCTCGCGCTGTCCACAGGCGCACCCGCCGCGGACGCTCCTGCGGTAGCGTGCGAGGCGCAACGACCCGCAACGTCAGCCATGTGCACGCGCTCAGAGAGGGACGGTCAATGGGGACCATCGTCGTCGGTTACGTACCCAAGCCCGAGGGGAAGGCAGCGCTGCGTCGTGCAGCCGAGGAAGCCAGGCTGCGGAACTCGCGCCTCGTCGTGGTGAACTCGCACCGCGGCGGCCGTGAGTTCGACCGCGACGACGCCATCGAGTCCGAGGCGCAGCTCGACGAGGTCAAGAACGAGCTGCGTGACGCCGGTGTGGAGCACGAGGTGCGCCAGCTGGTCCGCGGCATGGACCCCGCCGAGGACCTGGTCAACGTGGCGACCGAGGTCGGTGCAGAGTTCATCGTGATCGGGCTGCGCCGGCGTTCGCCGGTCGGCAAGCTGATCCTCGGCAGCAACGCACAGCGGGTGCTCCTCGACGCGCCCTGCCCGGTGCTCGCGGTCAAGGCGGGGGAGTAGCCCGTTCGTCGCCGCGATCTTTCGGGGATGACGTTCGCCAACGGACAGGCAGGTCAGGACACGCGACCCGTCCTGCACGCTCAGCCGGCGGCGACAGCCCCAGATCTGCCTGTCGATGTGCGCTGAGGTGAACTCGCGCGATCAGGCCGTTGCACGCAGGACCGTTTCCCGAGCCCGCCAACACGACTACACCTTCACAGCTATCAGAGAGGACAGTCGCCATGCCCTATGACGTGATGCCGGTCGGCACAGTCACCTGTGGCCGTGCCGATCACGGCAACTCCGATCACTGGGGAGACGTGCTCAGCGTCGTCACGGTCGATCCCGACAGATTCGGCGCCGGGGCCCTAACCGGGCTCGAGGAGTTCTCCCACGCCGAGATCCTCTACCACTTCGATCGGCTCCCCGAGCGCGACGACTACACCACGCCGCAGCGCTCACGAGGCCGCGACGACCTGCCGCCCGTCGGCGTCTTCTGCGACCGGGGCCCCAGGCGGCCCAACCGGATCGGCGCCACGATCTGCTCCATCGTCGAGGTCTCCGGCAACACCCTCACGGTGCGCGGTCTGGACGCGGTGATCGGCAGCCCGGTCCTGGACATCAAACCGGTGATGCGGCAGTTTCTCCCCGGCGAGACCGTCCAACCTGAGTGGGTCGACCGGCTGATGGGCGAATACTTCGTCGGCGGCCAGCTCGACTGAGCGGCGGTGCTGCTGTACATCGGAATACTCGCCTCGCTCCATGGTTAGGGGATACTCGGCTCATGGGACTTCATCTCACCGGCGACCGGGAAAGTGACGCCGTGCTGGAGGAACATCCGTTCGCGCTCCTGACCGGCATGCTGCTCGACCAGCAGTTCCCGATGGAGCGGGCGTTCGCCGGTCCCGCGAAGGTGCTGGAACGGTTCGGCTCCCTTGATCCCTCGGAGATAGCGGCCGCGGAACCGGAGCAGTTCGCCGCGTTGTGCAGCACCCCGCCCGCCGTACACCGTTTTCCCGGTTCGATGGCCGCCCGGATCCAGGCGCTGGCCGCGCACGTGGTCTCCGAGTACGACGGACGTACCGAGGCGCTGTGGACGGGAGCGTCGTCCGGGCGTGACCTGTTCAGCCGGGTGCTCGCGCTTCCCGGGTTCGGGAAGCAGAAGGCGCAGATCTTCATCGCCCTGCTCGGCAAGCAGCTAGGGGTGCGACCGGACGGCTGGGCCGACGTGGCGGGAGCCTATGCCGAGGCGGGTTCGTACCGGTCGGTGGCCGACGTCGTGGACGCACGGTCGCTGCAGAAGGTGCGTGCGTTCAAGAAGGAAGCAAAGGCCGCCGCCCGGTAGTCGCGGGCCGGGTGCGGCTTGGAAAGCTTTCGGCGCGTGTCACAATATGAGTGCGGCTCTTGACGTGTACGGGCCTTGCCGCGCCCCACAACAGTTTTACGAGAGGTAGTTCGTGTCGTCGAGCACGTCCCGCAAGCTCCCCGCTGAAGTTCTGGCCCACCCTGACGTGGTCGCCCTTGTCGATCTCGGCAAGACCACCGGTGAGGTCACCGCGGAGGCGGTGCGCGACACCAGCGAAGCCGCGAACATCTCTCCCCAGCACCTGAAGGCTCTACTCAGGTTCCTGAGCGAGGAAGGGGTCACTGTGGTCGTGTCTGCCGACGACTCAGCCGGACGCAAGAGGGTGCTCGCCGCCGCGAGCTCCAAGACCACGGTGAAGGCCAGTACGGCGAAGAAGAGTCCCGCGAAGAAGGCCCCCGCCAAGAAGGCGGCTCCGAAGAGCGACACCGAGTCCAAGCCCGACGCGCCCGAGGCTCCGGCGAAGAAGGCCGCAAAGAAGACCGCCGGCAAGAAGGCCGCCACGCCCGACGCGGCAGCCGCCAACGGGGCCGCACCTGTCGTGGTCGGACCCGACGGCAAGAAGGTGCTTCCCGACCTGCCGGACGAGCAGTTCGAGAAGGATCTCAAGGAGGACCCGACGCTCAAGGAGGACGAGAGCAAGGGCTTCGTCATCTCCCAGGCCGACGACACCGACGAGCCGGAGCAGCAGGTCATGGTCGCCGGCGCGACCGCGGACCCGGTCAAGGACTACCTGAAGCAGATCGGCAAGGTCCCGCTGCTGAACGCCGCGATGGAGGTCGAGCTCGCCAAACGGATCGAGGCCGGCCTGTTCTCCGACGAGAAGCTCGCCAAGGGCGGCAAGGTCTCCACCAAGGCCCTCGATGAGCTCGAGTGGATCGCGGAGGACGGCCGCCGCGCGAAGAACCACCTGCTCGAGGCGAACCTCCGCCTCGTGGTCTCGCTGGCCAAGCGCTACACCGGCCGTGGCATGTTGTTCCTCGACCTGATCCAGGAGGGCAACCTGGGCCTGATCCGCGCCGTGGAGAAGTTCGACTACACCAAGGGCTACAAGTTCTCCACCTACGCCACCTGGTGGATCCGGCAGGCGATCACCCGCGCGATGGCCGACCAGGCCCGCACCATCCGGATCCCGGTGCACATGGTCGAGGTGATCAACAAGCTCGCCCGTGTCCAGCGGCAGATGCTCCAGGACCTGGGCCGTGAGCCCACCCCCGAGGAGCTCGCCAAAGAGCTCGACATGACCCCCGAGAAGGTCATCGAGGTGCAGAAGTACGGCCGCGAGCCGATCTCGCTGCACACCCCCCTCGGCGAGGACGGCGACTCCGAGTTCGGGGACCTGATCGAGGACTCCGAGGCGATCGTCCCCGCGGACGCGGTCTCGTTCACCTTGCTTCAGGAGCAGCTGCACGCCGTGCTCGACACCCTGTCCGAGCGTGAGGCGGGCGTGGTGTCGATGCGCTTCGGGCTCACCGATGGCCAGCCGAAGACGCTCGACGAGATCGGCAAGGTCTACGGGGTGACCCGGGAGCGGATCCGCCAGATCGAGTCGAAGACGATGTCGAAGCTGCGTCACCCGTCGCGGTCCCAGGTCCTGCGCGACTACCTCGACTGACCAGCCCGCCGGCGACGTCCTCGCCGGTGTGTCCCGTCTCATACGGCCGGGCCGGAAGATTCTTCCGTACGGGTGCAACCGATCCGCAGATCGTCGCGTCCTGGGTGTACGCGCTTCACGGTGAGGCGCACGGCGGCTCCGCGGCAGCGGGCGTCCTACCGAATGGAAGATCCCATGAACCTCCGCTCCCCACACATCTCCACGGCCCGCATCGGCAGTCTGGTCGCAGCCGCCGGAGTGACCCTCGGATCGGTCGCGCTGTCCGGAGCCGCGACCGCCCAGACCTCGACCTTCCGGGACGCCCACGGCGACATGGCCGGACACGGCGCCGACATCCACAACGTGCGGGTCGTCAACGCGAAGGCCGTGCGGGTCCGGGTGCAGCACGCGGACCTGGTCCGCTCGTACAAGAGCGGAAGCAGCATCAAGGTGTACCTCGACACCGACCGTGGCGAGCGTGGCCCGGAGTTCGTCTTCGTGGGTGGTACCTTCCGGGGCGCCGACTACGCGCTGCAGCGGGTCGAGAACTGGAAGGTCGAGAACCCGTCGGCGGTGCCGCTCCAGAGCTCCTACCTCATGCGGCTCGACTACGCCGACGACGTGGCCCGGATCCGGTTCTCGCGAGCCGCGCTGGGCAACCCGGACGAGGTACGGGTCGCGGTCAAGACCGGCGGTGACCTCGACGGTCGTCAGGTCGTCGACTGGCTGCACGGTCGGCGTGACTTCACCCGCTGGGTCGCCCGGGGATGACCGGCTGAACGCTCAGCCGCCCGCCACCAGGACGATCGCGAGTGCACAGAGCCCGAGGCCCACGCCTTGGGCTCTGTGTATCTTCTCGTGCAGCACGAGCGCGGCCAGCAGCACGGTCGTCGCCGGGTACAGGGAGGCCAGCACCCCGGCGACGGTCAGGAACCCGCTGTGCGTGGCCAGCAGGAACGCGCCGGTCGCGGAGGCGCCGAGTGGTCCGGCCAGCAGCGCCCACCAGACCGTCCGGCCACGCGGCACCCAGGCCGCACGCAGACCCACGGCCAGCAGGATCACCGACGGGATGGACACCGCCTGGGTCGCAGCGAGGGGCCACAGGCCGGCCTCGTCGGGCACCTGGCCCAGCGCGGCGAACAGGGATCCGAAGCCGAGTCCGGCCAGGACGCCGTCGAGCAGTCCCTCCGCAGTCGAGGCTCGTCGCGGAGTGGTGGCGCCGCCGGAGCCGTCGGGGCCGTCTCCGGAGGCTGGGAGCTCCCCGGTGCTGCTCGACACCAGCCAGATCCCCGGCAGCGCGAACCCGATGCCGCACCACACCAACAGCGAGAGCCGCTCACCGCCGAAGGTGCCGGCCAGCACCGGGACCAGGGCGGCGCCGACCGCGGACACCGGGGCGACGACACTCATCCGGCCGGCCGAGAACCCGCGGTAGAGGAACCCCGTGCCGACGCCGCTCGCGGCCCCGGCCACGACGGCCCACATGAAGTCCTGCGACGTGGGCGAGCCGCCGGCGAAGAGCGCGACCGCGAGGGTGCAGATCGTGGACGACAGCTGTGCGACCACGGCGACCGCCCAGGCCGTCGTACGCCTGGAGAGGAACCCGCCGACGAAGTCGGACAGGCCGTAGGCAAGCGCGGACAGCAGCGCCAGCAGGATCGCCACGGCGGCCTCAGGTGAGGATCGCGCCGACGAGCCACGCGGCGGACGCCAGCAGCGCGGCAGCGAGCTCGATCAGGATCGACACGCCGACCGCGCGCAGCGCCGCCCGGGTGGACGGCCAGGCCAGGCCGCGTCCGACCCGGTGGTACTCGGCGAGGTAGACCCCCAGGACGAAGCCGGCGAACAGGCCGATCACCGGGACCACGAAGAACCCGACGATCCCGAGCAGGCCGCCGAGCATGATCGAACGGTTCGGGACGCCGGTCGACTTCAGGCGGCGGCCGGGGACGGCGTACTTCACGATCGCACCGACGACCAGCAGGGTGGTCGCGACCGCGAACACCACCCAGGCGGTGCCGGAGCGGTCCTCGGTGGCCCAGACCAGGACCGCGCCCAGGATCAGGATCGAGCCCGGCAGCACCGGAACCACGATGCCGGCGAGCCCGACGAGGATGACGAGGCCGACGATGAGCTCGGTGAGGTCCACGGGGGTCACCTTGTCATATCAGTGCCCGGGCAGACGAAAGCCCCGGGCACACCGCCCGGGGCTTCTCTCGTCTGTGGTCTGTGGGTGCTGCTGGGTGCTCAGAGCTCGCTGTCGGGGGCTACTGCGGGGGTGTCCGACAGCTTGCCGGTCTCGTCGTGGACCCGAACTGCGATCTCACGAAGCTTGTCGCCATGCTCGCGGGCGTGGTGTGCGCAGAACAGCAGCTCGCCGCCGCCGGAGAGCTCTACGCGCAGGTAGGCCTGGGCACCGCATCGGTCACAGCGGTCAACGGCAGTTAGCGCTGTGCTAGGGGCAACTGCAGTGGTCACTTGAGGCCTCTTTCCTTCCTTGGTGTCTTGCTCAACGTAGCGACTGGCTCCAAGGTTCCTGGGGCCCTTCTCCGCTCGTCTCACCTGACACAACATCCAATCACGCCTGATGCTTCCCGCCGGTGAGGGGGTTCGCCCGGTGAGACCGGGTGAGCCTCCCCACATGTCGTTCGGTACCAAGTCTGACGTTGCTTGGAAGGATTAGGTTGCCAAACGGCAGAACTTGAAACCTTCGTAGCCGCATCGTGACTCCCCATA
The DNA here is from genome assembly GCA_035699065.1 of Nocardioidaceae bacterium. Taxonomy (GTDB): domain Bacteria; phylum Actinomycetota; class Actinomycetes; order Propionibacteriales; family Nocardioidaceae; genus Nocardioides_C. The sequence goes on from DASSBE010000077.1 coordinate 28,527, forward strand.
TCGTCGCGCCGGAGGTCGGAAAAACGCGGTAGGCGTGGCGTTTCCGGGGGTTGGGCGTGTCGCAGGTAGATTTGGCGGCGCAGCCCATCTCGCTTGATCGTCAAGGAGTCACGTGCCAGCCCGCACCGCCGGAGGGACCAAGATCGACAACTCGTACAACGCCCACCATCTCCTCGTCCTCGAGGGGCTCGAGGCGGTCCGGAAACGGCCGGGCATGTACATCGGCTCCACCGACTCCCGCGGCCTGATGCACTGTGTCTGGGAGATCATCGACAACGCCGTGGACGAGGCGCTGGCCGGAGTCTGCACGAAGATCGACGTCACCCTGCACGCGGACGGCTCGGCGGAGGTGCGCGACAACGGCCGTGGGATCCCGGTCGACAAGGAGCCCAAGACGGGGCTGTCCGGCGTGGAGGTCGTGTTCACCAAGCTGCACGCCGGGGGCAAGTTCGGTGGCGGGTCCTATGTCGCCACAGGCGGACTGCACGGCGTGGGTTCCTCCGTGGTCAACGCACTGTCCGCCCGGCTCGACGTCGAGGTGGACCGGTCGCCGGCCACCCAGAAGATGTCGTTCCAGCGCGGCGTGCCCGGGGTGTTCGCCGGGGACGAGCCGGGCACGAAGTTCACCGCCCAGTCCGGCCTGCACAAGGGCGGGCGGGTCAAGAAGGGCGTGACCGGCACCCGGGTCAGGTTCTGGCCGGACCGGCAGGTCTTCACCAAGGACGCCGCGTTCATGTACGACGAGCTCGTCACGCGTGCCCGTCAGACCTCGTTCATCGTGCCGGGCCTCGAGCTGGTGATCCGCGACCTGCGCGGCGCGGAGCCGCTCGAGGAGAGCTTTCGCCACGACGGCGGCATCACCGAGTTCTGCGACTTCCTGGCCAGCGACGAGCCGGTCAGCGAGGTCCTCCGCCTCGAGGGGCAGGAGAAGTTCACCGAGACCGTGCCGCTGCTCGACGAGCTGGGACACATGACGCCGCAGGACGTCGAACGCGAGCTCGGGGTGGATGTCGCGCTGCGCTGGGGCACCGGGTACGAGACCGAGGTTCGCTCCTTCGTCAACGTGATCGCCACGCCGAAGGGAGGCACCCATGTAACCGGTTTCGAGCAGGCGGTGACCAAGACGTTCAACGAGGTGTTGCGTGCCGGCCGCCAGCTCAAGGCCAACGACACGGATGTGATCAAGGACGACGTGCTCGAGGGGCTCACCGCCGTGGTGACGGTCCGGTTGGCCGAGCCGCAGTTCGAGGGACAGACCAAGGAGGTTCTCGGCACCCCCGCCGCGCGCAACATCGTGCGCAAGGTCATCTCCGCGGAGCTGAAGAAGTTCCTCACCTCCACCAAGCGTGCCGAGAAGGCCCAGGCGAAACTGGTCCTGGAGAAGGTGGTCGGCGCCTCACGCACCCGGATCGCCGCCCGCCAGCACAAGGAGACCCAGCGCCGCAAGAACGCGCTGGAGTCGAGCGCGCTGCCGGCGAAGCTGGCCGACTGCCGGTCCTCGGACATGGAGAAGAGCGAGCTGTTCATCGTCGAGGGTGACTCCGCGCTCGGCACCGCCAAGCTCGCCCGCAACTCGGAGTTCCAGGCGCTGCTGCCGATCCGCGGCAAGATCCTCAACGTGCAGAAGGCCTCGGTCGGAGACATGCTCAAGAACGCCGAGTGCGCGTCGATCATCCAGGTGGTCGGGGCGGGGTCGGGGCGGACCTTCGACATCGAGGCCGCTCGCTACGGCCGGATCATCTTCATGGCCGACGCGGACTCCGACGGCGCTCACATCCGCTGTCTGCTCGCGACACTGTTCTTCAAGTACATGCCCGGTCTGATCACCCAGGGCAGGGTGTTCACCGCCGTACCCCCGTTGCACCGGATCGAGCTGTCCAACCCGAAGAAGGGGATGGACAAGTACATCTACACCTACTCCGACCCGGATCTGCAGCGCCGGCTCGCCGAGCTGTCGAAGAAGGGCGTGCGCTGGAAGGAGCCGGTCCAGCGCTACAAGGGCCTCGGCGAGATGGACGCCGACCAGCTCTCGGAGACCACCATGGACCCGCGTCACCGGACGTTGCGGCGGATCACCGTCGACGACGCCGACGCGGCCGCCAGCGTGTTCGAGCTGCTGATGGGCTCCGACGTCGCACCGCGCAAGGAGTTCATCGTGCAGGGCGCCTACGAAGTCGACTCCGAGGCGATCGACGCCTGATGCCCGGGCGCGTCTGCGGTCAGACCAGGTGGTTCAGCAGGCCGGTGTCGACGTCGTAGAGGAAGCCGCCGACCCGGACCGTGTCCGGGATCAGGGGGTGTGCGCGCACCTTCCGGACATCGTCGGCGAGGGCCGCCTGCTGGTCCGGAACCACGCCGAACGTCTGCCAGGAGGCGTCCTGGCCGGCCGACTCGCCGACCCGCCTGCGCAGCTCGTCCTGGGACGAGGACGCCATGGCGCACTTGGTGTGCGGCATCACCAGGATCCGGTTCACGTTGAGCAGGTGCACCCCGAGCACGAGCGCCTCGAGGGCCTGCTCGGTGACCCGGCCGCCGGGGTTCCGGAAGATCTTCGCGTCCCCGGGCCGGAGCCCGACGATGCCGAGCGGGTCGATCCGTGAGTCCATGCACGTCACCAGCGCGACGCCGGCGTGCGCGACCCCGTCGAACCCGCTGAGCGCGAAGGTCTCGGCGTACTTCTGGTTGGCCGCGAGCAGATCATCGAAGGCGTTGGTCACGGAGGGCACGTTAGCGGATCCGTCCGGGGCATCCTCACCGGGTCCGCGTCACGCCGGTGCTGAGGTAGGCCATCGGCTTCAGCGCCTTCCCGCACGACTCCGCCCGGTGTACGCCGGACTCGCGGGCGATCGTGTCCACGCACCAGACCCGGCCGTCACGGTGCAGCACCTCGGTCGTCCACGCGTGGTCACCGGTCGACTGGTGGGCGCCGATGCGCACGGCATCCAGCGCGAGCTCCCCGGTCTCCTCACGGACCAGGAGCTCGGCGACCTGCGCCGCCGACGGCCACGTCGAGCGGCCGCGGCTGCCCGCGAGCACCGTCTCGCCGCGGTCCGACGCCGCAAGCACACCGGCTGCGGTGTCGACGTCGAGCCGGCCGTGCAGCGTCCCGGCGGGCAGCAGCACCGTGGTGGGGGCGAAGCGGTGGCCCGAGGTGTGGGTGACCTCCCAGACCCGGCCCGGGTAGCGGGCCGCCAGGCCCAGCGCCACAGGTCGCCCTTTGGTCGCGCAGCACACGTCCCGTCTCCCGTTCGTGCACACGAGCAGGTGACCGGCCGTCGAAGGCTCGAGCTGCGGCAGCGACCGCCGTACGGCCTGGAGGTCCCCACGTTCCAGGGCCGGCCAGTCCAGGTCCCGCACGCGCGCCGGCCCGTCGATCGTGCCGGCCAGCAACCAGCAGCCGTCCGGCCGGGTGGAGGCGAGCAGCAGCCGGCGGCGGTCGTGTCCGGACTCCGGGCCGGGGTGCGGGTCGGCGTGCCGGCCGGGCCGCCGGATCAACGACGGCCGGGTGGAGTGCGCGGCCGCGGTCGCCTCGATCCAGCGACCGAGGTCCGGGTCCAGGTGGCTGTCGGTGAACGCCTTGGGACCCCAGGGACCGCTCTGCTCGAGCGCGAGCCACGCCACCGCGTGCGGTGCGGTGCCCGCGAGCTGCTCGCCCGCGACGAGGGACCCGTCGCTGCAGCTGACGGCGCTCATCCGGCCTGCCTGAGCGCCTCGGCGGTCGCGATGCCGCGGGTCTGCGCGGTGCGGAAGGTGACCAGTGCGAGCACACCGGCCGCCACCGCGCACACGGCGGCCCCGACGAACACGGTCTGCAGCTGGGCCAGACCGGCCTCCTTGAGCAGGGCGGTGTACTCGCTGCAGCGCGTCCCGGTGTCACACACGTCGGCGGGCGCCGGCAACCCGACCTGCACCGCGTAGTACCGGCGCAGGCCGATCGTGGTCAAGGCCGAGATCCCGACGAGCATGCCGACCATTCTGGCGACTACCAGCAAAGCGCTGGTCACCCCGTGCACGGCATCGGCGGTGGCGGCCAGCAGCGCCGCGTTCACCGGCGCCAGCGCCAGCCCGAAACCGAGGCCGGTGACCAGCAGCGGGACGGTCGCGAGCGGGTCCTGCAGACTGGTCAGGCCCCAGGTCGCCATCCATCCGAAACCCGCCGCGGCCAGCAGCATCCCGGCCGCCGTGATCACACCGGCCGGCAGCGTCCGGGTCAGGTAACCGCCGAGCAGCGCACCGACCGGCAGCGCGACCAGAAGCCGGACCAGGACCAGCGCCGCCATCAGCTGCGAGTCGGGGTAGACCGTGATCCGGGCGAAGATCGGGATGTCGACCAGCGCGGCGATCAGCGCGGCACCCACGAAGAAGCTGACCGCCAGCGCGCCCCAGGCGGGGGTCCTCGCGAACGCGCCGTGCGGGACCAGCGGATGCCGACTGCGCCGGTTGTGCCACCAGAACCCTGTCGCGGTGACCGCGGAACCCAGCAGCAGCCATGGTCCGGCCGCCGAGAACACGTGCACCTCTGGGTCCGCGGTCGCGAACGCCACGATGATGCCGCCGAGTGCGAGGGCCAGCAGCGCGGCACCGGGCAGGTCCGCCTGTGCCGCCACCGACCGCCAGCGGCGTACGTCGACCAGCGGCTGTCGCGCGAACCAGCACCGGACGCCGAACGCCACCACGAGCAGCAGGAACGTGATCCCGAGCGGCGAGAGCCAACGTGACTCACCCAGCACCGGCAGGAACGCCAGACCCAGGTCGACGTCGGTGGCAAACGCGGAGGGCTCCAGCATGACCAGGGCGAGGCAGCCGACCGCGAGCACCGCCAGCGCGGCCGCCACCAGGTCGGTGCGGCGGCTCACCGCGGACGGGGCGCGGGCAGCAGGCATGCCGTGGAGCACCGCGGCGAGCACCAGCCCGGCGGCGAGGTTGATCCAGAAGATCTCCTCCCAGTCGGCGAGGGCGAGCACCGCCGCGCCGTACAACGGCCCGACGACACTGCCGAGCTCCTGCACCGCGCCGACCACGCCGAGCGGGACTCCCCGGCGCGAGGGCGGGTACATGTCGGCGACCAGCGCCAGCGTCGCGGGCACCAGGCCGCCGCCGCCGACGCCCTGCAGGAACCGGCCGGTGACCATGCTCGGCAGGTCGTAGGCCGCGGCGGTGACCAGCGAGCCGAGCGCGAACACCACCAGCGACCCGACCAGCACCGGGAGCCGCCCGCGGAGGTCCGCGATCCGGCCGATCAGCGGCAGCATCGCGACGTAGCCGAGCAGGAAGCCGGAGACGATCGGCGCCGCCCGCTGCAGCTCATCGACCGCCAGGCCGACGCTGGACATCATGTCGGGCAGGGCGAGCACCACGACGTAGGTGTCGGCCGCGGCGAACGCAACCGCGACAGCGGCGAGACCGAGCAGCAGGCGGGCTCGTGGTGCCGGGGCCCAGGTAAGCGCGTCCCTGCCCTGCGCCGTCACGGCGCGGTGATGTCGTTCTCGGTGCCGTACTCGTCGAACTTGATCGTGTAGGTGACGTTCTCGCCCTTGGGGTAGAACGGGCCGGTGAGCACGGCGGTGTTGAGCACGTCGTCCTCGGTGACGGTGAACGTGGCGTCGAAGTCGCTGTCGGCCGCCGCGGTCGGGATGATCCTCGCGACCGCCTCACCGGGGACCGTGCCGGAGTACTCGGTGAGCACCAGGTCGCCGTCACGCACGGCCTTGCCCGCCTCGACGTCCTCGATCGAGGTCAGCAAGGACGAGAGCCCGCCGTCGGTGCGCATCAGGTCCGCAGGGTCGGGGGCTCCGTAGTCGGCCGGGTCGATCGGCGCGAACTTGGTCGTGAACGGCAGCTTCGCGTAGACCATGTCGTCGACGGCGACCACTTCGGCGTCCGCCGAGATCCCGCTCGCGACCACCTTCAACGTGCCCTCGAAGGCCGGCGCGTGAGTCCCGACCCCCTGCGCACTGAGGATGCCGGACACGCCCTGGGGCAACTTGTCGGTCGACAGCGCCACGTGCACCCCGGACGTCTCGTCAAGGTTCGCCTTCGCCGCCGCGAGCACCTCGTCGGGGTTCTGCTCGGACTTCTGGCTCTCGTTGCTGCAGCCGCTGAGGACCAGGCCGGCGCTGAGGGCCAGGCCGACCAGCAGGCGGCTGCGTCGTGTCGTCATGGCGCCTAGCCTTTCACGGGCGAATCGGCGTCCACGGGCAGCAGCGCCGTGACCGGCCCGGAGCACGCGGCGATCGGCTGCGCGCCCGGGACGCCGGAGCCGTCGCGGCGACCGGTCGGCTCCGGTAGCTCCACCGGGGCGCCACTGGACGCGGCCGCTCGCGCGGGCCCGGGCCCGGCCCACGCGAACACCAGCGTGTCCTCGCCCTTGAGGAACCGGTGGCAGCGCACCCCGCCGGTGGCGCGGCCCTTGGCCGGGTACTCCGTGAACGGGCTGACCTTCACCGCGCCCGGCTCGGTCCCCGGCAACGCCGTGCTCGAGCCGGAGGAGGTGACGACCACTGCGTCGTCGCCGACCAGGAAGGCACCGAAGAACGTGACCCGCTCGCCGGCGCCGAGCCGGACCCCGGCCACGCCACCGCCGGAACGGCCCTGCGGGCGGACCGCTTCGGCCGCGAAGTGCAGCAGCTGGGCGTCGGAGGTGACGAAGCAGAGGTCCTCCGCACCGGTGCGCAGCTCCACGGCCCCGACCACCTCGTCGCCGCCCTCGAGCCGGACGACCTCCCAGGCGTCCTTGTTCGACAGGTACTCCGGCTTCAGCCGCTTCACCACGCCGTCGCTGGTGCCGAGCGCGAGCCCCGGGCCGTCGGTCTCGAAGGAGCACAGCGTCAGCACCCGTTCGCCCGCCTCGAGGGAGAGAAACTCGCTGACCGGGGCGCCGCCCTGCAGGTGCGGGGCGTTCGCGGTGGACGGGAGGCTCGGCAGGTCCAGCACGTCGAGCTTGACCAGGCGGCCGAGGTTCGTGACCGCGCCGACCTGGCCCCGGTTGGTGGTCTGGACGGCGGCGGTGACCACGTCGTGCTTGCCGCGGTTGCCGCCGGTGCCCGGCTCGTCGGTCCCGTTCGTGCGGGCCAGCAGCCCGGCCGAGGACAGGTAGACGAAGCACGGGTCGTCGGCCACCTCCAGCGGGACCGCCGACGTCACGGCTTGGCCGGCCGACTCGAGCAGCACGGTGCGCCGCGGGGTGCCGTAGGTCTTGGCGACCTCGGCCAGCTCGTCGCCGACCACCTTGCGCAGCAGTTTCTCGTCCTCGAGGATCGCGTCCAGCTCCGCGATCGCCTTCTCCAGATCTGCCTTGCGGGTGTCCAGCTCGAGCCGGGAGTACTTCGTCAGCCGGCGCAGCGCCATGTCGAGGATGTAGGTGGCCTGCACGTCGGAGAGGTCGAACACGGTGATCAGCCGTTCCTTGGCCTCGCCGGCGTTCTCGCTCGCCCGGATCAGCTGGATCACCTCGTCGATGTCCAGGATGGCCACCAGCAGGCCCTCGACCAGGTGCAGCTCGTCGGCGGCCTTGCCGCGGCGGTACGTCGACCGCCTGCGCACGACGTCGAAGCGATGGCCGAGGTAGACCTCGAGCATCTCCTTGAGGCCGAGGGTGCGTGGCTGCCCGTCGACGAGGCAGACCGCGTTGATGCCGAAGGAGTCCTCCATCGGGGTCTGTTTGTAGAGCTGCTCGAGCAACGCCTCGGGGTGGAAGCCGTTCTTGACCTCGATCACCAGCCGCAGGCCCTTCTCGCGGTCGGTGAGGTCCTTGACGTCGGAGATGCCCTGCAGCTTCTTGGCCTGCACCAGCGTCTTGATCCGCTCGATCACCTTCTCCGGGCCGACCCCGTAGGGCAGCTCGGTGACCACGATGCCCTTGCGGCGAGGGGTGACGTTCTCGACCCGTGCGGTGGCACGCATCTTGAACGAGCCACGGCCGGCCTCGTAGGCGTCGCGGATCCCGTCCAGGCCGACGATCTTGCCGCCGGTCGGCAGGTCCGGGCCGGGGATGAAGCGCATCAGGTCGTCCAGGGACGCCTTCGGGTGGGTGATCAGGTGCCGCAGCGCCTGCACCACCTCGACCAGGTTGTGCGGGGCGATGTTGGTCGCCATCCCGACCGCGATCCCGGTGGCGCCGTTGACGATCAGGTTCGGGATCGCCGCGGGCAGCACCGACGGCTCCAGCTCGCGGCTGTCGTAGTTGGGCTTGAAGTCGACGGTGTCCTCGTCGATGGAGACCGTCATCGGCATCGCGGCCGGCGCCAGCCGGCACTCGGTGTAGCGCATCGCTGCCGGTGGGTCGTCCGGGGAGCCGAAGTTCCCGTGCCCGTCGACCAGCGGCACCCGCATCGACCAGGACTGCACCATCCGGACCAACGCGTCGTAGATCGCACCGTCGCCGTGCGGGTGCAGCCGGCCCATCACCTCGCCGACGACGCGGGCACTCTTGACGTGCCCACGGTCGGGCCGCAGGTTCATGTCCGCCATCGTGTACAGGATCCGCCGCTGGACCGGCTTCATGCCGTCCCGGGCGTCGGGCAGGGCCCGGCTGTAGATCACCGAGTAGGCGTACTCCAGGAAGCTGGTCCGCATCTCGTCGCCGACGTCGATGTCGAGGATGTGCTCCTCGAAGTCGTCGGGCGGCGGAGCTGGTTTGGTACGTCGGGCCATTGCGCCATTCTCTCCCGAGCCGGAGGCCGCTCGTGCGGGGGCACGCCGCCGCTGTGCGGAAGCGATACATTTCGTGCGTGAGCGCAGCACAGAAGGAGTCCCAGGCCGTGACGGAGCCGGCGGCCGACTACCCGCGGCACTGGGAGGCCGACGTGCTGCTCCGCGACGGCCATGCCGCCCACCTGCGGCCGATCAACGCCGCGGACGCGGAGCTGCTGGTGGAGTTCTACGAGCAGGTCTCCGCGCAGTCGAAGTACATGCGGTTCTTCGCGCCGATGCCGAGGCTCTCGGACAAGGACGTCGAGCGGTTCACCCACGTCGACCACCGGGACCGGGTCGCTTTCGTGCTCACGGTCGCGAAGAAGATGATCGCCGTCGGCCGCTTCGACCGGATCACCGGCCCGGACGGCGAGGGCGACGAGGCGGAGGTCGCGTTCCTCGTCCAGGACGCGCACCAGGGCCGCGGGATCGCGCAGCTGCTGCTCGAGCACCTCGCCCAGGCCGGCCGGGAGCGCGGCATCCTGAAGTTCGTCGCCGAGGTGCTGCCCGAGAACCAGCGGATGATCCAGATCTTCCGTGACGCCGGCTACCACGTGGCCGGGGGGTTCGAGGACGGCGTGATGCGCTTCGAGTTCCCGATCAGCTCCACCGACACCTCGATCAACGTGATGCAGGCCCGCGAGCACCGCGCCGAGGCGGCCTCGATCGAGCGGTTCTTCAAGGCCCGCAGCGTCGCGATCATCGGAGCCTCCCGGCGCCACGACACCATTGGCCAGACGCTGGTGCGCAACCTGGTGCTCGGCGACTACGCCGGTCGGGTCTACGTGGTGAACCCCGCGGCCGATGCCGTCGCGGGCATGCCGGCGTACGCCTCGGTTGCCGACATCCCGGACGAGGTCGAGGTCGCGATCGTGGCCGTCCCCGCGGACGCGGTGCAGGACGTCGTGCTCGACTGCGCGGCCAAGGGCGTGCACGGCATGGTCGTGATCTCCTCGGGGTTCGCCGAGACGGGCGAGGAGGGACGGCTGCGCCAGCGCCGGCTCGTCGGGCTGGCCCGCAGCTACGGTCTCCGGCTGATCGGGCCGAACTGCCTCGGCGTGATCAACACCTCCGCCGACGTGTCGCTCAACGCGTCGCTGTCCCCGCTGATCCCGCCACGCGGCCGGGCCGGGTTCTTCTGCCAGTCCGGCGCCCTCGGCGTGGCCATCCTGGAGAAGGTGGCCCGGCGCGGGCTCGGACTGTCCACGTTCGTCAGCGCAGGGAACCGCGCCGACGTCTCCGGCAACGACCTGCTGCAGTACTGGGAGGAGGACGAGGCCACCGAGGTGGTCCTGCTCTACCTCGAGTCGATCGGGAACCCGCGCAAGTTCAGCCGGATCGCGCGCAGGGTCTCCCGCCGCAAACCGGTGATCGCGGTGAAGTCGGGGCGCACCACGCAGGGCGTGCCGATGGGCCACGCCGTCCGCTCGATGGTCGCCCCGCAGGCCGCCGTCGACGCGATGTTCCGCCAGGCCGGCGTGATCCAGGTCGACACCCTCGACGAGATGTTCGACGTGGCCCAGCTGGTCGCGCACCAGCCGCTGCCGAAGGGCCCGCGGGTGGCGGTCGTCGGCAACTCCGACGCACTCGGTCTGCTCGCCGCCGACGCCGCGGCCGCCGTGGGCCTCCAGGTCCGTCAGCCGGTGGCGCTCGGTGCGGACGCCACGGGGGAGGACTTCGAGGAGGCGCTCGACGCGGCGATCGACGACCCGGAGGTGGACTCGGTGGTGGCGGTGTTCATCCCACCGCTGAACACCACCGGCGTCGAGGTGGCGAACGTGCTGGCCGCGGTCGGTGAGCAGTCCGACAAGCCGCTGGTGTCGACCTTCCTCGCGAGCGAGGGCGTCCCGGAGCTGTTGCGGGTTCCCGACGTCGCCGGGAGCACGGCCGGCCGGGGGTCGGTCCCGTCGTACCCCGCCCCGGAGGCCGCGGTGCGTGCGCTGGCCCGGGTGGTGGAGTACGCGGCGTGGCTGGGCAAGCCCGCGGGCGACCTGGTGGTCCCCGACGAGGTCGACGAGAGCCGGGCCCGGCGCCGGGTCGAGAAGATCCTGGCCGAGACGCGGACCGGACGTGACCTGACCTTCGACGAGCTGCGCGACATCCTCGAGGCCTACGGCATCGACCTGTGGGAACGGCTGCCGGCCGAGACCGTGGAGGCCGCGGTGGCCGCCGGGGAGAAGCTCGGCTGGGACGTGGTGCTCAAGGCGACGGCCGAGCACCTCCGCCAGCGGCCGGACCTCGCACACGTGTGGCGCAACATCGACAACGAGGCGGAGATGCGCGACGCGTGGCAGTCGATGCACGAGATCATCGACGAGCCGGGTTCGGCCGCGTTCATCGTGCAGAAGGTCGCCGCGCCCGGTGTCCCGGTCGCGATCGGTGGGATGGAGGACCCGCTGTTCGGGCCGGTGGTGTCGTTCGGGGTGTCCGGCCCGGCCACGGACCTGCTCGGCGACAGGGCTTACCGGATCCCGCCGATGCACAGCGGGGAAGCCGCCGAGATGGTCCGGGAGATCAAGGCGGCGCCGCTGCTGTTCGGCTACCGGGGCAGCGAGAAGGTGGACGTGAAGGCCGTCGAGCACCTGGTGCTGCGGCTGGCCCAGCTCAAGAACGACCTCCCCCAG
>DASSBE010000078.1:0-15026 GCA_035699065.1 Nocardioidaceae bacterium
CAGGACCGTCGGCAGCGCCTCGTCGACGCCACCGGCGAGCACGCCCTGGAACACGAGGACGGCCAGCACGGCGCCGATCGGGTCGACGACGATGCCCTCCCAGCGCAGCAGGCTGGACAGCCGCCGCGTGGGCCGGAGCGCGCGCAGGATCGGGTTGATCACCGTCGGGCCGGTGACCACGAGGATCGCCCCGACCAGCAGCGCGACCCGTAGGTCGAAGCCGATCAGCAGCGCGCTGCCGGTGATGAGCACCCAGGCGATCAGCACCGTGAGGGTGCACAGCCGCAGCACCGGGCGGCCGAGGTCGCGCACATGCTTCAGCCGCAACGAGAGGCTGCCCTCGAACAAGATGACACCGACCGCGATGGTCACCCCACCGAACAGCACGTCACGACCCAGGACGCTCTCGGGCATCACCACCTGGCCGAGCCCGAAGCCGACGATCAGCAGCACCAGGATGGAGGGGACGTCGAGCTTCCAGGCCAGCCACTGGCACACCACTCCGAGCACGATCACCAGGGCCAGGTAGGCGCCGGGTGACATGCCGTGGAGCGCGTCGAGCGTGCTCGTCCAGAGGTCACTCATCGGCGCAACCTTTCCGGCTCCGGACGGCTTACGGCAAACGCGCTACTGGCACAGCGGCGTGGTGCGGCGTACCCATGCCCGACCGTCGCCAATCGCGACCTGCCCGCTACCGACCAAAGTCGGCCTCGGCCCTACCGAAGTCACCGGAACAGCGACTGTCGGGCGATGCCGGCCGGGTCCTCGCGGCGCGACCGTGGACGTGCACGCAAATCCACCTTCCTGAGGAGAAGTGACATGCAGTCCGTAATCACGCCCGTCCAGACCACCGAGGCTCCCCGCGCCGCGAGAGGCGCGCGGCTGGTCGCCGTAGCCGCTTCGACGGCCGCCGCACTCGCCGCCTGGGTCGTCGCCGGCCCCGTCCTCGGCGTCGAGATCGCCACGCTCACTGCAGCCGACGGCGGCTCCGCGACGGTCGGTGCCGTCGCGGTAGTCGTGTCCGCCGCCGTGACGACTCTCGCCGGTTGGGCGCTGCTGGCCGCGCTGGAACGGTTCACCCGTGCCGCCCGGCGCAGCTGGACGGTGATCGCTGGAATGGTTCTGCTGGTCTCACTCATCGGCCCGGCCACTCTCGGCTCCACCGCGGGTTCAGCTGTCGGGCTCGTGGTCATGCACCTGGTGGTCGGCGCGACGGCCATCCCGCTGCTGGCGCGAACGGCCAGGCGGTGAGGGTCGCCTGGCGACCACAACGACCGGCACGTGAGCTGCTTGGGCACCCCGCTCGAGCGTGAGCAGGACTCAAGCCCGCCGCGAGTGCGCGTCGTTGTGGCTCAGTCTTTGGGGACGGGCAGCTCGCTCACCGGTGTGACCGTGCTGCGGCAGCTCTTGAACCCGGGCCACAGGAACCTCTGGACGGCATCGACGTTGTCGGCATCGATGACATAGAAGAGCGTGTGCTGGGCGTTTGCGCCGTAGCGACCGATCAGCGTGACGCCGTCGACGTCTGGGTTGAACAGGGAGTTGGAGCCGCCCTCATCCTTCGGGCACAGCTCAGGACTGTGGACTTGCGTGATGTGGAAGAGCACCGAACCTCCTCATGCGGCGTCGGACGCCGCGCAGTTCATCTTGGCGCTCATGCGCACGCTTGTCACGCAGCCGCAGTCGCGCGACCGGACACCCGAGGCCGGCCACACGGAAGCCCTGTTCGGTACGGCCGTACGGAATGTCCGGAAGTGCCGCCGACAGGGGCGCCGGTAGGCCAGCGCGTGCTATGCGGAGCGCGCGCCCATTACCCTAGTCTCATGAGCATCGAGACGGCCGAGTCTGCATCGCTGCGTGCCGTGATCGCGGCGCATCGCGATGCCCTCGACGCGATCCTCGACCGCTACCAGGCAGCCAACCCCCGACTTTTCGGGTCGGTGGCCCGAGGCGATGCGACGTCCGAGAGCGACATCGACCTCCTGGTCGATCTCATGCCCGGTGGGGGCAACGAGCTTCTTCGGGTCGCCGGCATCGCAGAGGAGTTGAGCGGACTGTTGGGAACTCGCGTCGACGTGGTGGCCGCATCGCTGCTGCGGGGCGAAGTCTCTGCGAGTGCTCTCGCCGACTCGGTAACCGTGTGACCCGCTCCGACGACGAGCGGTTCGCCGACATCCTCAATGCGATCGATCGGTGCCAGAGCTACGAGCACTACCTCCGTTCGGACGAGTTCGGATCGATGGCGTACGACGCCGTGCTGCGCAACATCGTCGTCCACGAGTACTTCCGTGTGAATCCCCACGGCACGAAATGTCACCAATCGTGGGCCGCGATGATTGCGACGGCGGTTGTAGCGATGCTGCCGAGGACGGCGCGCCAGCGCCGCCCACAGGCTCCTGCGCCGGCTCCGCCGTAACCGCTTACGCCGTCACGCCCGACATAACGACATTGGGCGAGGCGCTGACCTGCGGTTTTGTGGGCCCCGTGGGACTCGAACCCACAACCCGCGGATTAAAAGTCCGCTGCTCTGCCAATTGCGCTAGAGGCCCCGGGACAAAGACGAGTCAATCGGCACAACCTCGGAGAGTTCCTCAGCCAGAGCCGCCACCCGTCGCCCGCGGGCCATCATCGCAGACCGGAGCGGTGCTGCGTGATGCGACCGGAAGGTCAGCGGCCCAAGCCGGCCTGGCGGGCGCGGACGATGGCGGCGGAGCGATCCTCGACCTGCAGCTTGGAGAGGATGGCGGAGAGGTGGTTGCGCACGGTCTTCTCCGACAAGGTGAGCTGGGCGGCGATCGCGGAGTTCCGTCGTCCCGCCGCCAGCAGGTCGAGGACCTGGCGCTCCCGGGTCGTCAGCTGCGGGAACGAGCCCTGGGCATGCTTCTGGCTGTCCTCCAGGAAGAACCCGACGATCCGGCGCGCCACCGAGGCGCCGAACACCGTGCCGCCGGACGCGAGCGTCATCAATGTCGAGACCAGCTCGCTGCCGTCGGCCCCCTTGAGCAGGTACCCGGAGGCGCCCGCGCGCATCGCGCCGTACACGCTCTCGTCGTCGTCATGCATGGTGAGCACCAGCACCGGGACCTCCGGGTTCTCCTCCCGGAGCCGTCGGGTCACCTCGATGCCGTCCAGGTCGGGCATCCGCATGTCGGTCACCACCACGTCGGGTCGGGTGGCGCGCACCAGTTCGAGCAGGGCGGCACCGGAGTCGGCCTGCCCGACCAGCTCGACGTCGGGTACGTCGGACAGGACCGCCGCGACTCCGTAGCGGTACATCGGGTGGTCGTCGGCCAAGACGACTCGGATCGGCTCACTCATCGTGCCTCCCAGCGAGGAACCTCCGCGACGACCCGGGTGCCTCGCCCGGACGGCTGGTCGACAGTGAGCGTTCCTCCGACCGAGGCGGCCCGTTCCCGCATCGACGTACGCCCGATCCCGGCCGACGCGTCACCGAGCCCGCAGCCGTCGTCGACCACGGTCAGCCGGACCCAGGCCGGCAGCACGTCCAACGACACCGTGGCGCGCCGGGCACCGGCATGGCGGACCACGTTCGTCACCGCCTCGGTGGCGATCCGGTGCAGCGCCACCTCGACCGGGACGGGCAGCGCCGGCAGCTCCGCGGCGTCGACCCGCACGTCCAGCTGGCCGAGCGCGGAGACCGCCTGGGCGTGCGCCCGCAACGCGGTGACCAGTCCTCCCGGCTCCAGTCCCGCCGGCCCGAGGTCGTCGATCAGGTGCCGCACCTCGGTGACCAGGCCCGTCACCTCGCCGTGCACGACGCCCAGGATCTCGCGGACCCGCTCCTCGTCGCCCGCGTGCAGCGCCGCCTCGATCCCCAGCGCCACGCCGGAGAGCGACGGTCCCAGGCCGTCGTGCAGGTCGTTGCGGAGCGACCGTCGCTCGGTCTCGCGGACCGCGAGGACGCGGGCCCGTGACCGCTCCACCTCGTCGGCCAGCTGGGCGGCGCGGACGGACGCCGCGACCGGGCCGGCAAGCGCGTCGAGCAACCGACGGTCGGCTGCCGGCAATCCGGCAGCGCCACTGCGCCCCGCCACCACCAGCGCTCCGAGGTCGACGCCGGCATAGCGCAGTGGCACCTCGTGCACGGTCTGACCTGACAGCGACCCGGTCGCCGCGAGGACGGCGCCCGACGGGGCCCGCACGCACACGTACGGCGAGCGGACCGACAAAGCCACCGCGGCCAGCATTCCCTCGAGGCCCGGTGCGGTGCCACTGTCGTGCGCCAGTCCGGTGCCCACCCGGTGGAACGCCGCGACCGGGTCGTCCCGGTCGCCGTAGACCAGCCGGCCCGCACGACGGGCGAGGTGACTGTAGGCCGGACGGACCAGCAGCGCGACCGCGGCCGCCGCGAACAGACTGGGAATCGTCCCCGACGGGGTGAGCAGGGTGATCAGGGCGACCACCGCGAAGTAGGCGCCGACCGCGAGCGAGATCAGCGAACCGTAGACCAGTCCGCTGCGCACCACGAGCTTGATGTCGAAGAGCTGGTGCCGCACGATCCCGATGACCAGTGCCACCGAGGTGAGCAGGGTCACCACGAACAGCACCACGGGCGGCGCGAGCAGGCCGGCGGCGATCGCCGGGAGCACCGCGGCGAGCAGCCAGGCCAGCTGCTCGCGCTCGGGCGAGACGGACCGCCACAGCCGGACCAGCAGCCAGCCGGTGGAGACGAGCACCAGCACTACTCCGGCCAGCCCCGCGGCGATCGCCACGGCGATGATCGGCGTCTGGAACGAGCCATCGGAGATCGGGTTGTGTCCGAGCCGGTGGCCCGGCGCCGAGGACCGGTACGTCGAGTCGAGCAGCGCCAGGCATGCACCGAGGACCAGGCTCACCGTCCAGCCGCACGCCGTGACCCGTCGGGCGAACCGGCTCACCGCGCGGCCGCCGGGATAGATCGCCGGCAGCACGGTCGCGCCGAGGATCAGGGAGGTGCTCCACACCCAGGAGGCCAGCCAGGCCATCGCGGTTCGTCCCGGCAGCCCGAGCTGGTAGGACGCCAACGCCCAGCCCTCGCCGAAGATCGCGAGCGCGTTGACTGCCGCGATGAACAACAGCAGGAAGCCGACCCGGTTTCCAGGTCGCAACCACAGCAAGACACCGGCGATCAACCCGATCTCGACGCCGTTGACCGCATTGGTCAGTACGTTGTCCTGCAGCAGTGCTCCCGGGGAGCGGCCACCGGGCCCCACGGCCAGCGCCACGCCGGCCACCGCGGCGGACACGATCAGCAGGCCGAGCCACGGTCCTGTCCATCGGCCCCGCGCAGGCGCGGCCTGGATCGGTGCGGCGGCAACGGCGGTGGTCATCGGTTCCTCTCGGACGTCGGCTCCATCATCCCCCCGAGAGACCCTGGGGCGCTGCCCTTCCGGGCGGGAGAACGTCCCGGTCCGGCCGGGACATCGCCCCCTGTGCCGAAGCTGCGGCGCACCCCAGCGTGGTTCCTCGACGCGCACACCGTGCGCACCGACCCGAGGAGCCCGTCATGCTTCACCAGATCCGAGAACACCCCGTCTACGCGCTCGCCGCCCTCCTGGTCGCGGCCTTCGGCTGCTTCCTGCTCAGTGCCTCCGGTCAGCCGGGTGCCGGCTGGGAGGACGGTCCGCACTGGCTGGGCAACGTCGCGTGGTTCGCCTTCCTGCTCTGCGCGTTGGCGTTCCTGGTGCTCGCCGCGCTGACCGTGGTCCGGTCGGTCCGTGACCGGAGTGCCGCATGAGGCGCGGACTCTCATTCGCGGCCGCCACCGTGGCCGCGATGGCCGCACCGGTGCTGATCAGCCCGGCCGCACACGCCGACTCCGGTCGCGAACAGATCTCGCTCGCCTTCGACGAGCCTCCCGTGACGACGTCCGTGTCCGGGTTGGGGCCCGGCTGCCCGAGCTTCCAGGGCGACCTGACCGAGTACCGGCACGTGCAGATCGACGGTTTCATCGGACCCGACGGGACCGCGCACGCCCGCAGCCTGGTCACCGCCAGCCTCGAGCTCGTACCACGGGAGGAGGACGACCCGTCGTACACCGGCGGCTACACCGCCCGACAGACCGGGATGTTCGAGAACGCCGGAGACGACGAACGCGTGGTGACGACGACGACGCACGGGATGCTCGAGGGCTCCGACGGTACGTCGTACGGGGTGAATGAGGTCGCCCACTTCTCCCTGAGCAAGGACGGCACGATCCGGGCATGGTTCGACCGAATGCACTGCGGGTAGGTCCAGGTCCGTATCCTTCCTGGGCCTCCTGGCGGACCGCCTCGCCTCGGAGCCGGCCACGCGGATGCCCGGACCAGGATGAACCGGGTCAGCAGGCGTCGATCCGCGCGGCCCGGCGCCTGTCGTCGGCATGGCGGTCGAGCTCGGCGACACCCTTGTGCCAGCTGTGCAGCCACATCTGCGTCGCCTGCTCGGGGGTCATCGTCCCGGAGCGGAGCATGTCCATGTGCTCCATGTGCTGCGTCCAGGTGTTGATCGCGCGTCGCGCGGACCCGATCGCCTGGTCCCGGGCCTGAACGCCGGCAATACACCGCGACGACTGACCGCATCCCGCCGCGCCGGCGTAGGCCGCCTCGGCCCTCTCGAACCCGGCCACGTGGGCGCGGGCACCGACCCGGGTCTGCTCCCAGTAGGCACGCGCCTGGTCCAGGGTGATCTCGCCTGCGACGAGCCGGTTCATCGCCTCGACATGCAGCCGCCACTGGGCCAGTGACCGGTGCGCGGTGCGCAGCACCCGCCCCTGCTGCCGGTGCACGACGCGACATCCGTCCATGGCGACGGCGTTCCTGCTCGACGGCGTCGTGGTCCCGGTGGGTGTGGGCGTCGCGGCCTGCAAGGCCCCGGCCTGGTTCCCGGACCTGACGCTGTCGCCGTCGAGGACTGCGAGGGCTCCGAGTGCGGCCAGCACGACGGCCACCGCGCCGATCGCTGCCATCCAGTGATACGGCGGACTCTTCGTGTGCCGACCGTGCTGCATACGCTTCCCATGTCCCTGCGCGGGACACCCCTCCAGATCCCTACGGTACGCCCGAGCGCCGCGACGAGGAGACCTCACGACGAGCGCATCACCACGACATCACCATGTCCGCCGTACTTCATCATCCGTTTGGCGTACGGCGTGCCGTCAAAGGTGACCAGCAGGTGCCCGCCGTGGGGCAGCGGCACGATCTGCGGGTGCGGGATGTTGCTCGGGTACGGCGCATCGAGCCGCCCGACGCGGTGCATGTCGAGGTCGAAGACCGGGTAGAGCCGGTTGTCGCCGTCACTGGCCAGCAGCCACCATCGCTCGCCGACGCGGGAGAGGATCGGTCCCTCGCACTGGTGCAGGTCCGTGGCCGCACCGACCGGTTCGAGCCCCTCGGCCCAGCCCGCGCCGTGCGGGCCGCGGGCCAGGGCGGGGTGGAAGTCGAACGGGTCCTGTGACGGGCTCTCCACGAACGCCACGTGCCAGCGGCCGTCGATCCGGGTGAGCGCCGGGTCCCAGGAGCTGACGGAGGTGGGCAGCGGCGTGGGCTCCGTCTCCAGCAGGTGTACGCCGGACAGCACGTCGTCGCGGGTGGTCAGATGCCGCACGTGCACCCCGTCGAAGGAGAAGTCGCCCCACGAGCTGGTCGCCACGATCCAGGTGTCGTTGTCCTCGTCGCGGACCACCTGTCCCGCGTGGTCGCCGAGCAGCAGCCCGTCGCGGCGGGTGAACAGCTGGGCCACCTGCTCCAGCCGGGTCGGGTCGGCGAGGTCGAGGGTGAACACGCCCCAGTGCGCCTGCTGGAAGAACCCCAGGCCCGCGCAGGTGACGGTGAAGTAGGCCTTGCCGCCCCTCACGTAAGGTCGGCCGTCGCTGTGCTGGACCAGGTGCGGGTCGCGCACGCCGGTCATCCCGAACAGCCCGGCGCGGACGTTCCCGAGCTGCACCGGCGTCGCGGACCCCGGCCCCCAGGCGTAGCGGAAGTCGTCGAGCACGTCGGCGGAGCGCAGGTCGACCAGTGCCGCGACCCGGTCCCGCTCGGTGAGCAGCGGCCGCCACCCGTCACCGGTGTCGGCGAGCACCGTGACCTGGTTCTCGCACAGGGCGAACCCGAGCCGGAACGACCCCGTCAGGTCGGTCTTCTTCCGGCGGACCTGTTTCGTCCGCCCCGCCCGTCGTACCGAGATCGCCACTCGCTGCCGGGCGGCGTCGTAGACCGCGGCGACATGGTCCCCGGACGCGGTGGCGAGCCCGGCCAGCACCACGCCGTCGGCGGCGTCGGTCACCTCGACCTCGACCGCTGCGAACGGAGCTTCGGGGCCGCTGGCGCTATGCACCAGCTCCGCGAGCACACCGGCCGACTCGTGCGCGTCCGCGACGAACCCGGGCGCCACCAGGTCGAACGGGCGGAAACGGTCGGTGATCTCGAACGACAGGTCGAAGATGGCGCTCTCCTTGGTCGGTCTCTGCGTGGGGTTCTGCGATGAGCCGGGCCAGCAGCCGCTGACCAGAGCGGCCCCAGCGAGGCCGACACCGGCCAGGAACACCCGCCGGCTCACCCCCTCAGGTGCGGTCATCCTTTCAGCCCAGAACGGGACACCCCTTCGATCACGAACCGCTGCGCGAACGCGTAGAGGATCAGCACCGGGACGCTGGCCACTACCGCACCGGCCATCAGCAGGTCGTAGCGCACGTTGTTCGCGGACTGCAACGTGCTCAGGCCGGCCTGCAGTGTCTGCGACTCGGGGCTGAACAGCACGTAGACCGGCCACAGGAAGTCGTTCCAGTTGGTCAGGAAAGCCAGCAGCGCCAGGGTGGCGAGCGCCGGCCGGGACAACGGCAGCACCACCCGGACGAACACCTGCCACCGGTTGGCACCGTCCAGCGTCGCGGACTCCTCGAGCTCCGCGGGCAGCTGGAGGAAGAACTGGCGCAGGAAGAAGACGCCGAACGCGTTCGCCGCGGTGGGGACGATCACGGCGACCAGCGTGTCCAGCCAGTACAGGCGTCCGACGATCTCGTAGTTCGGGATCACCAGGATCACCGGCGGCACGAACAGGGTCGCGATGATCGTCGCGAACACCACCCGGCGTCCCCGGAACTCCAAGCGGGCAAGGGCGTACGCCGCCAGGGCCGATGTCGCGACGACGAGGAACGCGTTGGCCGAGGCGGCGATCATCGAGTTCGCGAACCACCGGAACACGGGTGTGTCCGAGGCGGTCAGGATGTGCTGGTAGGCGCCGAGCGTCGGGTCCTGGGGCACCCAGGTCGGCGGGGTCTGCGCCGACTCGCCGCGGGTCTTGAACGACGTGGACGCCATGAACAGCAGCGGGCTGACGAACAGCAGCGTCAACAGAGCCAGGACGGCGTAGCGCAGGGATCTCATCGGGCCGGCCTTCCGTCCCGGTCCCGGAACAGCCAGAACACCACCACCGAGGTGAGCATCAGCGCGAGCGTCAGGACCCAGCTGGCGGCCGCCGCGGAGCCCATCTGGAAGTTCTGCAGCCCGGTCTCGGCTATGTAGAAGATCGCGGTCCGTGTCTCCTGGCCCGGCGCGCCGTTGGTCATGATGAACGACTGCCCGAACATGTTCGCCGAGGCGATGATCGTCACCATCGTCACGAACATGGTCACCGGTCGCAGCCCCGGCAAGGTGACGTGCACGAAGGTGGCCCAGGCGCCGGCACCGTCGACCTTCGCCGCCTCGTACAGCTCCCGCGGCACGTCCTGCAGGCCGGCCAGGAAGATCACCGCGTTGAACCCGAGGGTCCACCACACGGTGACCGCGACGAGGGCGACCCAGGCCTCGGGCACCGAGCTGAGCCACGGGATGTGGTCGGGCAGCCCGATCACGCCGAGCAGGTGGTTGACCACGCCGATGTTGGCGTCGAGCAGGAACCGCCAGAGCACCCCGACCACCGCGACGCCCAGCACGTAGGGCGCGAAGAAGATGCTGCGGAAAAGGTTGCGGCCCGGAAAGCTCTGGTTCATCACGAGTGCCACCGCGAGCGGCACCACCAGCAGCAGCGGCACGCTGAACACGGTGAAGATGCCGGTGGCCTGCATCGAGTTCCAGAACGGCTCGAACGAGATCGAGTCGGGGTCGAACAGCGCCGTGTAGTTGTCGAGGCCGACGAACGGCTTGCCGGGCAACGTGAAGTCCCAGTCATGCAGGCTGATCCACACGCCGAGCACGATCGGGATCAGGACGAACCCGATGAACAGCACGAGGTAGGGCGCCAGGAAGAGCCAGGCGGTCAGCTCGCTTTCCCGGGTCCGGGTCGCGCGCACCGGCTCATCCTCCGAACTTGGCCAGGTTGTCCTGCATCAGCTTGGTGGCGTTGCTCGCTGCCTTGGACAACGCGTCCTCCGGCGACTTCTTCTGCAGCACCGCCTCGTTGACCGCGACCTCGAGGGTCTGCGGCTGCACGTCGCCGAGGCCGGGCACCGCGGGCAGGAAGTGCAGGCTGTCGAGCGAGTCGTGCAAGGCGTACTGCACGGAGCTGGTGAACGCCTGCTCCTCGCGCGCGGAGTTGCGGGCCGGGATCATGCCGGCACCGGACCACGCGGCCGACTGCTGGCTCATCCAGCCGATGAAGGTCTTCGAGGCGTCCGAGCGGTTCTTGTCGTCGGCCGCCTGCGCGGTCATGAAGAAGTTGTGCGAGTTGGCCCATACCGCGGGCTCGTCGCCGACCACCGGAAGTGGGCTGATCCCGAAGTTCATTCCGGCGGCCTTCAGGTCGTTGATCTGCCAGATGCCGTCCCAGGTGATCGACGTCTTGCCGTTCTTGAACGCGAGGTACTGCGCGTCGATGTCGACGTTGGTGGGGCTGTAGCCGGCCTTGATCTGGTCGACCATCCAGGTCAGCGCGGAGACACCGGCCTCGTCGTCGTACGTCGCCTCGGAACCGTCCTTGGCGTACGGCT
The DNA here is from genome assembly GCA_035699065.1 of Nocardioidaceae bacterium. Taxonomy (GTDB): domain Bacteria; phylum Actinomycetota; class Actinomycetes; order Propionibacteriales; family Nocardioidaceae; genus Nocardioides_C. The sequence continues at coordinate 10,904 of DASSBE010000078.1, forward strand.
CGCCACCGTTCTGCCACAGCAGGCTGAGGAACATCAGGTGCCCGGGCCACTGGTTCGGCATCCAGAACGGCGTCTTGAACCCGGCGGCCTGCAGCTTCTTGCAGGCGTCGTCGAGGCTCGCCTTGTCGGTCGGTGCGCCGTCGATGCCGGCCTTCTCGAAGTGGTCCTTGTTGTAGTACATCGCCAAGCAGTGCACGTCGAGCGGGATGCCGTAACGCGCGCCCTCGTAGATGCCGGGCTCCCACACGGCCGGCGCGAAGTCCGACTCCTCGAGGTCCAGCGACTTCGCGAGGTCGTCGAGCGGCACGATCACGTTGCGCGCCGCGTTGGTGGCGAGCTGGTCGAGGTGCATCGCGCCGACGTCCGGACCCTTTCCGGCCTTCGCCGCGGCGGGCAGCCGCTGGTAGAAGTCGGCCCACTCGATCGTGTTGGCCTTGATGGTGATGTTCTTGTCCTCGTCGTTGAACCGCTTCACGAGCGCGGTCATCGCCGGACCGTCGCCGCCGGTGAACCCGTTCCAGTAGGCCAGCGTGATCGGTGGCCCGGAGTACTCGCCCTCGAAGCTGCCGACGCCGGCCTTCTTGCCGGTGTCACCGACCCCCTTGCCCCCTCCGCAGCCGGTGACCAGCGCCGCCGTCGACCCGAGCCCGAGCGCGAGGAAGCCGCGGCGGCTGAAGGCGGCCCCGAGCGTCTCCCTCGTGACGCGTGTGCTGTTGTTCATGACTTCCTCCTGGTTGGGTTCCTCAGTGTGGTCGTGACGTGAGCCGGACGACGTTCCACGACACCGGCGGGAGTACGACGGACAGCCGGCCGTCCTGCAGCCGGGCGGAGTTGTTGTCGCGGGGCACCACCGCGTCCGGGGCGTGCACCGTGTTGTGCGCCCGGACGTCGCGCTCGGCCAGGGCGGTGGCGTGCTCGAGCCGGTAGCCGCCGAACGCCCGTAGGTCGGCCTCGAGGGTCACCGGCTCGGTGGTGGACCGGTTCACGGCCAGCACGGTCAGGTCGCCGGTGGCCGGGTCGTGGGTGGCCGTCGCGTCGACGAGCGGCACGTCGCCGTACCGCTCGGTCGGGTAGCGCGACACGTCGGGCTCGACCCGGAGCACCTCGCCGCGGGCCCAGCGGCTGGCCTGCGCGAACGGGTGGAAGATCGTCTGCCGCCAGGCCGGCCCGTTCGGGCGGGTGAGGATCGGTGCGATCACGTTGACCAGCTGCGCCTGGCAGGCGATGGCGACCCGGTCCGCGTGGCGCAGCAGGCTGATCAGCAACGAGCCGACCACCACGGCGTCCGCGACGTCGTAGACGTCCTCGATCAGCGAACGGGTCTCCGCGTAGTCGAGGGTGTCCTGGCCGGCGAACCGTGACTGGTGCCAGACGTTCCACTCGTCGACGGAGAGCCGCAGCCGGTGCGACGACTTGAGCCGGGCGCCCACATGATCGGCCGTGGCGACGATCGCGTCGATCGCCCGGTCAAGGTCCACCCCGCTGGCCAGGAAGGTGGGAAGGTCACTGACCAGCGGGTCGTAGTAGTTGTGCAGCGAGACGTAGTCGACCAGGTCGTAGCAGTGCTCGAGCATCGTCGCCTCCCACGAGGCGAAGGTCGGCATCTGGCTGTTCGAGCTGCCGCAGGCGACCAGCTCGATGGTGGGGTCGACCATCCGCATCGCGCGGGCGGCCTCGGCGGCGAGCCGGCCATACTCCCCGGCGGTCTTGTGCCCCACCTGCCACGGGCCGTCGAGTTCGTTGCCCAGGCACCACACCCGGATGCCGTGCGGCTCCTTGGTGCCGTTGGTGCGGCGGAGGTCCGAGAGCGCGGTGCCTTCGGGGAAGTTGCAGTACTCCACCAGGTCGGCGGCCTCCTGGATGCCGCGGGTGCCGAGGTTCACCGCGAGCACCGGGTCCAGGCCCGCTTTCGTGCACCACGCGGCGAACTCGTCGACGCCGACCAGGTTGGGCTCGACCGTGCGCCAGGCGAGGTCGAGCCGACGGGGCCGGTCCTCCACCGGGCCTGTCCCGTCCTCCCAGCGGTAGCCGGAGACGAAGTTGCCGCCCGGGTAGCGCACCGCCGTGGGTCCGAGCTCGCGGACGAGCTCGAGCACGTCGCGACGGAAGCCGGCCTCGTCGGCGGTGTCATGGTCGGGCTCGTAGATGCCGGTGTAGACGCAGCGGCCCATGTGCTCGACGAACGTGCCGAACAGGCGGCGGTCCACGGGCCCGATCCCGAACTGCGGGTCGACGGTGATTCTGGCGACGAGCATGAAACCGTTCTATCCTTCGTTTACATCGTTGTAAAGACCTGAACTTCCCCTAACCTAGACAGGTTGCTGAGCAAGGACGGGAAGTGTGATGGGGGTACGGCTGCGTGACGTCGCGGAGCACGCGGGCGTCTCGGTCAAGACCGTCAGCAACGTCGTGCACGGTTACGTGCATGTCTCCCCGGCCATGCGGCAGCGTGTCCAGCACTCGCTCGACGAGCTGAACTACCGTCCGAACCTGTCCGCGCGCAGCCTGCGGCGTGGACGCTCCGGGGTGATCGCGCTGGCCCTGCCGGCGCTGGACATGCCCTACTTCGCAGAGCTCACCCGGTTCGTCGTGGAAGCCGCGGAGCAGCGCGGCTGGACGGTCCTCGTCGACCAGACCGACGGCCTGCGCGAGCGGGAGCAGGTGGTGGCCGCCGGGGTCCGCAGCCACCTGATCGACGGACTGATCCTGAGCCCCGTGGCGCTCGGCGTGAACGAGCTGACCCGCTCCGGCGACGAGACGCCACTGGTGCTGCTCGGTGAGAAGATCGGCGGCGGTCAGATCGACCACGTGGCGATCGACAACGTCGCCGCGGCGCGGGCGGCCACCGAGCACCTGCTCGGCCTCGGCCGGACCCGGGTGGCGGCGATCGGGTACCAGGCGCAACCCGCGTCGGCGTCCGGTGTCGCGGCACTGCGGCGGCGCGGGTACGAGCAGACGCTCGCGTCACACGGCATCGTGCTGGATCCGCGGCTCACCGTCGAGGTCGACGACTACGGACGCCGCGACGGCGCACGCGCGATGGATCACCTGCTCGCGCAGGACGAGCCTCCGGACGCCGTGTTCTGCTTCAACGACCTGCTGGCCCTCGGTGCGCTGAGGACCCTTGCCCAGCACGGGATCCGGGTCCCGGACGATGTCGCGGTGATCGGTCTGGACGACATCGAGGACGGCCGGTTCTCCACGCCGACCCTGAGCACCGTGTCGCCCGACAAGGAGCAGATCGCGCACCGTGCGGTCACGATGCTGCACGAACGGCTGGAACCGGCGAGCTCCCCGGCCGCGCGCGACGTCCGCGTCGGCTTCGAGCTCATCGCGCGCGAGTCGACGCTCGGCCCTCAGCAGGAAGCCCGACCGCGAGGTTGAGGCCCGAGCCGACGCCGAGCCCGAGCAGGGCACCGCCGACCGCGTCGAGCGGGTAGTGCGCGCCCTGGTGCGGCATGTCCGGACGGGTACGACGGGCCCTCGGCGGGAGCGTCGTCCCGCAGCTGCGCCGCCGGCTGGGCCTGGGCGGGTCGCCGCCGGTCGGCCACCTTCTTGATCCCCACCTCGAGCGACTTCTCCACCGGCAGCGCCAGCATCGAGGACACCGCCAGGTGCGGCCGGTGGGTGCCGGTCCCCACGAGGCCCAGGGCCGGAAGCACCCACGGCGTGCCCAGCTGCTGCGGAAGGCGCAGCACCGGCACCGCCCCTCCCGCGTGGTTGAGCTCCCGGAACGAGCGGCGTTCCCATCGCTGCGGGTCGCGCGCCGCCGGGACCGCGAGGACGACGTAGCCGGTCCCACCGAGGAGAGCCAGCCACCGGCCGCGCGTCCGGCGCCTGGTGGCGGGGACGTGCGCGCGAGATGCCACCGGACGTTCTCCTGCTCAGTCCTGGCCGTCCCAGTCCGACGGGAGGTCGCCGATGTTGATGTCGAAGGTGTGCAGCAGTCCTGCGTCCTTGTCGGTGTCGACGTGCCGTGGCAGCGCGCAGTCCACCTGCTGCGCCCGGTCGTGCTCGCCACGTGCGCGCAGCAGGTCGACCACCTGGTCCTTCTCGATCTCCATCGTCGTGTCCCTCCCGGGGCATCGGTGCGGGGGCTGGATGCACCGAGTCGTACCCCGTG
>DASSBE010000079.1:0-18463 GCA_035699065.1 Nocardioidaceae bacterium
ATCGACCTGCACCTTCTCGAAGATGCTTCTCACCTGCCCGCTCATCAGCGCCTCGAGCAGCGCCCGGTTCTCCTCAGGACTGGCTCCCGCCATCAGCTGCTTCACCAAATGCTGGACGTCGGTCGGTTCGGCCATGACGGAGAGTTAATCACCGTCGACTCAACGTTTCGCCGCCTCCCCATCTCGTTAAGGGGATCTGTAGGGGCGTGGCCACCAGGTCGTCGAGCGTGATCCGGATGGCTCGCCTGCGGCTTTGTCGTTGTGGAGCCAAGGGTGGAGCCAAGGGGACTCGAACCCCTAACCCCCTGCTTGCAAAGCAGGTGCGCTACCAATTGCGCCATGGCCCCTCAGCCGCAACGCTGCGGCGCAGGTTCAGGCCTTGTCGACGTTGTCGGTCGCCTCGGCCCACAGAGCCTGCTCGTGCTGACTCGCCTTGACCTTCTTGCTCGCGAACGCGGCCGCCGCAGCGGCGAGGGCAACGAGAAGCAGCTTCTTCATGGGTGGATCCCTTCGTGGACACGGACGCGGCGATGCTGGTGGGCCTAAGAGGACTTGAACCTCTGACCTCTTCCTTATCAGGGAAGCGCTCTAACCGTCTGAGCTATAGGCCCCGGTGTGGCGGGAAGCATGTCGATGTCGCGGTGACACCGCAGTCCTGCCGCCGGGGAAGATTACCCCATCGCAATGCCGCGCCCCAAACCGGCGGAAGCGCTCAGCGCTCGTCCTCGGCCAGGGTGACCTCGATGCCGCCGAGCAGCGCTGCGGCGAGGTTGTACAGGAACGCACCGAGCGTGGCGATAGCGGTGATAAGTACGACGTCGACCACCGCCACGATCATGGTGAAGCCCATCACGCGACTGGTGCCGACGTAGTTCTCGATGTCGAAGGTGCTGCCCGAGTCGCCGCCGAGAACCTCCTGCACGGTCTTGTTGATCGAGTCCCACACACCAGCGGCACCGAGGACGCCCCACACCACGGCCACCGCGATCACGGTGACGATGCCGAACGCGATGGAGAGCAGGAACGCGGTCTTCATCACCGACCAAGGGTCGATGTGGGTCAGCCGCAGTCGTGCCTTCCGGGTACCACGTGAACGCGCGGGTGGCCGGGGCGCGGGCCGTGGCCGGTTCGAGTCGGTGTCGCGCCTCGCGGCACGCTCCCCGCCCGTCGTACTCGTCGTGGTGCGTGCCACACCGGAGGACACCGCACTGCCCGCGTTGGAGATCGCGGTGGACACCCGCTCGGACAGCGGGCGCCGGCTCGTCTCCTGCTCGTCGGCGCGAGCCGGTCCGCTCAGTGTGCGTCGTGGCGCGAGCGGTGACTCGTCGGTGCGGCGACGGTCAGCCATCAGGACTCCTCGGTCTCCGGGTCGGCATCCTCGGTCTCAGCCGATGGTGCCGCGGTCTCGCGTGCGTCATCCGCCGGGACACCATCATCGTCGATTGTTGCACCGATCTCCGAATCGACACCTGTCGACGAGTCCTCGGCCTCGTCGACCGCTTCCTCGACGGCCTCGTCGATCTCCGCAGCACGCTCTACGCTGCGAGCGACGACGGCGACGCTGTCGGAGTTGGTGACCCCGACGAACTTCACGCCCTTGGTGTCTCGGCCCGTGGGGCGCAGGTTCTCGTCGATCGCGCTGCGGGTGACCTGCCCGGACTGCTTGATGGAGAGCACCTCGTCGCCCTCGACGACGATGAAGGCGCCGACCAGGTGGCCCCGGTCGTCGTCCTGCTTCATCACCTTGATGCCGATCCCGCCGCGGGACTGGAGGCGGTAGTCGGTGATCCGGGTGCGCTTGGCGAACCCGCGGTCGGTGATCGTGAACACGTACTGCGGCTGCACCCCGAAGTACGGACCGGGCACCGGCGCGACCCGCTCGGTCCCCTCGTTCCCGTCGTCGTCCAGACCTGCCTCGTGCTCGGCCTGCACCTGGGCGGCGCGGATGACCGACATCGACAGCAGGTTGTCGCCGTCGCGGAACTTCATCCCCGTGACGCCCGACGTCGCGCGGCCCATCGGCCGCAGCTGGCTGTCGTCGGCGCGGAACCGGACCGACTGGCCGTTGCGGGAGACCAGCAGGATGTGGTCCTCGGGGCTGGCCAGCTCCGCCCCGATCAGCTCGTCGTCGTCGTCGCGGAAGTTGATCGCGATCACGCCGGCCTGCCGGGGACTGTTGTAGTCGCCGAGCCGGGTCTTCTTCACCAGCCCCTTGCGGGTTGCCAGGATCAGGTAGGGCTGCTGCTCGTAGTCACGGATCGCGAGCACCTGGGCGATTTTCTCGTCCGGCTGGAACGACAGCAGGCCCGCCACGTGACCGCCCTTGGCGTCACGCGAGGCCTCGGGCAGGTTGTACGCCTTGGTCCGGTAGACGCGGCCGGCGGAGGTGAAGAACAGCAGCCAGTTGTGGTTGCTGGTCGCCATGAAGTGCTGGACGACGTCGTCGCCCTTGAGCGTCGCGCCGCGGACACCCTTCCCGCCGCGCTTCTGGGTCCGGTAGAGGTCGGCGCGGGTGCGCTTGGCGTAGCCGCCGCGGGTGATCGTGACGACCAGGTCCTCATCGGGGATCAGGTCCTCCATCGACAGGTCGCCGTCGGCGGGGATGATCTGGCTGCGGCGGTCGTTGCCGAACTTCTCCACGATGGCGGCCATCTCGTCGGAGATGATCTGACGCTGGCGCCCTTCGTTGGCGAGAATGTCCTCGAGATCGGCGATCTCCGCCTCGAGCTTGGCCAGGTTGTCCATGATCTTCTGGCGCTCGAGGGCGGCCAGCCGACGCAGCTGCATGTCGAGGATCGCCTGCGCCTGCAGCTCGTCGATCTCGAGCAGGTTCATCAGGCCGGTGCGGGCCTCATCGACGTCCGGGCTGCGACGGATCAACGAGATCACCTCGTCCAGCGCGTCCAGCGCCTTGACCAGGCCCCGGTAGATGTGAGCCTGCTCCTCGGCGCGCCTCAGCCGGAACCGGGTGCGCCGCTGGATGACCTCGACCTGGTGGGCGACCCAGTACGAGATGAACTGGTCCAGGGTCAGGGTGCGCGGGACCCCGTCGACCAGGGCCAGCATGTTCGCCGAGAAGTTGGTCTGCAGCTCGGTGTGCTTGAACAGGTTGTTCAGCACGACCCGGGCGACGGCGTCGCGCTTGAGCACGACGACGAGGCGCTGGCCGGTGCGCGACGAGGAGTCGTCGCGGACGTCTGCGATCCCCTGGATCTTCCCGGAGTCGGCGAGCTCGGCGATCTTCAGCGCGAGGTTGTCGGGGTTCACCTGGTACGGCAGCTCGGTGATGGACAGCATCGTGCGGCCCTTGTTGTCCTCGTCGATGTCGACGATCGCGCGCATCATCACCGAGCCGCGGCCGGTGCGGTACATCTGCTCGATGCCCTGCTGGCCGACGATCAACGCGCCCATCGGGAAGTCGGGGCCCTTGACCCGCTCGAGCAGCGCGTCGAGCAGCTCCTCACGGGTGGCGTCGGGGTGCTCGAGGAGCCACTGGACACCGGAGGCCACCTCACGCAGGTTGTGCGGCGGGATGTTGGTGGCCATGCCGACCGCGATGCCGGCGGACCCGTTGACCAGCAGGTTCGGGAACCGGGCCGGCAGGATCACCGGCTCGGAGGACCGGCCGTCGTAGTTGGGCTGGAAGTCGACGGTGTCCTCGTCGATGTCGCGGACCATCTCCAGCGCGAGCGGCGCCATCCGGCACTCGGTGTACCGCATCGCGGCGGCGGGGTCGTTGCCCGGCGAGCCGAAGTTGCCCTGGCCGGCGACCAGCGGCGCGCGCATCACCCACGGCTGCGCGAGCCGGACCAGGGTGTCGTAGATCGCGGAGTCACCGTGCGGGTGGTACTGACCCATCACGTCGCCGACGACGCGCGAGCACTTGGAGTAGCCGCGGTCCGGCCGGTAGCCCCCGTCGTACATCGCGTAGAGCACGCGCCGGTGCACCGGCTTGAGACCGTCACGGACGTCGGGCAGCGCGCGGCCGACGATGACGGTCATCGCGTAGTCGATGTAGGACCGCTGCATCTCGACCTGCAGCTCGACCGGCTCGATCCGGCCGTTGTTGCCCGGCTGCCCGAACTCGATGGTGTTGTCAGTCACTGGCTATCTCTCTTCGTCGTACGACGGACGTGGTGGCTGTGCGCGCGGCGGCGTCAGATGTCGAGGAACCTGACGTCCTTGGCGTTGCGCTGGATGAAGCTGCGGCGCTGCTCGACGTCCTCGCCCATCAGCACCGTGAACATCTCGTCGGCCTGGGCCGCGTCCTCGAGCGTCACCTGCAGCAGCAGCCGGTTGTCGGGGTCCATCGTGGTCTCCCACAGCTCGTCCGGGTTCATCTCACCGAGGCCCTTGTAGCGCTGGATCGCGTTGTCCTTCGGCAGCTTCTTGCCCTCCTCGATCCCGGCCTTGACCAGGGCGTCGCGCTCCGCGTCGGAGTAGACGAACTCGTGCTCATGTGGCTTGTTCCAGCGCAGCCGATAGAGCGGCGGCTGCGCGAGGTAGACGTAGCCGTGCTCGATCAGCGGCTTCATGAAGCGGAACAGCAGTGTGAGCAGCAGCGTCCGGATGTGGTGGCCGTCGACGTCGGCGTCGGCCATCATCACGATCTTGTGGTAGCGCACTTTCTCGATGTCGAACTCTTCGTGGATGCCGGTGCCGAGCGCCGAGATGATCGCCTGCACCTCGTTGTTGGCCAGCACCTTGTCGATGCGGGCCTTCTCCACGTTGAGGATCTTGCCGCGGATCGGCAGGATCGCCTGGATCCTCGGGTCGCGGCCGCCCTTGGCCGAGCCGCCCGCGGAGTCACCCTCGACGACGAAGACCTCGCACTCCTCGGGGTCACGCGACTGGCAGTCGGCCAGCTTGCCGGGCAGACCGCTCATCCCGAGCAGGCCCTTGCGGTTGCGGGCGAGGTCGCGGGCCTTGCGCGCCGCGATCCGCGCGGACGCGGCGGCCTGAGCCTGGCGGACGATCGCCTTGCCCTCGCCGGGGTTCTTCTCCAGCCACTCACCGAGCTGCTCGTTGACCAGTCGCTGGACGAAGCCCTTGGCCTCGGTGTTGCCGAGCTTGGTCTTGGTCTGCCCCTCGAACTGGGGGTCGCCGAGCTTGATCGAGATGATCGCGGTCAAGCCCTCCCGGACGTCGTCGCCGGAGACCCGGTCCTCCTTCTTCTTGATCAGGTTCCACTCCTCCCCCCAGTTGTTGACCAGGGAGGTCAGCGCGGCGCGGAACCCCTCCTCGTGGGTGCCGCCCTCATGGGTGTTGATCGTGTTCGCGAAGGTGTGCACCGACTCGGTGAACGAGGTGTTCCACTGCATCGCGATCTCGAGGCTCATGCTGGTCGAGAGCTGCTCAGCCTCGAAGGAGATGACCGTGGGGTGCGCGTGCTCCTTGCGCTTGTTGAGGTGCTCGACGTAGTCGATCAGCCCCCGGTCGTACTTGAAGACCTGCTCGAGCGCGCCGTCACCGCTCGCGGCGATGTCGTCGGCGGAGTCCTGGTCGAACTGGTTGTCGGCGGTGTCGTCGGCGACGGCCTCGGCGATCTCCTCGGCATGGGCCCGCTCGTCACGGACGACGATCTCGAGGCCCTTGTTGAGGAATGCCATCTCCCGGATCCGGTTGCTGATGGTCTCCAACGAGTACGTCGTCGTCTCGAAGATCTCCGTGCTGGCCCAGTAGGTGACCGTCGTGCCGGTCTCCTCGGTTGCCTCGAGCTGCTCGAGCGGACCGTCCGGCACGCCGAGGCTGAAGGTCTGCCGCCAGTGGTAGCCGCGGTTCCTCACGTCGACCTGGAGCTTGCTGCTCAGCGCGTTCACGACCGAGACACCCACGCCGTGCAGGCCGCCGGAGACCTTGTAGCCGCCGCCGCCGAACTTCCCGCCGGCGTGCAGCATCGTCAGGGCCATCGTCACGGCGGGCACTTCCTGCCCCGGCGCCGTGTCGGTGGGGATGCCACGGCCGTTGTCGTCGACCCGGACCGCGCCGTCGGCCTGCAAGGTGACCTGGATCCGGTCGCAGTAGCCGGCCAGCGACTCGTCGACCGCGTTGTCCACGATCTCCCAGACCAGGTGGTGCAGACCGCGCTCACCGGTGGAGCCGATGTACATGCCCGGGCGCTTGCGCACCGCCTCGAGCCCTTCGAGCACCTGGATCGCGGAGGCGTCGTACTTGCCCTCCTCGACCGCGTGTCCGGAGCCGGCAGGCGCGAGCGCAGCGGCGGCTTCGGCTACTTCTTCGGCTGTGAGATCTGTCGCGGGGGTGCTGGAGGGCTGTGCGGAACTTTCCTCTGGAGCCACGAGGCACTACCTCTTCGATCCTCAGAGCTGCGTGGGTGTCGGGCCGCCGATCGCGGCCCGCACGCAACTGATGGCATAACGAAGGTCGATCCCGATCAGCGGCCCCGGAAGGCGGTCTCTACAGGCCCATGAGTGGGGAACGACCCAACGTCCAGTGTACCCCGTAACGCCCCGAATCCGGGGTTGCCGTCCACAGGCAGAGGGGGTCGACTGCCTCCGGATGGGCATTTTCCGGCCTCACAGGGCATCGAGCAGCGCCGCGCAGGGGTGGCGATGACTCCCCATACATCAGCGACGCCGAAACCTGGCCCGTTCAGCCGTAGGTGTCCCGCGGTCCCCGGCCGTCGCGGACCGAGCGGCGACCCTTGCGCCAGGTCGGCCCCGAAGGTCCCTGCACGTCGATCAGCGTGACCGTGCTGTCACCGAGCTCCTCGTTGAGCCGGCGCAGTGCCGTCGGGGCCAGCAGCCGCATCTGGGTGGCCCAGGCGGTGGAGTCGGTGCGGACCGTGAGCTTGCCCTCCGAGAACGACTCCGGCCGGCAGTGCTGCGCGACCTCAGGCCCCACCAGGTGCTCCCAGCGTGAGAAGACGCCGTGCACCCGGACGTCGGTGCCCCAGCCCTGCTCCGCGATCAGCCGCCCGATGGTGGAGTCGATCAGCTGGGGGTCCCGGTCGTCGGGATGCGCACCTGAGGCCTTCGGGTCGCTGGTGCGGGGGCGTTGCCCGGGGCGTGCGGGCCGTTGCTTGCGGCTGGGCCGCTTGTTGCTCCCGGCCAGCGACCGGGCGATGCTCCTCGCCAGGTCGAGCCCGGTGTCGTCGTGCGGGGTCTCGTCGTGCGGGGTCTCGTCGCCGTCGCGCTCAGACAAGGGTCACCGTCCCGTCGGCCACGTCGAACCGCACGCCCTTCAGCGCCTCGGGCACGTCCGCCGGGACGGCGGCGGTGACCAGCACCTGTTCGGCGTCGGCCACCATCTCCGCCAGGCGTTGCCGGCGCTCGGTGTCCAGCTCAGCGAACACGTCGTCGAGGATCAGGATCGGGTCGTCGCCGCCGGCGCGCAGCAGGTCGTACGACGCCAGCCGCAGCGCCAGTGCGAAGGACCAGGACTCTCCGTGGCTCGCGTAGCCCTTGACCGGCAGCGGGCCGAGCGTCAGCGTCAGCTCGTCGCGGTGGGGCCCGACCAGGCTGATCCCCCGCTCGAGCTCGTCGCCGCGCCGGCGCTCCACCTCGGCCAGGATCGCCTGGGCCAGCTCGTTCCGGTCCGGGGCGGGTCCGTCGTACGTCGGCAGCTCGAAGGACGACTTGTAGGCCATGGTCGCGTCCGACCGGGTGGCGCCGCGGGCCACGGCCTCGTACGCCTTGCCGACCAGCGGCTTGAGATCCTCGACCAGCGCGATCCGTGCGGCCAGCAGCTCGGCGCCGGTCCGGGCGAGGTGGGAGTCCCACACCCCGAGCGTGGCCAGCGCAGCCTCGGTGCGCGAACCTCCCCGGGAGCCTCCGGCGCGGGCCGTCTTGAGCAACGAGTTGCGCTGCTTGAGCACCCGGTCGTAGTCGGACCGGACCCCGGCGAACCGCGGTGCCCGCAGGATCAGCAGGTCGTCGAGGAAACGCCGCCGGTCCGACGGGTCACCCTTGACCAGGGCCAGGTCCTCCGGCGAGAACAGCACGGTGCGGACCATCCCGACCATCTCGCGGGCCTTCGGCAGCGGCGACTTGTTGATCCTCGCCCGGTTCGACCGGCCGGGGTTGATCTCGATCTCGAGCAGCGCCTGCCGTTCGTCGCGCACGACCGCGACCCGCACGACCGCCTGCTCCGACCCGTGCCGCACCAGCGGTGCGTCTCCGGCGACCCGGTGTGACGCGAGCCGGGCGATGTAGTCGATCGCCTCGACCACGTTCGTCTTCCCCTGGCCGTTGCGCCCGATGAAGGCCGTCACCCCTGCGCCGAGCGGCACCTCGACGTCGACGTACGACCGGAAGTTGTGCAGGGACAGGTGGGAGACGTGCAAGGGACGACGACGACCTAGCTCTCGCCGGCGGACGAGTCGGACTCGGCCGCGGACTGGGCCGCTCCGGTCTGCTCCGGGTCACCTGAGCGGGTGTCCTCCGTGGTGGGTGGGGTGCCCGCCTGGTCGGCGCTGGTCGCGGGGGCGTCGGTCTGCATCGCGTGCCCACCGAACTGGTTGCGCATCGCCGCCACCGCCTTCATCGCCGGGCTGTCGTCCTGACGGGACGCGAACCGGGCGAACAGTGCGCCGGCGATCGCGTTCATCGGTACGGCGTGCTCGATGGCCGCCTCCACGGTCCAGCGTCCCTCCCCGGAGTCCTCGGCGTAGCCGCGGATGCTCTCCAGCCCCGTGTCCTGGTCCAGGGCGGCGACGAGCAGGTCGAGAAGCCAGGACCGGATCACGGTGCCCTCGCGCCAGGAGCGGAAGACCTCGGTCACGTTCTCGACCATGTCCACCTTCTCCAGCAGCTCGAAGCCCTCCGCATAGGCGTGCATCAGGGCGTACTCGATGCCGTTGTGGACCATCTTCGAGAAGTGCCCGGAACCGGTCTTGCCGGCATGCACCCAGCCGAACTCACCGGGAGGCTTGAGCGCGTCGAAGATCGGCTGGATCTTCTCGATGTCCGCAGGGTCGCCACCGGCCATCAGGGCGTAGCCGTTCTCCAGGCCCCAGACACCACCGGAGACACCGCAGTCGACGAACCCGATCTGCTTCTCGCCGAGGATCTCGGAGTGCACCAGGTCGTCGGTCCAGCGCGAGTTCCCGCCGTCGATGACCACGTCTCCCTCGCCGAGCAGGTCCTTGAGCTCGCGCACCGTCTCCCGGGTCGGGTCTCCGGAGGGCACCATCACCCAGACCACCTTCGGTGAGGGCAGCTTCTCCACGAGTGCCTCGACGCTGTCGACGTCGCGGACGTCGGGGTTCATGTCGTAGCCGACGACTGTGTGCCCCGCGCGACGCAGCCGCTCGCGCATGTTGCCGCCCATCTTGCCGAGTCCGATGAGTCCGAGTTCCATGTTCCGTCCTCTCCCGTGGTCCGCGCGGAGCAGATCCCCGGATGTCAGGCTAGCCGTTCCGGATCCCCGAGGTACCCGGCGACTACGACAGCAAGCGTCGCGGCATCAGCAGGTAGCGGAACTCGAGCTCGGCGTCGGCGTCCAGCGACGAGGTGCCGGCCATCACCGCCGGCTTGGACGCCTGGGTGAAGGCCATCTCCACCACCGGGGAGTCGATCGCGCCGAGCCCGTCGAGCAGGAACTGGGGGTTGAAGCCGGTGGTGATGTCGTCGCCCTCGACCGCCGCCTCGATCGACTCCGAGGCCTGTGCCTCGTCACCCGATCCGGCGTCGAGGGTCAGCATGCCTTCGCTGAACGCGAGCTGGACGGCGGTGTTGCGCTCGGCCACCAGTGAGACCCGCTTGACCGACTCGATCAGCGAGGCTTTGTCGACCCGCGCGATCGTCACGTGCTCGTTGGGGAACAGGGTGCGCACCTTGGGGAACTCCCCGTCGAGCAGCCGGGTCGTCGTACGACGGACGCCGCCGCCGGCGGACCCCTCGAACCCGATGATCCCCTCACCGGCACCAGACGTGGCGAGCGCGATCGTGACCTGGCTTCCGCTGGTCAGCGACTTCGCGGTGTCCGCGAGCACCTTGGCCGGCACCAGGGCCGCGGCCGAGGCATCCGTGGCGCCGGGCTCCCAGCCGAGCTCACGCTGGCTGAGCCGGAACCGGTCGGTCGCGAGCAGCGAGATCTTGTCGCCCTCGATCTCGATCCGGACACCGGTCAGCACCGGCAGCATGTCGTCGCGGCCGGCGGCGGTCACCGCCTGGGCGACGGCGGCGGCGAACACGTCGCTGCTGACCGTGCCGGTGGCGGCGGGCATGTCGGGCAGCGCCGGGTACTCCTCGACCGGCATGGTCTGCAGGCTGAACCGTGCCGAGCCGCAGGTCAGCGAGACCTTGGCGCCGTCGATGCTCATCTCGACCGGCTTGTTCGGGAGGCTGCGGCAGATGTCGGCGAGCAGCCGGCCGGAGACCAGCGCCCGGCCCTCCTCGGAGACGTCGGCGGGCACAGTTGCGCGGGCTGAGGTCTCGTAGTCGAACGTGGAGAGCTGCAGGCCGTCGGCTCCGTCGTCGGACCGGGTCTCGATCAGCAGTCCGGCGAGCACCGGGACGCTGGGCCGGACCGGCAGGCTGCGCGCGGCCCATGCGACGGCATCGGCAAGGACGTCGCGCTCGACGCGGAACTTCACTGGTTGTTCGCCTCCATGCGTTTCAGATCTGCGGGGGGAATCCTGCCATGAGCCGACGTGGTGCGGCAGGGGTAGGTGCGAATCGGTGCCGCTTGTCCCCAGGGATGGGCCGCGGAGAAGTTCCCCGAGGGTGGTGAGATAGGGAGACTCATCGTCTTCGTAGCAACCGTGGATACTGTGGAAAACCGGTGTTGCTGCAGGTCAGACGCGGTTTGGTCGTCATAACCGGTTGTGGACGAGTGGTGCGCAACCAAGGCGGACGTGTGCACGACCGGCCGGTGCGCTCGCGGCGTGTGCAGCTTGTCCACAGGATGTCCCGGGGCGAATGCCAGGAGTCCACACCCGCGTCCCCAGGCAGAACGTGTGGTTCCAGCCGCCGGCGGAGCGGTCCGCGGCGACCCGGTGGTCACGGTTGGCGGGCTTGCTGCTTGATCCGGTTGGTGAGCTCGGTGACCTGGTTGTAGACGCTGCGTCGTTCGGCGAGCAGCTGCCGGATCTTCTTGTCGGCGTGCATCACCGTGGTGTGGTCGCGGCCGCCGAACTGCTGGCCGATCTTCGGGAGCGAGAGGTCGGTGAGCTCGCGGCACAGGTACATCGCGATCTGCCGGCCGGTCACCAGGACGCGGCTGCGGCTCGACCCGCACAGGTCGTCGATCGAGAGCCCGAAGTAGGCCGCGGTCTGCGCGATGATCAGCGCGGCCGTGATCTCCGGCTCGCCACCCTCGGGGATCAGGTCCTTGAGCACGATTTCGGCCAGCGTGAGGTCGACCGGCTGCCGGTTCAGGCTGGCGAAGGCGGTGACCCGTATCAGCGCGCCCTCGAGCTCGCGGATGTTGGTCTGGATCTTGCTGGCGATGAACTCGAGCACGTCCGGCGGTGCGGTCATCCGCTCCGTGGCGGCCTTCTTCCGCAGGATCGCGATCCGGGTCTCGAGGTCGGGCGGCTGCACGTCGGTGATCAGACCCCACTCGAACCGGTTCCGCAGTCGGTCCTCCAGCGCCTCGAGCCGTTTGGGGGCCCGGTCGGAGGTGATCACGATCTGCTTGTTCGCGTTGTGCAGCGTGTTGAAGGTGTGGAAGAACTCCTCCTGGGTCTGGATCTTGCCCTCCAGGAACTGGATGTCGTCGATCAGGAGCACGTCGACGTCGCGGTAACGACGCTGGAACGTGGCCGCCTTGTCGTCACGGATCGCGTTGATGAACTCGTTGGTGAACTCTTCGCTGGAGACGTAGCGAACCCGAGCGCCGCTGAACAGGCTGCGCACGTAGTGGCCGATCGCATGCAGCAGGTGCGTCTTGCCGAGCCCGGAGTCTCCGTAGATCAGCAGCGGGTTGTAGGCCTTGCCGGGCGCCTCGGCCACGGCGACCGCGGCCGCGTGGGCGAAGCGGTTCGACGAGCCGATCACGAAGGTCTCGAAGATGTACTTGGGGTTGAGCCGGGTCTCCTGGACGTTGCCGCCGGCCTTCGCCGTCGGCGCCGGCTGGTAGGGAGTCGGCACATCGAGGGGATTTGTCGACATGTCGATCTGTGGATTCATCGACATGCGGTCGCGATCATCGTCCGTCGATGGCGCCGCGGCGCGGATCGCAGAGGCGCCCTTGTCGAGCTCCGGGTCCACGGACACGGCGAGCCGGACCTGCCGGCCCAGCGAGGCGGTGAGGGAGTCCTCGAGCCGGGTGCGCAACCGGCCCTCGAGCTGGTTTCGGGTGAAGTCGTCGGCCACCGCGATGATCGCGGTGCTCTCGTGCAGCGTCACCGGACGGCTGGCGGCCAGCCAGGCGCGCTGGTTCGGAGGAAGGTCCTCGACGAGCTTGGTCCACACCGTGGTCAGATCGGGCCTGGCGGATCCGGGTTCCCCGGTTGCCGCCTCGGCGGCGCTGGTCGGCTCTGCTGTCTCGTCCACGCGGGTCTCCCCACTCCATTCCACGGATTTTTCGTACGACGGCCTCCGGGGATGTCTCACCCGGCGGCGGGGCAGAACACCAAGGGCTAGACCACTACACGGTGGTCCACACCTTTGTCCACAGGTTGTGCATGTTGCCCCTGGTCTGCTATTGGGGCATCCGAGAACGGTCGCTGTGACCCTCCAGAACCTCTGTTTGACCAGGTCAGAGGCGCATTCGAAGCGAGCTCACGAAGGAGCGCACCGGGAACCGAAGAGGACACGACCGCGGGGAATCTCGGGGTGGCGCTGACGCTAACAAGCATCACACCTGTGGATCAAGCGGTTGTCCACAGGCGATGATAGGCAGAGACCGGAGGGTGGACGGCGTTTCGTGGGAATCAGCGCACCGGTTTGACCCTCGTCGCGCCCACCGCGTACCGTGGGGCGGTCGAACCGGTGTCGACCGGTGCCGCATGTCCACGGACAACGACCACGACTCGCTCACCCGAGCGGGAAGCGGTGGTTCGCCGCGGGTGGGCGGTGCCAGCCGAAAGGCCGAGTGGCCCTGGCTGCCTGTCGCCCAGACCCGGTCCGAGAACAGTCTCGATACACCCCCGACACCCGGAGAACATCTCGTGAGCAAGCGTACGTTCCAGCCGAACAACCGTCGCCGGCACAAGACGCACGGTTTCCGCCTGCGCATGCGCACCCGCGCGGGTCGCGCCATCCTCGCGTCGCGGCGCCGCAAGGGCCGCAGCCGTCTGGCCGCCTGAGTCGCCGTCCCCCTCATTCGTTGACCCAGCGGTCGCTCCGAAGACCGTCGCACACGTCGACGTCCTGGAGCACCCTGTGCTGACACAGTCCCACCGACTCACCTCGGGCACCGCGTTCGCCGAGGCGGTCCGACGCGGTCGCCGCGCGGGCACCGGTTCGCTGGTGCTCCATCTGGCTGTCCCCGCGCACGACGCAGATGACACGCCGGTGCGGGTCGGCTTCGTCGTCAGCAAGGCGGTCGGGTCGGCCGTGACCCGGAACCTCGTGAAGCGGCGGCTCAGGAGCCTGGCCCGGGAGCGCCTCGGCAGTCTGCCGGGCGCCGCGATGCTCGTGGTCCGCGCCCTGCCGGCAGCGGCGTCGACGTCGTACGCCACCCTCGCAGCCGACTTCGACTCGGCACTCGACCGGCTGCTGCGTCGCACGGCCGGAACGGGCGGGTTGCCGAGATGAAATACCTGCTGATCGGTCTGCTCCGGGCCTACCGGTTGCTGATCAGTCCGCTTTACGGCCAAGTGTGCCGGTATCACCCGAGTTGTTCCGCTTACGCGCTCGAGGCGGTCACCCTTCACGGCAGCCTGCGCGGCAGCTGGTACGCCGTACGCAGGCTCGCACGCTGCCATCCCTGGGCGGCCGGGGGCTACGACCCGGTTCCCGCCGAGCGCGGCTCGTCCGCCTCCCCCGTTCCCGACCGCCATATGCACCAGACTCGAGGAGCCTGAGTGATCGACTTCTTCACCTCCATCTTCGGTTTCATCATGACGCCGTTGTACTGGATCACCTCCGTCATCCTCTCGGGCTTCCATCAGGTGTTCGGGTCGATGTTCGGCCCGGAGTCCGGGTGGGCCTGGGCGCTGTCGATCGTGGGTCTGACGCTGGTGATCCGTGCGGCGTTGATCCCGCTCTTCGTCAAGCAGATCAAGTCCAGCCGGAACATGCAGCTGCTGCAGCCCAAGGTGAAGGAGCTGCAGAAGAAGTACGGCCACGACCGGGAGCGGCTGGCCCAGGAGACGATGGCGCTCTACAAGGAGACGGGCACCAACCCGTTCGCCTCGTGCCTGCCCATCCTGCTGCAGATGCCGATCTTCCTCGCCCTGTTCCGGCTCCTTGACAACGCCGCGCACGAGCGTGCCAAGGGCGTGCTCACGCTCGAGCAGGCCCGCCAGTTCGGCGAGGCGAAGCTGCTCGGTGCGCACATCGCGGACACGTTCATGAAGGCGGAGGGCAACCTCAACGTCCGGATCCTGGCCGCCGTGCTGGTGATCGCGATGACCGCGACGACCTTCATGACCCAGCGCCAACTGATGAGCAAGAACATGCCGGCCGACGCGATGAGCGGCCCCTACGCTCAGCAGCAGAAGATGCTGCTCTACGTGCTGCCGCTGGTGTTCGCGGTCGGCGGCGTCGCGTTCCCGATCGGGGTGCTGATGTATTGGACCACCTCGAACTTGTGGACGATGTGCCAGCAGTTCTACGTGATCCGGAACAACCCGGCCCCCGGGACCCCCGCGGCGAAGGCCAAGCAGGAACGGGACGCGAAGAAGGGAATCCACCCCGAGGTCGTCGAGGGCGAAGTGCTGACCGAGCCGGAGCCGCCGAAGCCGGCACCCCGTCAGCAGCCCAAGAAGCAGCCCCGGAGCAAGCGCAAGACCCAGAACCCCAAGCAGCAGCCGCCGGGCAGGCCCGCAAAGCCGACCGACCCTGAGAACCCAACCGCGTGAGTGACGCGCACCCCCATGTTGACGCACCAAGGAGCTACGACGTGAGTGACCAGACCAGCACCGGCGACCCACAGGTCTCCGACGCGGAACAGCAGCCAGAACAGCAGGCGGAACAGCAGGACGATTCCGGGAAGAGCCGGGTGGAGCTGCTCGAGCAGGAGGGGGACATTGCGGCCGACTACCTCGAGGAGCTGCTCGACATTGCGGACCTCGACGGTGACCTCGACATGGACGTCGAGGGAGACCGGGCCGCCGTCTCGATCGTGGGCGCGGACCTCAGCCAGCTCATCGGCCGGAACGGTGAGGTGCTCGAGGCGCTCCAGGAGCTGAGCCGGTTGGCGGTGTACCGCGAGACCGGGGAACGCTCACGGCTCATGCTCGACATCAGTGGGTTCCGGGCGAAGAAGCGCACCGAGCTGGAGAAGCTGGCGACCGAGACCTCGGAGCAGGTCAAGGCGAGCGGGGAGCGGGTTGCCCTCGACCCGATGACCCCGTTCGAGCGCAAGGTCGTGCACGACGCGGTGGCGGCGGCGGGCCTGCGGTCCGAGTCCGAGGGC
Source organism: Nocardioidaceae bacterium (assembly GCA_035699065.1). GTDB lineage: Bacteria > Actinomycetota > Actinomycetes > Propionibacteriales > Nocardioidaceae > Nocardioides_C. The sequence goes on from DASSBE010000079.1 coordinate 15,493, forward strand.
ACCGAGCCGCACCGCTACGTCGTGGTGCTGCCGGCGTGACGATCTCGTCATGAACGATGCTGTTTCACGTGAAACACCCTCTGCGCCGGACCTGGCGCGGAGGGTGTTTTCGCATGCGCTACCGAGGGCTGAGGCGTACGCCGGCCTGCTCGCTCACGAGGCGGTGGTGCGCGGGTTGATCGGGCCGCGCGAGGTTCCCCGCCTGTGGGAGCGCCATCTGGTGAACTGCGCGCTGCTCGGCGAGGCGGTGCCGCCGGATGTGGACGTCTGCGACGTCGGCACGGGGGCAGGCCTGCCCGGGCTGGTCCTGGCCATCGTCCGCCCGGACCTGTCACTGACGCTCGTCGAGCCGCTGCTGCGCCGGACCACGTTCCTCGAGGAAGCGGTCGCTGAGCTGGGTCTCCAGAACGTCGAGGTGGTCCGCGCCCGCGCCGAGGAGCTGCACGGTATCCGCGCGTTCTCCGTGGTGACCTCGCGTGCGGTCGCGCCGTTGGAGCGGCTGCTCGACTGGTCGATGCCGCTGGTGCGCTCCGGTGGCGCCCTGGTGGCGATGAAGGGGTCCTCGGCGTCCGACGAGGTCGCCGCCGCGGAGCAGTGTCTGCGCCGCCACGGTGCCGGCGTGGTGCGGGTTGAGCAGTACGGGGTCGACCTGATCGACCCACCGACCACGGTGGTCCGGGTGGAGGCGACCAGGTCGGCCCGGCTAGGTTTGGCCTCGCCGCCAGGCGGTGCGGCACCGGGCGCACACGGGCGCGGCGGAAAACAGCGGAGGAAGGGTCCGAAGCGGTGAGCACGGCGGAGCACGGGACAGCCCAGCACGAGGTCGTGCCGGGGCTGGGCTGGCCGGGGAGCCCTGCGGCCGGCACGGAATCGGAGCTCGGCTGGCCGGCGACGAGATACCCACAGGATCCACAGCCTCGTCCACAGGTTGCTGAAGAATCGGGCCACAGCGCGGTTTCACGTGAAACCGTGGGGACTGGGGCGCGGCGTCAAGAACCCGCCGTTTCACGTGAAACCATGGCGGCGACGCCCGGAGAACCGCCCCTGACCACGTCGCCCACTGTGTCCGTCATCGAGGAGATGCCCGTGAGCCAGTCCGAGACAAGGGACGCGGCCCGATTCGGACCGCATCCGGCTCCGGGTACGGCGTACCGCACCGCCGGTGACATCGCCGCGCGGGCCCAGGACGGTGACGACGGCTCCACCCCGATGGCCCGGGCGGTCGAGCACCAGCTGCTCGCCACCGAGGGCCGCCAGCTGCGACAGCCGCTACCGCGTCCGGACCGCACCCGCGTGATGGTCGTCGCGAACCAGAAGGGCGGCGTCGGCAAGACCACCACGACCGTGAACATCGCCGCCGCGCTCGCCCAGCATGGTATGCGTGTCCTCGTCATCGACCTCGACCCTCAGGGCAACGCCTCGACGGCCTTGTCGATCGACCACCACCGCGGAACCCCGTCGACCTACGACGCGCTGGTCGAGGGCGTGCCGTTGGTCGACGTCGTGCAGCCGAGCCCGGAGATCGAGGGCCTGTTCGTGGTCCCGGCCACCATCGACCTGGCAGGCGCCGAGATCGACCTGGTCAGCCTGGTCGCCCGCGAGAACCGGCTGCGTAAGGCGATCCACGCCTTCCCGCCGGTGTTCGGCACGGACGAGGACCGGTTGGACTACGTGCTGATCGACTGCCCACCCTCTCTCGGACTCCTTACCCTCAACGCGCTGGTGGCCGGCGACGAGATGTTGATCCCGATCCAGGCCGAGTACTACGCGCTCGAGGGCCTCGGTCAGCTGCTCGAGACCGTGGAGATGGTCAAGGCGCACCTGAACCCGGACCTGGTCGTGTCGACGATCCTGCTGACGATGTACGACGCACGCACACGGCTCGCCGCCGGTGTGGCCGAGGAGGTCCGCAGCCACTTCGGGGGCCAGGTGCTGCGCACGGCGGTCCCGCGCAGTGTGCGGATCTCCGAGGCGCCGAGCTACGGCCAGACGGTGATGACGTACGACCCAGGCTCCCCCGGTGCACTGAGCTACCTGGAGGCCGCCCGGGAAATGGCACTCAAAGGAGCGACAGCATGAACCAGAAGCCCCAGCAGCGACGTGGCCTGGGCCGCGGGCTCGGCTCCTTGATCCCGACCGCGCCCGCGCACCCCCAGTCGTACGCCCAGTCGCGGGCCGAGCCGCACGCGGACGCCGTGCCTGCTTCCGAGGTCCCAGGCGACTCACCGGGTGGTTCACCAGGTGACTCTCCGGTCGGTCAAGTCGCCGGTGCTTACTTCGCCGAGCTTCCGGTGACGCAGATCTCCCCGAACCCGCGTCAGCCGCGGCAGGTGTTCGAGGAGGAGGCGATGGCCGAGCTCGTGCACTCGGTGCAGGAGGTCGGTCTGCTCCAGCCGGTCGTGGTGCGTCGCACCGGGGACGCGTCCTACGAGCTGATCATGGGCGAACGTCGGTGGCGGGCCACCCAGCAGGCGGGACAGGACAGCATCCCGGCGATCGTCCGGGAGACCGGCGACGACGACCTGCTCCGGGACGCGTTGTTGGAGAACCTGCACCGGGCACAGCTGAACCCCCTCGAGGAGGCGGCCGCCTATCAGCAGCTGCTCGACGACTTCGGCTGCACGCACGACCAGCTCGCGACCCGGATCGGCCGGAGCCGGCCACAGATCACCAACACGCTGCGGCTGCTGCGGCTCTCACCGCCGGTGCAGCGAAGGGTGGCTGCCGGCGTACTCTCCGCCGGGCACGCCAGAGCGCTCCTAGGCGTGGAGGACGGTGACGTGCAGGACCGGCTGGCGGGGCGTGTCGTCGCCGAGGGCATCTCGGTGCGCGGGCTCGAGGAGATCGTGGCCGTGGGCGACCTCGGCGGCCCGGACCAGAAGCAGCGCAAGCGCACCAACAAGCCGACCGCACCGGCGCTGGCCGACCTCGCCGCCCGCCTCTCGGACCGGTTCGAGACCCGGGTGAAGGT
>DASSBE010000080.1:0-64998 GCA_035699065.1 Nocardioidaceae bacterium
GGCCGCGGCGCGCGTCGGCTTCCTCAGCACCGGGCTGGCGGTCTTCGTGCTGTGGAACCTGGCCACCTTCCTCGGCGCGGTCGCCGGTGAGGCGCTCGGGGACCCCCGCACCTACGGGCTCGACGCCGCGGTCGGTGGCGCATTCCTGGCCCTGCTGTGGCCGCGGCTGCGCGATCGGCGCAACCAGGTGACCGCGGTGCTGGCTGTGGCCCTGGCACTCAGCCTGGTGCCGGCCACCCCGGCCGGTGTCCCGGTCCTCGCCGCGGCGGCCGTGGCCCTGGCGATGGGGCTGTTCAGCCGGCGCAGCGACCCGACCGAGATCCCGACCCGTGACGACCTCGCCAGCGGCGGTGAGCACCACTGATGTGGATCGCGATCCTGGTGACCGGCATCGGCTGCTACCTGCTCAAGCTCAGCGGGCTCTCGGTGCCCAGCACGGTCCTCGAACGGCCGGTCGTGCAGCGCATCGCCGACCTGCTCCCGGTCGCCCTGCTCGCCGCGCTGATCGGCGTGCAGGTCTTCGCCTCCGGGCCCCAGCTGGTCGTCGATGCCCGCTTGGCCGGGCTGCTCGCGGCCCTGGTGGCGCTGCTGCTGCGGGCACCATTCATCGTGGTGGTCCTGGTCGCGGCGCTCACCGCGGGCCTGATCCGGCTGCTCTGACGCCTCGGTCGGGATCTGTCAGCACGAGGGGCCCGCGGACATCGGTCCGCGGGCCCCTCGCATGTGGCGGGTTCAGCCGACGTCGACGGCCGACCATGCGGCGGCGACAGCGGCCTGCTGCGCACTGCCCTGGCCGTACAGGTCCTCGGCTGCGTTCACGGTGGCCGTGCGTGCCCCGGCGTAGTCGGTGCCCGAGGTCATGTAGACGGTCAGCGCGCGGTACCAGATGTCGGCGGCCGCGTCCCGGCCGATCCCGGTGACCGTGGACCCGTCACAGGTCGACGAGCTGTGCGCGACGCCGTTGATCGTCTTCGCACCCGAGCCCTCCGCGAGCAGGTAGAAGAAGTGGTTGCCCACACCCGAGGAGTAGTGCACGTCGAGGTTCTTCGTGTCCGAGCTCCAGCAGTCGACCGAGGCACCGTCCGACGAGGGCCGGTCCATCCGGCGGAAGCCGGCGTGGTTCTTCAGGTCGAACTCCTCGCCGATCAGGTAGTCACCGGCGTCCTGGGAGTTGCCGGCGTAGAACTCGACCATCGTGCCGAAGATGTCGCTGGTCGCCTCGTTGAGCCCCCCGGACTCGCCGGAGTAGGTCAGCCCCGCGGTGTGCTCGGTGACGCCGTGCGACATCTCGTGACCGGCCACGTCCAGCGAGGTGAGCGGGCCGAAGTTGACCCCGTCGCCGTCACCGTAGGTCATCTTCGTGCCGTCCCAGAACGCGTTGGCGTAGTCCTTGCCGTAGTGCACCCGGTTGAACGAGCCGGAGCCGTCGCCGAAGATGCCGTCGCGGCCATGCACCTCCTGGTAGTAGTCCCAGGTCTCGTTCGTGCCGTACTGCGCGTCGACCGCGGCGGACTGACGGTTCGTGTTGGTGCCGTCGCCCCACAGGTTGTCGGCATCGGTGAACAGGGTCCCGGTGGCGCACCTGCTGCCGAAGAGCTGGCAGAACATCGAGTCGGACTTGTTGCCCATGTCGGTGGTGTAGGTGTTCCCGCGGGTCGGGTCCTTGAGCTGGAAGGTGCTGCCGGACTGGGTCGTGGTCAGCGGCACCGTGCCGCCGTAGAGGGAGTCGCCCTGGCCGTCCGCGGTCTGGATCTGCTGCTCGGTGCGCAGGACCGTGCCGGTCCGGGCGTCGACGTAGGTGGCCAGCCGGCTCGGCGTACCGTCGCTCTGGGTGCCACCGGTGAGAACCTCCCAGGCCAGCCGGGGCGTGCCTCCGGCCGCGTCCACGACGAGCCGGGGCTCACCCGCCACCTTCTCGCCGCGCACGGACCTGTTCACCTTGCTCGGTGCGACCGCCCGCTGCGCGGCGGCCGCCGTACCGACGGTCGGCGTGGTGGACAGGTCCAGCACCGTGTGCAGGCTCTGGCTGGTGCCCTTCCACGCGCTGCCCGGACCGCGGTGCACGACGAGGTCGCCGCCGAGGACGGCCAGCCCGTGGTAGGTGCGGTTCATCCGGACGTGCGTGGTGCCGTCCGGGTCGACGAGTGCATCGGTGACCTCGAAGGCCTGTCCCTCGCCGATCTTTGCCGCGTGCGGGTGTGCGGTGACGGCGGCCACTGCCGCACGAGCGATCGGCCCGTGCTCGTCTGCCTGCCGAACCGGGTGTGCCGGGTCGTCGGCGGTAGTGGGTGCGGCACCGGCCGCATTCGTTCCCGCGGCGAGAGCGGCGACCACGAGGGCCGCGGCGCTGAGTCCTGCTGTCTTGCGCATGGGGTTCCTTCCCGAGAGGTGCGCTGGAGTGCGCACCGCACCTTGACACCGTTGTCGTGCGGTGCGGAAGGGAGTGGGGGATGCAGGTTTGTGAGTTGCAGGCTTATGCAGAACGCCGGTCGCGGTCGAACAGCTCGATCGCGTGCCGGACGGCAGCACGGGCCCGGGTCCGGTCTCCCGCGTCGTCGTAGGCGAGCGCCAGGCGGTACCAGCCGCGCCAGCTGTCCGGGGTTGCCGCGGTCTCCGTGCGACGTTCGGCGAAGGCCTCGTCGGCGGCGGCCCGGTCCACTCGTCCCGACGGCCGGCGTGGCAGGTCGTCGACGGGCAGACCGCCCTCCTCGTCGAGTACGGCGGCCAGCTCGGCCGACCTGCGACCGAACGTGATCTCGCGCCACACCAGCCAGACGCCGACCAGCGGGATCACCAGCAGTCCCGCCCCGAGCACGACACCGACCGCGGAGCCGGAGCCGAGCAGCGCCACGCCCTTCGCGCCGATCAGCACCGCGTAGAAGACCAGCACCACCACCAGCACGGCGACGGTGATCTTGGTGCGCATCAGCTCAACCCTGCTGGTCCAGGCCCAGGAAGTCCTCGAGCCCGACGGTCAGGCCGGGGCGGTGGGTGATCGTACGCAGCCCGAGCAGCACCCCGGGCACGAACGAGACCCGGTCCAGCGAGTCGTGCCGGATGGTCAGCGTCTCCCCCGCTCCGCCCAGGATCACCTCCTGGTGTGCGACCAGACCGCGGATCCGCAGTCCGTGCACCCTGATCCCCTCCACGTCGGCCCCCCGCGCCCCGTCGAGCGCCGTGCTGGTCGCGTCCGGGACCGGGCCACAGCCGGCTTCCCGGCGGGCCTGCGCCACGAGTGCGGCGGTGCGCCGGGCGGTGCCGGAGGGCGCGTCGGCCTTGTCCGGGTGGTGCAGCTCGACTATCTCGACCGACTCGTAGAACCGGGCCGCCTCGGCGGCGAAGCGCATCATCAGGATCGCGCCGATGGAGAAGTTTGGGGCGACCAGCACACCGGTCTGCGGAGCATCGCCGAGCCAGGTGCGCAGCTGCGCGAGGCGCTCGTCGTCGAACCCGGTGGTGCCCACCACGGCATGGAGCCCGTGCTCGATGCAGAACCTGAGGTTGTCCATCACCACGCCGGGATGGGTGAAGTCGACGACCGCCCCGGCACCGGAGGTCACCAGCTCGTCGATCGCGTCTCCCGCGTCGATCGAGGCGACCAGCTCCAGGTCGTCGGCGTCCTCGACCGCACGGCACACCTGCTCGCCGACCTTGCCGCGGGCACCGAGCACTCCGACCTTCAGCTGCGTAGTCACGGCGAGAGCTCGTCGAACGGGCCGACCACGGCGAGCGTCTCGGGCTGCAGCAGCAGCTCCTTGGCCAGCACGTGCACGTCGTCGACCGTCACCGCGTCGATCCGGTGGATCACCTCGTCGAGGCTGGGCAGCTCGTCGTACAGCAGCTCCGCCTTCGCGATCCGCGACATCCGCGAGCCGGAGTCCTCCAGACTGAGCACGAGGCCGCCCCGCAGCTGACCCTTGCCGCGCTCGAGCTCCTCGGCGGTGATCCCGTCCTCGGCGACCTTGCGGAGCTCGGTGCGTACGACGGACAGCACCTCGTCGACCTTCGACGGGAGGCAGCCCACGGCGACACCGAACATGCCCGCGTCGGCGTAGTGCGAGGCGAACGAGTAGACGGCGTACGCCAGGCCCCGGTGCTCACGGACCTCCTGGAACAGGCGCGACGAGGTACCGCCGCCGAGCGCGGCGTTGAGCACACCGAGCGCGTAGCGGCGGTCGTCGGTGCGGACCAGCCCGTTCACGCCGAGCACGAGGTTGACCTGCTCGAACGGCCGGGAGGCGACGACCTCACCGGTCGCCGACTTCTTGGCGCGGTCGGCCCGGCGTACCGGCAACGGCCGCACGCTCCGGTCGGCGAGGAACCGGTCGCGGCTGAACGCCTGGCGCACGAGGCGTACGACGGTCGCATGGTCGAGGTTCCCGGCGACGGCGACCACCATGTTCTCGGGGCGGTACCGGCTGCGGTAGAAGCGGATGATCTGCGCCCGGGTCAGCGAGCGGATCGAGTCGGCGGTGCCGGCGATCGGACGGCCGAGCGGCGTGCCGCCCCAGGCCTTCTCGGCGTAGAGGTTGTTCACCACGTCGTCGGGGTCGTCGTCGTGCATGGCGATCTCGTCGAGGATCACCTCACGCTCGGCCTCCACGTCCTCCGCCGCGATCGTCGAGGCAGTGACCATGTCTCCGAGCACGTCGACCGCGAGCGGAAGGTCCTCGTCGAGGACCCGGGCGTGGAAGCAGGTGTACTCCTTGGCGGTGAAGGCGTTGAACTCGCCACCGACCGCGTCGAGCTCGATGGAGATGTCCATCGCAGTGCGGCTCGGAGTGCCCTTGAACAGGAGGTGCTCCAAGAAGTGCGACGCGCCGCCGAGTGTCGGCGCCTCGTCACGGGACCCGACGCCGACCCAGACACCGATGGTGGCCGAGCGGACGCCGGGCATGGCCTCGGTGACGACCCGCAGCCCCCCGGGGAGGACCGTGCGGCGGACAAGTCCGCCCTGGTCCTCCGAGAGGAGGGTGCGGGTCGTACCTGGCTTCTGCTGTGTTGCTGGTGAAGCGATGGTCACTCTGCTTCGGAGCCACCCTCGTCCGCGGCGGAGTCGCCCGCGGTCTCTTCGACCACGGGGATCAGCGAGAGCTTGCCGCGGTCGTCGATCTCGGCGATCTCGACCTGGACCTTCTGGCCGACGGAGACGACGTCCTCGACGGCCTCGACCCGCTTGCCGCCTGCGAGGCTGCGGAGCTTGCTGATGTGCAGCAGTCCGTCCTTGCCGGGGAGCAGCGAGACGAACGCGCCGAAGTTGGTCGTCTTGACGACCGTGCCGAGGTAGCGCTCGCCGACCTCCGGCATCGTCGGGTTCGCGATGCCGTTGATGATCGAGCGTGCGGCCTCGGCGGACTCGCCGTTGGTGGCACCGATGTAGATGGTGCCGTCGTCCTCGATGCTGATCTGCGCACCGGTGTCGTCCTGGATCTGGTTGATGACCTTGCCCTTGGGCCCGATCACCTCGCCGATCTTGTCGACCGGGACGGTCACGGTGATGATCCGCGGCGCGTGCAGCGACATCTCCTCGGGCGCGTCGATGGCCTCGGCCATCACGTCGAGGATCGCGACCCGCGCGTCCTTGGCCTGGGTCAGCGCACCTGCGAGGACCTCGGCCGGGATGCCGTCGAGCTTCGTGTCGAGCTGGAGGGCCGTGACGAACTCACGGGTGCCGGCGACCTTGAAGTCCATGTCACCGAACGCGTCCTCCGCGCCGAGGATGTCGGTCAGTGCGACGTACTCGGTCTTGCCGTCGACCTCTCCGGAGATCAGGCCCATCGCGATTCCGGCGACGGAGGCCCGCAGCGGGACACCTGCCTGCAGCAGCGACATCGTCGAGGCGCAGACCGAGCCCATCGAGGTGGAGCCGTTGGAGCCCATCGCCTCGGAGAGCTGGCGGATCGCGTACGGGAACTCCTCGCGCGTCGGAAGCACCGGGAGCAGTGCCCGGCGGGCCAGCGCGCCGTGTCCGACCTCGCGGCGCTTGGGCGAGCCCACACGGCCGGTCTCACCGGTCGAGAACGGCGGGAAGACGTACTTGTGCATGTAGCGACGCGTCTTCTCCGGGGAGAGCGTGTCGAGCTTCTGCTCGAGGGTGAGCATGTTCAGCGTGGTGACGCCCAGGATCTGGGTCTCGCCGCGCTCGAACAGCGCCGAGCCGTGCACGCGCGGGATCACGCCGACCTCGGCGGACAGCGTCCGGATGTCGGAGAGTCCTCGTCCGTCCATGCGGACCTTCTCGCGGAGCACCCGGTCACGGACGAGGGACTTGGTGAGCGAGCGCAGCGACGCGCCGAGCTCCTTCTCGCGGCCCTCGAAGCTCGGGCCGACCTTCTCCATCACCGAGGCCTTGACCTCGTCGAGCTTGGCCTCGCGCTCGAGCTTGCCGGTGACGGCGAGCGCTGCGGTCAGGTCAGCGGTGGCCGCATCGGCGACCGCGGCGTAGGCGTCGTCCTCGTAGTCGAGGTAGACCGGGAACTCGGCGACAGGCTTGGCGGCCTGCTTGGCGAGCTCCGACTGCGCGTCGCACAGCTGCTTGATGAACGGCTTGGCGGCGTCGAGCCCGCCGGCGACGATCTCCTCGGTCGGGGCCTGGCTGCCGGAGCGCACCAGGTTCCAGGTCTGCTCGGTCGCCTCGGCCTCGACCATCATGATCGCGATGTCACCGGTCTCGGTGACTCGTCCGGCGACCACCATGTCGAAGACCGCGTCCTCGAGCTGGCTGTGCGACGGGAACGCCACCCACTGGCCCTCGATGAGCGCGACGCGCACGCCGCCGACCGGGCCGGAGAACGGCAGGCCGGAGATCTGGGTGGACAGCGACGCGGCGTTGATCGCCAGCACGTCGTAGGGCTGGTCGGGGTCGAGCGCCATCACGGTGATGACGACCTGGACCTCGTTGCGTAGACCCTTCTTGAAGGTCGGGCGCAGCGGACGGTCGATGAGGCGGCAGGTGAGGATGGCGTCCTCGCCCGGGCGGCCCTCGCTGCGGAAGAACGAGCCGGGGATCTGGCCGACCGCGTACATCCGCTCCTCGACGTCGATCGTCAGGGGGAAGAAGTCGAGGTTGTCCTTGGGGTGCTTCCCGGCCGTGGTGGCCGAGAGCAGCATGGTCTCGTCGTCGAGGTAGGCGGTGACGGAGCCGGCTGCCTGACGGGCAAGCAGGCCGGTCTCGAACTTGACGGTGCGAGTGCCGAACTTGCCGTTGTCGATGACGGTCTCAACCGTCGAAACGATGGGTCCCTCCATGGGGGTACCCCTTTCTCAAAATTGCGGAGCGAACACGCGGGGGCGCCTTCGATGGGTCGGACCTGGGCCCGCACCGACGGTGCAGCGCGGACCCTCCGATGCCGGAGGGGGCCGGTCTTCGATCGAGGCCCGCGGCGGTCCCGGGTGCCGGTAGGCACGCGGATCCCGAAGGCCACTACCGAGGACCGGGCCAGACGTCCGCGGTCGCTCCTGTGAATGGTTCTCTGTTCAGTTGTGCCGGATCGGGTCAGACCCTAGCCGGAGGCCGCGCCGATATGCAGCAGGAGCGACCGCCCGGAGGGGGTCGCTCCTGCACACGTCATCGGCGAAGGCCGAGCCGCTCCACGATCGAGCGGTAGCGGTTGATGTCTTCCTTCTGCATGTAGTTCAGAAGGCGACGGCGCTGACCGACCAGAAGCAGCAGACCACGACGGCTGTGGTGGTCGTGCTTGTGGTCCTTCAGGTGCTCGGTCAGGTGGGAGATCCGGTGGGTGAGCAACGCGACCTGGACCTCGGGCGAGCCCGTGTCTCCGTCGGACGTTGCGTACTCGGCGATGATCTTCTTCTTGGTCTCCGCGTCGGTACCAGTGGACACGCGGGCTCCTCTCAAGGGATGTCGTTGCGCGGCGCGCCGGGGCCTGTTCACCCGGGCACTCTCGATCCGCGGCCGTCAGACGGCAACTGTCCAAGATTATCAGCGGGCCCCGATATCTCCGAATCGCCGATGCCGCGCGCTTCAGGGGTGGATTTCCGGCAGGTGGTGCCGGGAGGCCACCCGCTTGGGACGCCGCTGTCCGCGAGGCCGATCGCGTCAGGCGTCGGGGAGGTCGAGGGCCAGCTGGGCGCGAGCCACGTCGTCGCCCATGGTGGCGACCAGGTCGTCGATCGAGGCGAACTTCACCATCCCGCGCAGCCGCGCGACGAACGACACCTCGACCGGCACCCCGTAGAGCTCGAGGTCGTCGCGGTCCAGGACGTAGGACTCCACCCGTCGCTCCCGGTCGCCGGCGAAGGTGGGGTTCGTGCCCACGCTGATCGCGGCCGGCATCGGTGCGGACCCGTCGTCGAGCCGCCGCAGCCAGCCGGCGTACACCCCGTCGGCCGGAGCGGCCTGCATGCCGTGGGTCGGCACGTTGGCCGTCGGGTAGCCGAGCTCCCGGCCACGCTGCTCGCCCTTGACCACCTCGCCGCGCACGGTGAAAGGCCGGCCGAGCGCCTCGGTGGCGCCCGCGACGTCACCGGTGGCCAGGCAGTTCCGGATGTACGTCGAGCTCCACACCTGGGGCCCGCCGTCGAGCGCGATGCCCACCGTGACGAAGCCGTGCTGCTCCCCGGCCGACTCCAGCGTGCTCACGTCGCCCGCGGCCCGGCTGCCGAACCGGAAGTTGGCACCGACCACGACCGCCTGCGCGTGGAGGCTGTCGACCAGGATCTGCTCGATGAAGTGCTCCGGCGCCCAGCCCGCGATCTCCCGGCTGAACGCGATCACCAGCACGTCGTCGACCCCCGCGGCGGCCAGCAGCTCGGCCCGACCTTCGAGCGTGGTCAGCGTCGGCGGCGCGTGCTCGGGGCGGAGCACGGCCATCGGGTGCGGGTCGAAGGTCACCGCGACGACCTTCTCGACCCCGATCTCGGCGGCGACCTCGCGGGCACGCCGGATCACGTGCTGGTGGCCGAGGTGCACGCCGTCGAAGTTGCCGATCGTGACCACGGTGCGGCCGAGGTCGCCGGGCACGTCGTCGAGCGAGCGCCAGATCCGCACGATGCTTGTGCTCCTCTCCCGGTGGCTGGTGGTCGGCTTGCGGTGTCGGAAAAAGACTGCCATATCGCCGAGGGTGCCGCTCTCGTGGCCGGTCCGGTCAGCCGGTGAACACCGCGACCGGGGCAGCGACCGCCCCGCGCTGCTCGTAGAGCGCAAGGAAACCTCCCTGCGCGTCGAGCATCGCCACCGGGCCGGTCGCGCCGAGCTCGAGCGGGAGCTTCCGGCCGAAGGAGACGTCGCGGGCACCCTGGTCGTCGACGGTGTACGTCGCGAAGCACCGCGCCGCCACGTCGTCGACGGGAACCATCTGGAACGCGTCGCCCAGCTGGTCGAGCGTTCGGGCCTCGTCGAGGCGGAACGGGCCGACCGCGGTGCGCCGCAACGAGACCAGGTGGCCGCCGACCCCGAGCAGGAAGCCGAGGTCGCGTGCGAGCGCGCGGATGTAGGTGCCGCTCGAGCAGCGCACCGAGATGTCGACGTCGAGGAAGTCACCGGTCCGGCGCAGCGCGGTCACCTCCAGCGCATGCACGGTGACCGGACGCGCCGGGAGGTCGACCGACTCACCGGCACGCACGCGTTTGTAGGCACGCTCGCCGTCGACCTTGATCGCCGAGACCGCGGACGGCACCTGGTCGATGTCGCCGACGAACCGCTCCGCGGTCGCGCGGACGTCCTGCTCGGTCAGCGACCCGGTGGCCGACTGCCCGAGCGACTCGCCCTCCGCGTCGTCGGTGGTGGTGCTGGCCCCGAGGCGCACGGTGCCGTCGTACTGCTTCTCGGTGAGCATCAGGTGGCCCAGCAGGCGGGTGGCCTTGTTGATCCCGAGCACCAGCACGCCGGTGGCCATCGGGTCCAGGGTGCCGGCGTGCCCGACCTTGCGCGTGCCGGCGATCCGGCGTACCCGGGCGACGACGTCGTGCGAGGTCATGCCGGCGGGCTTGTCGACGACGACGAGGCCCGACGCCCCGGACGTCGAGGCGGTCACGCGTCGGTGTCAGCGGGGTCGGAGTCGTCCAGGTCGTCGTCCGCGTGCGGCTTGCGGTACGGGTCGGCCTCGCCGGCGTACGTCGCTCCCGCCGCGGCCGCGGCGACCTGTGCGTCGGACTCCCGTGCCTTGGCCAGCAGCTCGTCGAGGTGCCGGGCGTTCTCCGGGAGCGCGTCGTGGATGAACTCCAGGGTCGGCACGTGTCGCATCCCGAGCTGCTTGCCGACCTCGGAGCGCAAGATGCCCTTCGCGGACTCGAGCGCGGCCGCCGAGCTGGCGACCTGCTCGTCCTCGCCGAGGACGGTGTAGAAGATGGACGCGTTCTGGGTGTCGCCGGTGACCCGGACGTCGGTCACGGTGACGAAGCCGAGTCGCGGGTCCTTGACCCGGCGCTCGAGCATCTCGGCCACGATGACCTGGATCCGGTCCGCGACCTTGCGCACCCGTGGGCTGCTCATCAGTTCCCTTTCCTACAACAGTTGGTCGTCAAGCACCCGCGAGCCGGTCGCCCGACGCCTTGCCGTGAGCGGCCGGACGCGCGGTGGCGGCAAGCCGCGAGCGGCCGGACGCGCGGTGGCGGCAAGCCGCAAGCGGCCCGGACGGACGGTGGGCGACACGGTGGCTGGGTCTGGCGGGACGGCGAGGAACGAGCCGGCCTGGTTCCCGGGTCGCCCACCGTCCGGGAGGGCCGCGGTCGCAACCACAGCCCTCCCGAGTGGCGTCAGGCGCGCGGGATCTCCCGCATCTCGAAGCACTCCACCCGGTCACCGATCTTGATGTCGTTGTAGCCCCGCAGCGTCAGACCACACTCGAAGCCCTCGCGGACCTCGGTGACGTCGTCCTTCTCGCGGCGCAGCGACGACAGATCGAGGTTGTCGGCGACCACGGCACCATCACGCAGCAGACGCGCCTTGGCGTTGCGGCGGATGACTCCGTCGGTGACCATACAGCCGGCGATGTTGCCGATCTTGCTGGAGCGGAAGATCTCGCGGATCTCGGCCTGGCCGAGCGAGGACTCCTCGAACTCCGGCTTGAGCATGCCCTTGAGGGCCGCCTCGATCTCCTCGATCGCCTGGTAGATGACCGAGTAGTAGCGGATCTCGACGCCTTCCTTGTCGGCCACCACCGTCGCCTTGCCCTCGGGCCTGACGTTGAAGCCGATGATGATCGCGTCGGAGGCCGCGGCCAGCATCACGTTGGTCTCGGTGATCGCACCGACACCGCGGTCGATGACACGCAGCGACACCTCCTCGCCGACGTCGATCTTGGACAGCGAGTCCTCGAGCGCCTCGACCGAGCCGGACACGTCGCCCTTGAGGATGAGGTTGAGCTCCTGGCTCTCGCCCTTCTCCATGGAGGCCATGAAGTCCTCGAGGGTACGGCGGCCGCGCCGCTGTGCCTGCAGGGCTGCGCGCTCACGTGCCTCGCGCTTCTCGGCGATCTGCCGCGCCATCCTGTCGTCGTCGACGACCAGGAAGTTCTGACCGGCACCGGGCACGGCGGTCAGGCCGAGCACCATCACCGGACGCGACGGGTCCGCCTCCTCGACGGAGTCGCCGAACTCGTCGAGCATGGCCCGGACGCGGCCGAACGCAGGCCCGGCGACGATCGAGTCACCGACGTGCAGCGTCCCGCGCTGGACCAGCACGGTCGCCACCGGCCCACGACCACGGTCGAGGTGGGCCTCGACGACCAGACCCTGGGCGTCCTGCTCGGGGTTCGCCCGCAGGTCGAGCCCGGCGTCCGCGGTCAGCACGACCGCCTCGAGCAGCTTGTCGAGGTTGAGCTCGGACTTCGCCGAGACGTCGACGAACATGGTGTCGCCGCCGTACTCCTCGGGGACCAGTCCGTACTCCGTGAGCTGACCACGGACCTTCGTCGGGTCCGCATCCGGCTTGTCGATCTTGTTCACCGCGACCACGATCGGGACACCGGCGGCCTTCACGTGGTTCAGCGCCTCCACCGTCTGCGGCATCACGCCGTCGTCGGCCGCGACCACGAGGATCGCGATGTCGGTCGCCTGCGCACCGCGCGCACGCATGGCGGTGAACGCCTCGTGACCCGGGGTGTCGATGAAGGTGATCCGGCGCTCGTCGCCGTCGACCTCGGTGGCGACCTGGTAGGCACCGATGTGCTGGGTGATCCCGCCGGCTTCCTTGGCCACCACGTTCGCGCTGCGGAGGGCGTCGAGAAGCTTGGTCTTGCCGTGGTCGACGTGACCCATCACGGTCACGACCGGCGGCCGGGCCATCAGCGCGCCCTCGCCGCCTTCGTCGAGGCCGAACTCGAGGTCGAAGGACTCGAGCAGCTCGCGGTCCTCGTCCTCGGGCGAGACGATCTGTACGACGTAGTTGAGCTCGTCTGCGAGCAGCTCCAGCGTCGCGTCGTTGACCGACTCGGTGGCGGTCACCATCTCACCGAGGTGGAACAGCATCTGCACCAGTGCGGCGGCGTCGACGTTGATCTTCTCGGCGAAGTCGGTCAGCGAGGAACCGCGGGCGAGACGGATCGTCTCACCGTCGCCCTTGCGGACACGCACGCCGCCGATCGTCGGCGCCTGCATGTTGTCGAACTCCTGGCGACGCTGGCGCTTCGACTTGCGACCACGGCGCGACGGGCCACCGGGGCGACCGAACGCACCCTGGGTCTGGCCACGCTGGCCGGGACGGCCGCCGCCAGGGCGCCCACCACCGCTGGGACCGAAGCCGCCTGGGCGTCCGGGAGCACCGCCGGGTGCGCCCTGGCCACCGCGAGCCGGTGCACCTCCGCGACCGGGGGCGCCACCACGGCCGGGAGCGCCGCCGGGACCGCCTCGGCCGGGGCCGGAGGGACGACCACCGGGGCCGCCACCGAACGCGGCCGGCGACTTGGGCATCATCGCCGGGTTGGGACGCGGCATGCCGGAACGACCCGGTGCTCCACCGTCGCGGCCGGCCGGGGGGCGCGGCGGACGGTCGCCCGGAGCCTGGTCACCGGTGCGGGCCGCCGGAGCGGCGGGACGGCGACCCATTCCCTGGGTCGACGAGAACGGGTTGTTGCCCGGGCGCGGTGCGCCGGGTCGGGCGGTGCCACCGGGGCGCGGCGCGGATGGGGTCGGGCTCGCCTTCGCTGCCGGTGCCTCGGCTCCGGGCGCGGGTGTCTCGGCCGCCGCCGGTGCCTGGGCCGGAACCTCGGCCACCGGCTCGGGTGCCGGCTCCGGCTCTGGCTCGGGCTCGGGCTGCTTGGGGCCGGGCTTGGGGCCCGGCTTCGCTGCCGCCTTCGCGGCGGGCGCCTCGGGAGCGGACTCCGCGGCAGGTGCCGCAGGGGTCTCCGCCGTCGCCGCCGCAGTCTCGGCCGGCTGCTCCTCCGCCTTCTTGGCGGGAGCCTTCTTCGCGGCCTTCTTGGCTGCCTTCTTCTCGGCGGCAGCCTTCAGCTCGTCACCGAACGTGTCGGTGAACCGCTTCACGACGGGAGGCTCGACAGTCGACGAAGCCGACTTGACGAACTCTCCCATTTCTCCGAGCTTGGTCAGGACGACCTTGCTCTCCACTCCGAACTCTTTGGCGAGCTCGTGGACTCGGACCTTAGCCACGCTTCTCCTTCTGGTCCGAGCCGCCTTTGTCCGGCCGGACCGTTAGTTGGTGTGCATGCTCATCGCAAAGTACTCATCGAGTGCTCATGAGCTGCTGCTCCATCTTCTTCTCGGTACACACGAGGGGGATGCCCTCGTGGACTTCCCCGGCGGGGAGTCACGGTCGGTTGCCTTGCTGCGCGAGCTGTTGCACGTAGTCCCGCACCGCGTCCCCGGAAAGCCCGTTCCCGACCCGGAGGGCGCGGGAGAAGGCTCGGCGACGCAGTGCGAGCTCGAGGCACTCGGGCGTGGGGTGCAGGTGCGCTCCCCTGCCCGGAGCCCGTCGACCAGGATCGGGGACCACGGCGGGGCCGGATCCCTGGTCGCTGGCGACCACTCGCAACAGTTCTTGCTTCGCAGCCCGCTGTCGACACCCGACGCAGGTGCGCACAGGTGCGTTTGCGCATGCGTCAGGGGTAGTTCGGCGAGCCACTGTCGATCAGTCTACCGGTTGCCGGGCTCAGTGCCGAACCGGATCACCCGCCGGCGGGCGCGCCGGACGTGTCGTCGGCCACCGGAGCCTCTACCGGCGCCTTCACGTGTGCCTCCACCCGGACCTCGCCGGACGCCTCACCGGTCGCCGCCGTGGCCGCAGGTGCCTCGTCGGAGCGGATGTCGATCCGCCAGCCGGTCAGCCGCGCCGCCAGCCGGGCGTTCTGGCCCTCCTTGCCGATCGCGAGCGAGAGCTGGTAGTCGGGCACGACGACGCGCGCCGAGCGTGCCGCGAGGTCGACCACCTCCACGCTGTTGACCCGGGCCGGGGACAGGGCGTGCCCGACGAGCTCCGCCGGGTCGTCGGACCAGTCGACGATGTCGATCTTCTCACCGTGCAGCTCGTGCATGATGTTGCGCACACGCTGGCCCATCGGCCCGATGCACGACCCCTTGGCGTTCACGCCCGGCACCGTCGAGCGGACGGCGATCTTGGTGCGGTGACCTGCCTCGCGGGCGATCCCGCAGATCTCGACCGTGCCGTCCGCGATCTCGGGCACCTCGAGCGCGAACAGCTTCTTGACCAGGTTCGGGTGCGAGCGGGACAGCATCACCTGCGGGCCGCGCATCCCCTTGCGGACGCTGACCACCAGGCACTTGATCCGGGTGCCGTGCTCGTACTTCTCGCCGGGCACCCGCTCCGCCGTCGGCAGCAGCGCCTCGAGCTTGCCGAGGTCGACCATCACGTCGGCGGGGTCGCGTCCTTGCTGGATGACGCCGGAGATGATGTCGCCCTCCTTGCCGGAGAACTCGCCGAACCGCATCTCGTCCTCGGCGTCTCGGAGCCGTTGCAGGATGATCTGCTTCGCGGTCGTCGCCGCGATCCGCCCGAAGCCGGCGGGGGTGTCGTCGTACTCGGTGAGCGTGTTGCCCTCGTCGTCGGTCTCGGCGGCGTACACAGTGACGTGGCCGCTCTTGCGGTCGAGCTCGACACGTGCCTTCGGCTGCGCGCCGGGCGACTTGTGGTACGCCGTGAGGAGGGCCTGCTCGATGGCCTCGACCAGGATCTCGAAGGAGATCTCCTTCTCGCGCTCGAGCGAGCGCAGGACCGCCATATCGATGTCCATCCGACTCAGCTCTCCTTCCTGTTGAGCTCGACCTGGATGCGTGCCTTCGCCACGTCGGCGTAGGCGATCTCGCGCTTGTCCCCGTCGACGTCGACCGTCGCGCGGTCCTCGTCGGAACCGATGATCCGGCCGGTCACGTCCGTGCCGTCCGCGCCGGTGACCTTGACCAGCCGTCCCTCGTTGCGGCGCCAGTGGCGGGGCAGGGTCAACGGCCGGTCGGTCCCGGGCGAGGTCACCTCGAGGGTGTAGGGGTGCTCGCCCATCACGTCGGACTCGTCGAGCAGCCGGGAGACCTCCTTGGTGGCGTCGGCGATGTCGTCGAGGGTGACTCCGCCGTCCTTGTCGACCGCGACGCGCAGCAGGCGCCGCTTGCCGGCCGGGGTGAGCTCGACGGCCTCGACGTCAAGGCCCACAGCAGCGAGGGGGTCGGTCAACACCCCTGCAAGTCGGTCCCGGGTCGTCTGATCGGTGCTCACGGGCATCCTTCCTGCTGTGCTGTTGTCAGTGGGGACACCATAGCCGAAATCCGCGGCCACCCGATGCACCGTCGGGCCGTCCCACGCGGCGCAGGGGGCACGCTAAAGTCGGCGCGTGCCGAGCCCCTCCACCCCCACTCCAGCCACGGTGTTCACGCGGCGTGCCGCGGTCGCCGGGTTCGCCGCCGGGGCGGGTGGGCTGTGGGCCGGCTGCACCGCCGGTGACAAGCACGCACCGACAGGCAGGGCCGGGCGCGACACCTCCGCGCCGCCGGAGCGGGACCCCGACATCGCGGTGGCCGCGGAGGCGCTCGCCGGGGAGCAAAAAGTGCTCGACGCGGTCACGGCCAGCACCGCCCGGCACCACGACCTGGCCTCCGTGCTCTCGCCGGTGGCGCAGGCACATCGGGCACACGTGCGGCTTCTCGCCGAGGCGACGCCCCCCGAGGCCAGCGTGTCGCCGTCCCCGGACAGTGCCGTGTCCGACGTACCCTCCGGCGCCCCGACCCCGTTCCGGGTCCCCGGCCGCGCCGACGCCGCACTGCGCAGGATCGCCGCGCTCGAGCAGCACCTCAGCACGGAGAACAAGCAGCATGCGTTCGCGGCGCAGAGCGGTGCGTTCGCCCGGCTGCTCGCCAGCATGGCCGCGTCGGCCGCGCAGCACGCGGTGGTCCTCGACGGCGCCGCAGCACCGGGGCGGGGCTCACGATGAAGCCGGTCGAGGCGCTGCAGGCCGCCCTGGCCGGAGAGCACGCCGCGCTCTACGTGTACGGGGTGGTCGGCGGCCGGGTCTCGGTGTCCGCGCAGCCCACGCTGTGGAGCCGGGTCCGCTCGGCGTACACCACCCACCGTGGCCGCCGCGACCAGCTGATCTCGATGATCCGCGCGGCCGGCGCCCGGCCGGTCGCCGCGGAGATCAGCTACGAGCTGCCGAACGCCGCCCGCACCGTCGCCGAGCTGACCGCCGCCTCGCTCGACCTCGAGCTGCGCTGCACCGCGGTGTACGCCGACGTGGTGGGCAGCACCGCCGGCGCCAACCGGCAGTGGGCCCTCGAGGCGATCAACGACGCCGCGGTGCGCCAGCTCGGCTTCGGCGGCGAGCCCGAGGCGTTCCCGGGTGTGGCCGAGCTCTGAGGGTCAGCCCCGGTAGGCCGTCCACATCGACTGCATCCGGGTCGTCTGGTCGGCGGTGAACTGGTTGTAGCAGCTGTCGTAGCTGTAGTCCATGTAGTTGTGGATCGGGTCCAGACCCGGCAGCGCGCAGGAGTCACGCCCCTCGGGGCAGGCCGTCGTCGGGCTCGACTGGGCCGGGGTGTCGGCCACCTGGTCGTTGGTCTCGGTGCAGCCACCCTGGAAGGTGTGGTAGAGCCCGAGCCAGTGTCCCGCCTCGTGGGTGGCGGTCTCGCCGAGGTTGTAGTTCTCGATGTCGCCGCCGGGCAGCGACGCGTAGTGCACCCGGATCCCGTCGATCGCGCCGTTCCTGGCGTAGTCCCAGGGGAAGGTCGCGATCCCGAGGTACTTGAAGTCCACCAGCCAGATGTTCAGCGCGTTCGCACCGCCCTGCCGGGTCTGTGAGCGGTACTTCGAGCTCGACCGGTCGTTGTGCCAGGTGGTGTTGTCGAACCGGTCGATGCCGGCCAGCCGGAACGTGAAGCCGGTGTCCGCGGCGGCCGACGACTCGTCGCCCGCGTAGGTCTTGTTCAGCACGGCGATCTGGTCGGCGACCTGCTGCGCCGTCACGTCGCCGTTGCCGGCGTCGTCGCGCATGACGTGCACGTAGACCGGCACCTCCGCGCCGCTGCTCGTCGTCGATCCGCCGGCACCCGGCCGCCCGCCCTTGGCGGCGAGGATCCTGGCGGTACGACGGGCAACCGCACGTTGCTCGGCCACCGAGATGTCGCGGTGGTCGGCGCCGCGTACGTGACCCGCGCCGCGGGCACCGGCACCGACGTCGTGCGGGTCGAAACAGGTGCTGCCACGCTCGGAGGTGGGCATCGTCGCGGACGCGGGCGCCACTGCACCTGCGAGGCAGAGGGCCGCGGCGGCCGCGACGGCGGCGGCCCGAAGGCTCGGTCGACTCATGCAGGGGCTCCAGATCAGGACGGGGCGCGCCGGTTCGCGTCCTCGGGGATCATCCTTCACCGGTGGCCGGTTTGGGAAGACCCTTTTTGCTCAAGTCGGCGCGTAGGCCGCTCGCTTCCGCGGTCGGGAGCGGCCACCGCGACGGTCCGGCCGGCTCAGCGCCAGGCGGAGATGATGTCGAAGACCTCGCTGAGCCGGTGCGCGACCGCGTCCGGCTCGCCCTTCGCAGGCCCGTGCTGGTCGACGGGGATCTCGCTGTGCGGCACGTGGATGGTGCGCATGCCGACGTTCGAGGCTCCCCAGATGTCGTCGAAGAGCCGGTCCCCCACGAACACGCAGCGCGCCGGGTCGTGTGCACCGACGGCCTCCATCGCGGCCCGGAACGCCTCCGGCGACGGCTTGGTCCACGGGATCTCGCTGGTGTAGACGGCGCCGTCGAGCATGTCGAGGATGCCGTCGCGGTCGAAGAACTCCTCGTGCCAGGCGCGCGGCCACACGGTGTTGGAGAGCACGCCGACCTTGATCCCGTCGACCTTGAGCCGGCTGAACAGGGGCAGCACGTCCTCGTCGGTGTAGGTGGCGTGCTCCCAGAACTCGCGGTAGCTGGTCAGGTGGGTGTCATCGAAGCCCACGCCCGCGAGCGAGCAGATCTCGGCCATCGTCGCGGACCGGTGCTCGTCGCGGGAGCGCTTCCACACCATCGCCGCCGCGTCGAGCAGCGCGGTGGTCGCCTCCTCCACCCGCTCCGGGGCGGCCATCCGGGCCAGTGAGGCCCATTCCTCGCTGGGGTCGATGCTCTTCCAGGGCGTCAGGGTCCCGCCCCAGTCGAAGATCACCGCCTCGATCGCACTAGCCACGGACGACTCCGATCACGTGTTCCACGGCCCGCTCCACCGGCACGTCCTCACGAGTGCCGCCGGCCCGGTCCTTGACCTCCACGACGCCGTCCGTGAGGCCCTTGCCGACCACGACGATCGTCGGCATGCCCAGCAGCTCCGCGTCCTTGAACTTCACCCCCGGCGACACCTTCGGCCGGTCGTCGAAGATCACCGTGAGGCCCGCGGCATCGAGATCGGAGGCCAGGGTGGCGGCGGCCTCGAAGATCGCGGGGTCCTTGCCGGTAGCAAGCAGGTGTACGTCGGCCGGAGCGACCTCGCGGGGCCAGACCAGGCCGAGCTCGTCGTGGGAGTTCTCGGCGATCGCGGCCACCGCCCGGGACACACCGATGCCGTAGGACCCCATGGTGACGGTGACCAGCTTGCCGGACTCGTCGAGCACCTTGAGGTCGAGCGCGTCGGCGTACTTGCGGCCGAGCTGGAAGATGTGTCCCATCTCGATCCCGCGGGCGGTCTGCAGCTTCCCGTCGCACTGCGGGCACGGGTCGCCGTCGCGGACCTCGGCGGCCTCGATCGTGCCGTCCGGGGTGAAGTCCCGCCCGGCGACCAGGTCGAGCACGTGGCTGCCGTGCACGTCGGCCCCGGTGACCCAGCGGGTGCCGTCGCCGACCCGGGGGTCCACCAGCAACCGGATTCCCGACGCGTTCTTCTCGCCGAGCACTCCGGGGCCGATGTAGCCCTTGACCAGGGCCGGATGCCTGGCGAACTCGGCCTCGTCGAAGGGCTCGACCTCGGTCGGCTCGAGCTGACCCTCGAGCCGCTTGGCGTCCACCTCTCGGTCACCGGGCAGGCCGATCGCCACCGGCTCGCGGGTGCCGTCGGGGTGCTTGAGGACCACGAGCACGTTCTTCAACGTGTCGCCTGCCTGCCAAGGCCGGTCGTCGCGCGGGAACTTCTCGTTGAGCAGGCCCACCAAGGTGTCGATGGTCGGCGTGTCCGGTGTCTGCTCCGCGTGCGCGGCCGGCTGTCCGTCGTACGGCTGTGGCTCGGGCGGGCGCACCTGGACCGCCTCGATGTTCGCGGCGTAGTCGCACGAGCTGCACCGGACGTAGGTGTCCTCACCGTTGTCGGCGGTGGCCAGGAACTCCTCGGACTTCGACCCGCCCATGGCACCGGCGGTGGCCTTGACGATCACGTAGTCGAAGCCGAGCCGGTCGAAGGTCCTGATGTAGGCCGCACGGTGCGCCGCGTAGGAGGCGTCGAGGCCCTCGTCGGTGTAGTCGAAGGAGTAGGAGTCCTTCATCACGAACTCGCGGCCACGCAGCAGGCCCGCCCGTGGACGTGCCTCGTCGCGGTACTTGGTCTGGATCTGGTACAGCCACAGCGGCAGGTCCTTGTAGGAGGAGAACAGGTCCTTGACCAGGAGAGTGAACAGCTCCTCGTGGGTGGGGCCGAGCAGGTAGTCGGCGCCCTTGCGGTCCTTGAGCCGGAAGATGCTGTCGCCGTACTCGGTCCAGCGACCGGTCGCCTCGTAGGGCTCGCGCGGCAGCAGCGCCGGGAAGTGCACCTCTTGCGCACCCATCGCGTCCATCTCCTCACGGATGATCCGCTCGATGTTGCGCAGCACCCGGACGCCGAGCGGCAGCCAGGAGTAGATCCCCGGTGCGGCACGACGGATGTAGCCGGCCCGGACCAGCAGCCGGTGGCTCGGCACCTCGGCGTCGACCGGGTCCTCCCGCAGCGTGCGCACGAACAGGGTCGACATCGGCATGATCATGCGGGCAAGGCTACCCAGCGCCGCTACTCGACCGCACATCCGTTTCCGGAGGACCGGTCAGAACATGATCGTGGCGAACACGCCGGTCTGCTCGAAGCCCACCCTGCGGTACGCCCGACGTGCCGGCTGGTTGTGGTCGTTGACGTACAACGACACCACCGGCGCGATGTCGCGCAGCGCGATGGCCACCACGGCCGCCATCCCCGCCGCCGCGAGCCCCTCACCACGGCGGGCCGGGTCGACGAAGACGCCCTGGACCTGGCAGGCGTACGGCGAGACCGCTGCCACCTCGGCCTTGAACACCACCCGGCCGTGCTCGATCCGGGCGAACGACCAGCCCTTGCCGATCAGCTGCGCGACGCGGGCGCGGTAGAGGTCCGCCCCTCCCGCGGCCTCCGGGGAGACACCGACCTCCTCGGTGTACATCGCCACGCAGGCCGGGTAGAGCAGGTCGAGGTCGGCCGGCGTCGTCCGCCGTACCTCCTTGTCCGGGGCGATCCGGGGTGGGTCGCTGATCTCCAGGTGCGGCTGGTTCCAGCGCAGCTCACGCGGACGGGACCAGTGCGCCGACAGCTCGTCCCAGAGCGGCGCCACCGTGTCCCGGGGGCCGACGATCGTGGAGCAGCGGCGACGTTGCTGGATCCCCCTGGCCGCGAAGGCCCGGACTGCGGCCGCGGTGGCCTCGACCGGCACCAGGTTGGCGGCCGCGTGGCAGGCGGAGACCAGCTTGCCGTCCTCGACGTAGCCCCACATCTCCCCGCCCATCCAGCGCGGGTCGAGCGTGGTCAAGCGGGCCCGGTAGTCGACGAACACGTTCACGACCGGGTCGCGCGCGGCAAGGTCCAGCATCGCGGGAAGGTCGGAGGGCCCGAGCAGGCGCAGTCCGTGCTGTGTCCGAAGCACGTGAGGAGCCTACGCGACCCGGCTCCGCCGCTCACCCGCCTCGCGCCAGCGCTGGGTCACCCCTTCACCGCGCCCATGGTGAACCCGTGCACGAAACGGTCGAGGAACAGGTTGAAGACGAACGCGATCGCCACCGCGACGACGAAGGTGGCGGCCTGCAGGGACTGCCAGAAGAAGACGTCCCCGCGGATCAGCACGGTGGGCACGCCGGTGCTGACCGGCTTCTCCACGGTCGGCGAGACGAACGCCAGCGCGTAGAGGAACTCGCTTGCCGCCAAGGTGAACGCGAAGACGATCACCGCGACGATGCCCGGGAACATGATCGGGATGACGACGCGCACGAACGCCTGCAGCCGGCTGTAGCCGTCGACCATCGCCTGCTGCTCGATGTCCTTGGGGATGGAGCGCAGGAAGCCGAACAGCAGCCACACCGAGACCGGGATCGTGAAGGTCGGGTAGACCACCACGAGGGCCCACGTCGAGTCCTGCAGGTTCAGCCAGACCACGATGCGTGACATCGAGAGGAACAGCAGTGACGGCGGGACCAGGTAGACGAAGAAGATCCCGATCGCCATCGGACCCGACCACGGCCGCTCCAGCCTCGCCAGCGCGTAGGCGGCCGGCAGACCGAGCACCAGGGTGATCACCACCACCAGGAAGCCCATCCACAGGGTGTTCCAGATGAACGTCAGGAACGGTGTCTCCTGGAACAGGAACAGCACGTGGTCCATGGTCGCCGGCTGGTTGAACAGGAACGGGTTGTTGTTCGGGTTGTACAGGTCGCCGTTGAGCTTCAGCGCCGTGATCGCACCCCACAGGAACGGTGCCGCACAGCAGAACGCGGCGATGATCGCGAGCAGGTACAGGGTGAACCGGCCCATCAGGTAGCGGCGGTGGTACTTCGCGCGCAGCCGGTCGGCGTCCCGCCTGACCGGTTCTGCCTCCAGCGCCATCAGAGCACCTCCACCTTCCGCACCGAACGCAGGATCGCGACAGCGGCGGCAAGCAGGATGGGGAACAGGAACAGCGCGATCGCGGCGCCCTGCGCGATGTCGCCGCCCTCGATCCCCTTGTAGTAGGCCCAGGAGGCCAGCACCTGCGTCGAGTTCGTCGGTCCCCCGCGGGTGAGCACGTAGACCACGGCCATGTCGGTGAACGTGAAGATGGCGGCGAACAGAGTCGCGACCGCGACCACCGGCATGATCAGCGGCGTCGTGATCTCGAACATCCGGCGCCAGAAGCCGGCGCCGTCGACCCGGGCGGCCTCGTCGAGGTCGTCGGGGATGGCGGCCAGGCCGGCCATGATGATGACCGCCGCCAGCGGCACGAGCCGCCACGTCTGGACCATGATCACCGAGGCGGTCGCCAGGCCCGGCTTGCCCAGCCAGTACATGTTCCCGGTCGGTCCGAACAAGGTGTCCGGGCCGAGCAGTCCGACCTCGCGCATCACCCAGTCGATCGGGCTGTAGATGGAGTCGAGCAGCCACAGCCAGGTGACGCTCGACAGTGAGACCGGGGTGGTCCACGGCAGCAGCACCAGGAACCGGACCACCCACTTCCCGCGGAAGTCGGCGACAAGGATGTTGGACAAGATGGTGCCGAGCACCACGACCAGGATCATCGTGATGACCGTGATCACGAACGTGTTGCGCAGCGAGGTCCAGAACACCGGGTCGGCGAACGCGCGCCGGTAGTTGCGCAGCCCGGCGAAGTCGTACGACGGGTCGCCGGCCGAGACATCGCTGAACGCGAACCCGATGGCGAGGAAGAAGGGGATCGCGACCAGACCGACGATGTAGACGACCGAGGGCAGCAGGAAGAGCCACGCCAGGGCACCCTCGCGGTCGCCGAGGGTGATCCGCTTGGAGGACCGCACCGAGACCGGTGGCGCGTCCTGCGACGCGTCGTCCTCGAGTGTCCCGGCCATCGACGCTCAGGCTTCCAGCCGGACCGGCTCGGCGCGACGGCCGCTGTCGGGGTCGGTGTCGAAGAATCGCAGCCGGTCCGCGGCCACGGCGAAGGCGTGGGACTCGCCGACGGTGATCGGGGTGGTGACCGTGGTCGGCAGCCGGGCGATCACCCGGGTCGGCTCGCCGATCCCGGTCACCGTGCCGTAGATGTGCCGGTCTCCGGACAGGTTCTCCATCCGGTCCACGGCGAACGGCACCGTGACCCGGTCCGAGCCGGGCACGTCCTCCTCGGGCAGCAGGTGCTCGGGCCGGAAGCCGACCAGCCGGTCCCCGGACGGAACCAGGTTCATCGGTGGTGAGCCGATGAAGGTGGCCACGAAGGTGTCGGCGGGATGGTCGTAGACCTCCGAGGGCGACCCGATCTGGCGCACGGCGCCGTCGCTGAGCACCGCGATCCGGTCACCGAGCCCCATCGCCTCGGTCTGGTCATGGGTCACGTAGACCGTGGTGGTGCCGATCTCGGCCTGGAAACGTTTCAGCTCGTCACGGGCACTGGTGCGCAGCTTCGCGTCGAGGTTCGACAACGGCTCGTCGAGCAGGAACACCGCGGGATCGCGGACCAGCGCACGGGCCAGCGCCACCCGTTGCCGCTCGCCGCCCGACAGCTGCCGCGGCCTGCGGTCCAGCAACCGGGTGAGCCCGAGCAGCTCGGCGGCCCACCTGACCTTCCGTTCCCGTTCGGGCCGGTCGATGCGGGAGGCCTTGAGCGGGAACTCGATGTTCCCGAAGACGGTCTTGTGCGGGTAGAGCGCGTAGCTCTGGAACACCATCGCGATCTGCCGGGCCCGCGGCGGCAGCCCGTTGACGACCTCGCCGCCGATCAGGACCTCCCCCGCCGTCGGCTGCTCGAGACCGGCGATGGTCCGCAGCAGCGTCGTCTTGCCGCATCCGGACGGCCCGACCAGCACGAGGTACTCCCCCTCCTCGGTGGCGAGGTTGATTTTGCCCAGGGCAGCCTGCTGCGCGCCGTCGTACACCTTGTGCAGGTCGCGCACCTCAACGACGGCCACGATCGCACCTCTCCTCGTCGGTTTGCTGCCGGGTCGTGGTATCGATGTCAGCCGCCCACGAGTCCCCTGGCACGCCACTTGGCGAAGGTCGCCTCGCACTGCTTCGCCGCCTGGGCGACCGAGTCCTTGGCGGACTGCTTGCCCTGCGCCACCCGGGCGTACATGTTCGGGATGACGAAGGTGCCGTACAGCTCACCGATCGCGGTGTTCGCCGGCCCCGGGTAGCCGATGTTGACGCTCCAGTCGATCGCGTCGGCGAACGCGTTCAGCTTGTCGGCAGGCTTGCCACCGAAGGGGTCCTTGTCCAGCCAGCCGTCGAGCTGCGGGACCAGCGAGTCCCAGGCGCACCAGTCGTAGAGCTCGGAGTGGTAGGTCACCGACGCGAAGTTCGCGGTGTAGTGCAGCAGGAACTCCTTGGCCGCGTCGACGTTCTTCGAGAACGACGGGACCACCCAGTTGTACATCACGTGCTGGGCGGCGAACTGTCCACCGGGCCCGTTCAGCGCCGGCAGGAAGCGAACATCCTGGGCGACCTCCGGGTTCTGGTCCTGCGCGGTGCGCCAGGCCGAGATCGAGTTGACGATGTAGGACAGCTTGCCGGCGATCAGGCCCTGGTTGTTCGACGCGGCGTTCCAGGAGAAGACCTCATCGGTCATCGTGCCCTCGAACAGCTTGGCCATGAACTCGACCGCCTCGATCGTCTCGGGCGAGTTCAGCACGACCCGCTCGTCGGCGTCCTGGACCGAGCCGCCGAACGACCAGAGCAGGGAGCGCCCCACCATGTTGGAGTCGATCTCCTGCGACATCCCGATGCCCATCTGGATGCCCTGGCTCTTCTTGATCTCCGAGCCGCCCTGGAGCAGCTCATCCCAGGTGGTCGGCCCCTTCGGCATGCCGATGTCCGACCACAGGCTGGACCGGAAGTTCCCAGGGTCCGGCACCCAGCCGGGCGCGTAGGCGTAGTACTTGCCGGTGTTCGGGTTCAGGCTCGACTTCGCGCACAGCTCGAGCTGCTTGCCCCACCGCTTGTCGGCCTCTTCGGTGACGTCCTTGAGGTCGACCACGCCGGGCTCGAACTGGGACAGCGTGGAGATGTGCTGCACGAGGTCGTGGCCCGACCCGGACTGGATCTCCGAGGCCAGCCGGCCGGTGACCTCGGCGGTGTTCACGTGGTCGACGATCACGTTGACCCCGACCTTCTTGCCCCACTCCTTGACGAACGGGTCGAACCAGGTGTCGTGAGCCGGCACGAAGTGACTCCACAGCAGGATCTTCAGGTCACCCGACAGCTGCGTGGCGGGCTCGTTGAACACCTCCTTGGGAGCCTTGGCACCGGCCCCGCCGCCAGGGCTGCTCTTGTTGTCGCTCTCGCTGGCACAGGCGGCAAGCCCGCCCAGCGCCATCGCACCACTGGCGACGAGAAAGCTGCGTCGAGACCATGCCGCGGAAGTGAACGGGGTGTTGTTCGAGCCAGCGCCCATAAGGAATCGCTCCCCAAGGAGGAAAAGGTGAACCTCTTGTCCAACCTGTTCCTGAGGTATACACCTGCCTCGGACGTGGCAGACAGAACGCTGCGACGAGCAGTCGTGAACCAGCGACGA
This sequence comes from Nocardioidaceae bacterium, assembly GCA_035699065.1. GTDB lineage: Bacteria > Actinomycetota > Actinomycetes > Propionibacteriales > Nocardioidaceae > Nocardioides_C. The sequence goes on from DASSBE010000080.1 coordinate 25,820, forward strand.
ACGGTCGGTTCGCCGAGGGGTACGGCGCTCAGCCGACCGTCACGGTCGGCGCGGAGGTGTCCCCGTCGACCTGCTCGCCCATCTCGTCGGCGATCCGCATGGCTTCCTCGATCAGGGTCTCCACGATCTGCGACTCCGGCACGGTCTTGATCACCTCGCCCTTGACGAAGATCTGTCCCTTGCCGTTGCCGGAGGCGACGCCGAGGTCTGCCTCCCGCGCCTCGCCGGGGCCGTTGACCACACAACCCATCACCGCGACGCGCAGCGGCACCTCCATGCCCTCCAGCCCGGCGGTGACCTCCTCGGCCAGCTTGTAGACGTCGACCTGCGCGCGCCCGCAGGACGGGCAGGAGACGATCTCGAGCTTGCGGGGCCGCAGGTTCAGCGACTGCAGGATCTGGATGCCGACCTTGACCTCCTCCACCGGAGGCGCGGACAGCGAGACCCGGATGGTGTCGCCGATTCCCTGCGACAGCAGGGCGCCGAAGGCGGTCGCGGACTTGATCGTGCCCTGGAACGCGGGCCCGGCCTCGGTGACGCCGAGGTGCAGCGGCCAGTCGCCGCGCTCGGAGAGCATCTGGTAGGCCTGCACCATGACCACCGGGTCGTTGTGCTTGACCGAGATCTTGAAGTCGTGGAAGTCGTGCTGCTCGAACAGCGAGGCCTCCCACACCGCGGACTCCACGAGCGCCTCGGGGGTGGCCTTCCCGTACTTCTCGAGCAGCCGCTTGTCGAGCGAGCCGGCGTTGACGCCGATCCGGATCGAGGTGCCCCGGTCCTTCGCGGCCCTCGCGATCTCACGGACCTGGTCGTCGAACTTGCGGATGTTGCCCGGGTTCACCCGGACCGCGGCACAGCCGGCGTCGATCGCGGCGAAGACGTACTTCGGCTGGAAGTGGATGTCCGCGATCACCGGGATCCGGGAGTGCTGGGCGATCTCGGGCAGCGCGTCGGCGTCGTCCTGGGACGGACAGGCGACCCGGACGATGTCACAGCCGGCCGCGGTCAGCTCCGCGATCTGCTGCAGCGTGCTGTTCACGTCGGAGGTCAGCGTGGTCGTCATCGACTGCACGGAGACCGGGGCGTCGCCGCCGACGAGGACCTTGCCGACCTTGATCTGCCGGGTGGGCCGCCGTGGTGCGAGCACCGGCGGGGGCGCGGCGGGCATGCCGAGGTTGACCGAGGTCACGAGCGAGTTCCTTCTTTCGTTCGGTGGGGCGGTACGACGGGCGCACTGCCGTCGTACCCGTAGACGACTGTAGCGCCGCTACCCCATACGGACCGGCGCGACGATGTCGGCGTAGATCAGGATCACGCTGACCACCAGGATCACCCCGGCCATGGTGTAGGCCACCGGCAACAGCTTCGCGACGTCGAAGTAGCCGGGGTCCGGGCGCCGGAGCAGCTTCGCGAGCCCCCGCCGTACCGCTTCGTAGAGCGCTCCGGCGATGTGACCGCCGTCCAGCGGCAGCAGCGGCACCAGGTTGAGCATGCCGATGAACAGGTTGATCCCGCCGAGCAGCATCAGGACGCCGACCAGGCGGTCGCCGAGCGGGATCACGTCGTTGGACGTCACCTCGCCGGCGACCCGGCTCGCCCCGACCACGCTCATCGGGCTGTCGTCGGCGCGTTCCTGCAGGCCGATCGCGGCCTTGGCCACCTCGACGACCTTGACCGGAAGGGTCCCGAGCGCCTTCACCGTCTGCCAGGTGTAGTCACCCATCGTGGTGAGCACGTAACCGGGACCCTGCTTCTCCAGGACCTGCACCGGGGCAACGCCGAGGAACCCGACCTTGGTGAGCTGGTCCGGGTCGTCCTTCGACAGGCGCGGGGAGACCGTGGTGTTCGTGGTGGTGGTGTGCTGCACGCCGTCGCGCTCGAACACGATCGTGGCGTTGCCGGCCTTGTTGGCCCGGATCAGCGAGCTGAACTGGTCCCATGACGTGATCTCGGTGCCGTTCATGGACACGATGTGGTCGCCCGCACGCAGGCCGGCCTGCTTCGCGGGAGCCACCGGGTCCTCCGGAGTGCAGGCGCGGGGTTCGCCGCCGCCGGGGACCGCTGCGACGACGCAGTCGGAGACCGAGTCGACCGTGGTCGTGGGGACGGGCACGCCGTGCAGCATGAAAACGCCGCCGAACAACGCGAACGCCAGCGCCAGGTTCACGAAGACCCCGGCCGCCATCACGATGACCTTCTTCCACCACGCTCGCCGGTAGAAGAGCCGGTCCTCGTCGCCCTCCTCGACGTGCTCGTACTCGGCTGCACGGGCGTCGGAGATCAGCTGCGTGAACATCCCGGTGCTGCTCCTGCGGACCCGGTTCGGCTCATCGCCCTTGCCGGGGGGCAGCATCCCGATCAGCTTGACGTAGCCACCGAGGGGGATCGCCTTGATTCCGTACTCGGTCTCACCGCGACGGAACGACCAGACGGTCTTGCCGAAGCCGACGAAGTACTGCGTCACCTTCACGCCGAACAGCTTCCCGGTGACCATGTGGCCGGCTTCGTGCAGACCGATGGACACGGCGATGCCGACCACGAACAGCACCACGCCGAGCGTGTACATCAGCACGGTCACAGGTCTGGGTTCCTCACGATCGCGGCCGCCGCCTCCCGTGCCCACGCATCCGCCCGGAGTACGTCGTCCACGGTGAGCTCTTCCTCCGTCGAGGGTACGTGCTGCGCGGCCAGAACACGCTCGATCGTGGGGACGATCGCGGTGAACCTCATCTCACCGCGCAGGAACGCGTCGACGCAGACCTCGTTCGCGGCGTTGTAGACGGCCGGCGCCGTCCCCCCGCGCGCACCCGCGGTGCGGGCCAGGTTCACCGCCGGGAACGCCTCGTCGTCGAGCGGGAAGAACTCCCACGTGCTGGGCGTGCTCCAGTCCACCGGCGCGGCGGCGTCGGGCACCCGGTCCGGCCAGGCCATCCCCAGCGCGATCGGGATCAGCATCGAGGGCGGCGAGGCCTGCGCCAGCGTCGACCCGTCGTGGAACTCCACCATCGAGTGCACGACCGAGGTGGGGTGCACGACGACCGCGATCCGCTCGAACGGTATGTCGAACAGCAGGTGTGCCTCGATCACCTCGAGCCCCTTGTTGACCAGAGTGGCCGAGTTGATGGTGACCACCGGCCCCATCGTCCAGGTCGGGTGGGCCAGGGCCTGCTCCGGCGTGACGTCGTCCAGCTCCTCACGGCTCCGGCCGCGGAACGGTCCGCCGCTGGCGGTGAGGACGAGCCGTCGTACCTCGTCGGCCCGGCCCCCGCGCAGGCACTGGGCCAGTGCGCTGTGCTCGGAGTCGACCGGGACGATCTGGCCGGGCTTGGCGCGGGCGGTGACCACGGGTCCGCCGATGATCAGGGACTCCTTGTTGGCCAGCGCAAGCGTGTTGCCCGCCTCGACCGCCGCCACCGTGGGACGCAGCCCGACCGCACCTGTGATCGCGTTCAGCACCACGTCGCACTCCGTGGCCGCGGCCCGCGTGGACGCCTCCTCCCCGGTCCCGGCGAAGGCCGGCCGGAACTCCGCGCACTGCGCCGCGAAGAGATCCGGGTTGCCACCACCGGCGGTGAGCGCGACGACCCGGAAGAGGTCCGGGTTCGCACGGATCACGTCGAGGGCCTGGGTGCCGATGGACCCGGTCGAACCGAGCAGGACGACGTCGCGACGAGAGGAGCTCACCGGCTCATTCTCCCAGGTTCTACGCTGGGTCGATGGACCAGACCCACGGCTCCCGGATCGAGGCCGCGTTCACCAAGCAGGCCGGCACGTTCGCGCAGCCCGAGCTCAACGTCGCCTTCACCTCGGGTTTGCCCTGGCTGCTCGACCTGGTCGCCGCCCGGGCAGACGACAGGGTGCTCGACGTGGCCGGCGGCACGGGACTGGTCGCCCGCGCGCTCGCTCCGTCGGTCCGGTCGGTCACCGTCCTCGACGCCACCGACGCGATGCTCGCCGCCGGACGCGAGGGGGCCGCCGGGGAGGGGCTCGACAACGTGGAGTTCGTGAAGGGGGACGCCGCGTCCCTGCCCTTCGACGACGGGTCGTTCTCGCTGGTGGTCACGCGCTTCTCGCTGCACCACTTCGCCGACCCCGCGCCGATGCTCGACGAGATCGTCCGGGTGACCGCACCGGGCGGACGGGTCGTGGTCAAGGACCTGGTCTCCAGCGCGGAGCCCGGGCTCGCCGCGGGCCAGGACGAGGTCGAGCGGCTCCGCGACGACTCGCACGTGTCGATGCCGGTCGAGAACATGGTGCGGGTCTGGTTGCAGGCACGTGGCTGCGAGGTGGAGCAGGTCGCCCGCAAGACCGTGGACCGTCCCCTCGAGCCGTGGTTGGCGCAGTCGCTCACGCCGGACGCTCCGGCCGACGCGGTCAGGTCGCTGCTCGCCGACGAGGTCGCGGGCGGCCGGGTCACCGGCATGCGCCCGCACCTGCAGGACGGCGCGTTGTGGTTCCACCAGACCTGGGAGACCACGGTCGCCCGCCGACTCTGACCCCGACTTGTCAGGGCGTGGTGCCCCCAGAGGGGCCACACACCCTGACAACTCGGCTAGAGCCAGCCTGGGGCGATCATTACGGCCCAGGCGATCGGCGGCGCGATCAGCACGATCGCGAACCCGAACGCGAGCAGCTGCTTGTAGACCCGGTCGCGATCGTCGTCGTGGGCGTTGGCGAGCACCAGCGCTCCGTTGGTGGAGAACGGACTCACGTCGACCACCGTGGAGGAGACCGCGAGCGCCGCGATCACACCGACCGCGCCCACCTCGCCGGCGAGCAGGAACGGCACGGCGAGCGGGATGATGGCGCCGAGCAGGGCCGTCGAGGACGCGAACGCCGACACGACGGCGCCCACGTAGCACAGCAGCAGCGAGGCCAGCAGCGCGGACCCGAGACCGGCGACGTTGTTGCTCACGTAGTCGATCGTGCCGATCTCCTCCAGCACCGCCACGTAGGTGAGCACGCCGGCGATCAGCATGACCACCGGCCAGCTGACCTGGGACACCGCGCTCTTCTGCTGGTGCGGTGCGACCAGCGCGAGGAGGAAGCCGACGGTCAGTGCGACAAGGCCGACGTCGAGCTCGAAGATCAGGGTGGCGACACCGAGGCCGACCAGTCCCAGCAGCGTGACCAGCTGGTACGTCGTCGGCCGGATCGCCCCGTGCTCCTCGTCGCCCTCCTCGGCGAGCTCGGCCGCGATGTCGGTGCGCCGCGACAACAGCTGGCGGCCCCCGAAGATCACGAAGCCCACGATCGCGATCGCGAGGTTGAACAGCAGGCTGGCCAGGAACAGCGTGAGCGGACTGCCCGGCAGGTCCGACTTCTCCACGATGTCGTTGGTGATGCTCCCGTAGATGCTGATCGGCGAGAATCCGCCGGCCTGGGCGCCGTGGACGACCATGATGCCCATCAGCAACGGGTTGATCGCGTACTTGTAGGCGAACCCCAGGGCGACCGGCGCGATGATTGCGACCGCCGCCGGACTGACCGCCCCGAACGCGGTCAGCGTCCCGGCGATCAGGAACATCACCCACGGCAGCGCCACGAGCCGGCCCCGCACCGCCCAGGTCGCGACCCGCACCAACCAGTCGATGGTCCCGTTGTTCGTCGCGATCGCGAACAGGAAGGTGATCCCGATCAGGGTGACCGCCAGACCGCCCGGGAACCCGGCGAGAATGGCGTCTCCGTCCATGTCGGCGACCGTGCTGCCGACGACGAAGGCGGCGACGAAAGCCATCACCCCGATGTTGATCGGCAGGGCGGTCGCCAGCACGAACATCGCCACGAGCGCGAGGATGGAGATGACCTCGGGTGACATCTGGTGCTCCTTCGGAGGTGGGTTCGTCCTCCGCTCATTCCCCGCCGCGGGAGCGTCAAACCAGGTTCCCGGACACCAGCTCGCGGTGCACAACGAAATCACGCTATCCACCGGCAAATCACGACTGTTTCATGCGTGGGTCGGCGAATCTGTCGATCAGATCCGTGGTGAGATCGCCGCCAAGCCCCTTAACCTGTTCCCATGACCCACGCAGCCATCCCGGCCCCGGCCGGTGGACCCGACCTGCCCCAGGAACGCCGAGTCGTCACCGAGATCCCCGGGCCCGCCTCGGTCGCTCGGTCCGCCCGACGGCAGGAGCATGTCGCCGCCGGTGTCGGCACCACCCTGCCGGTGTTCGTGGCTGCGGCCGGCGGTGGCGTCCTGGTCGACGTGGACGGCAACTCGCTGATCGACCTCGCCTCGGGGATCGCGGTCGCCAGCGTCGGCAACGCCGCACCTGAGGTCACCGCGCGGGTGATCGAGCAGGTGCAGTCGTTCACGCACACCTGTTTCATGGTCACGCCGTACGACGGGTACGTCGACGTGTGCGAGAAGCTCGCCGAGCTGACTCCCGGTGACCACCCGAAGAAGTCGGCGCTGTTCAACTCCGGCGCCGAGGCCGTCGAGAACGCGGTGAAGATCGCCCGCTCGTTCACCGGCCGGGGCGCGGTGGCGGTCTTCGACCACGCCTACCACGGCCGGACCAACCTCACGATGGCGATGACCGCGAAGAACATGCCCTACAAGAGCGGCTTCGGACCGTTCGCGGGCGAGATCTACCGTGCCCCGGTGTCCTACCCGTTCCGCGAGCCGGCGGAGATCACCGGAGAGCAGGCCGCCGACCGGGCGATCGAGATCCTCGAGAAGCAGGTGGGCGCCCAGCACCTCGCGTGCCTGGTGATCGAGCCGATCTTGGGCGAGGGCGGCTTCGTCGTACCCGCCGAGGGGTTCCTGCCGCGGCTGCGGGCGTGGTCCGCAGAGCACGGGATCGTCTTCGTCGCCGACGAGATCCAGACCGGCTTCTGCCGCACCGGCGACTGGTTCGCTTGCGACCACGAGGGTGTCGTCCCGGACCTGGTCACCACGGCGAAGGGCATCGCCGGAGGTTTCCCGCTCGCCGCGGTAACCGGCCGGGCCGACATCATGGACGCGGTCCATGTCGGCGGGCTCGGCGGCACGTACGGCGGCAATCCGGTGGCCTGCGCCGCGGCCCTCGGCGCGATCGAGGCGATGCAGAAGCACGACCTTGCCGACAAGGCGCGTGCCCTCGGCGAGGTCGTCTCCACCAGGCTCACTGCCATCGCCGAGAGCCACCCGTGCGTGGGTGACGTCCGGGGCCGGGGGGCGATGATGGCGGTCGAGATCGTCGGCGCGGACGGGCACACCCCTGATCCCGTCCGCGCCGGCTCGATCTCGGCGTACTGCCATGCGCACGGGGTCGTCACGCTGACCTGCGGCACCTTCGGGAACGTCCTGCGTTTCCTGCCGCCCCTGGTGATGCCCGAACACCTGCTCGCCGAGGGCTTCGACGTGGTCGCCGAGGCGTTCGCCGCCACGGCGTAGTCGGTTCGAACCAGGACGACACCCCCCATATCCGCCCGATTCCTGACCGACCGGTCCCGCCGAAGTCCTGCGCGGTCGCCGCCCGCTTCCCTACAGTTGCGTGGGGACGACTCACAAGGTCCTTGATGTTGAGGGGTAACGGATGGCTGTGTCACTGACCGGATCGCACCTGTCGATGGCGAAGATTCGCACGTTCGCCATGGTGCTCGGCACGGCGCTCGGGCTCGCCTACTATGCCTATGGGCCTGCGGTCACGCCGGTGATGCAGGCCGCCGCCACGTCGAGCTGCAACGAGATGGCCGGTGGCAACTTCCGCAGCTACCACCTCGAGTGGGTCGTCGCCTCGCGTCCGCACTGGAGCTGCTGGGACCAGAGTGACCCGGCCAAACCTCCCGTGAACATGGGCTGGTGGGTCACGCCCGGCCGCTGAACGCTACTGGTCCCGCTGTCCCCACGGCGAACCGTACTTCCCGAGCAGGTCCAGGAACGGCACCGCGTCGAACGCCTCCGGGCCGAGCACCCCGGCGCCCGACCACGTGCCGTCGGCGAGCAGCTCCAGCGCGATGACCGGGTTGACCGCCGTCTGCCACACCACACACTGGTGGCCGTACTCCGCCATCGACCACGCGTTGTCGACCACGTGATAGAGGTACGTCGAACGTGGCCGGCCGTCCTTGCCGGTGCCGGTCACCTGCAGCCCCGCGCACGTCTTGCCGCGCATCCGGTCGCCGAGGGTCGCCGGATCGGGCAGGCAGGCGGCGACCACGTCGCGCGGTGACACCTCTCCCCCACGCACCCGCACCGGGTCCGTGCGGTCCAGGCCGAGCTTGTGCAGCGTCTTGAGCACGTCGATGAACTCGTTCCCGAGGCCGTACTTGAAGGTGGCCCGCTTAGCCTCCACCCAGCGCGGCATCAGCAGCACCTCCTCGTGCTCGACGTTGACGCACTCCACCGGCCCGATTCCCTCGGGAAAGTCGAAGGTCTCCGGCTCGCTGAACGGCTCCGTGGTGAACCAGCCGCGGTCCTTCTCCCAGACCACCGGCGGGTTCAGGCACTCCTCGATGGTGGTCCAGATCGAGAAGCTCGGAGCGAAGGCCGGCGCACCGTCGGGGCCTTCGACGGTCAGGTTGGCGCCGTCGCGGACGTTCAGCTCCTCGATCTCCCGGAACAGGTGGTCGGCGGCGTACCGTGCGAACACGTCGGACAGTCCCGGCTCGACGCCGATCCCGCACAGCGCCAGCCGGCCGGCCTGCTCCCACTGGGTGGCCTTGGCGAACTGCTCGTCACCGAGCTTCACGCCGGTCCGGGAGTACGGCGACTCCGGGTGCGGTCGGGACAGGCTCATCGCCATGTCGAGGTAGTCGGCGCCCGCGGCGAACGCGCCGTCGAAGATCGGCATCACGAAGCGCGGGTCCACCGCGTTCATCACGTGCGTGGCCCGGTGCTCGCGGGCCAGCGCGGCGACCGACCCGGCGTCGGCGGCGTCGATCCGCGCCGCGCTGAACCGGTGGTCGGTCGCGGCCGCTCTCTCGGCGCGGGCGAGGTCGTAGTCGGCGATCACGAGGTGCTCGAAGAAGTCGCGACGGGCCGCGATCGCAGCGAACGCCGCGCCGACGCCGCCGGCACCGACCAGCAGGATTCGCATCAGCCGATGTAGGACATCACGTGCTTGATGCGCGTGTAGTCCTCGAGCCCGTACATCGACAGGTCCTTGCCGTAGCCGGAGTGCTTGAAGCCGCCGTGCGGCATCTCGGCGACGATCGGGATGTGGGTGTTGATCCACACCGCGCCGAAGTCGAGCCGCTTGGCCATTCGCATCGCGCGGCCGTGGTCCTTGGTCCACACCGAGGACGCCAGGCCGTACTGCACGCCGTTGGCCCAGCGCAGTGCCTCACCCTCGTCGGTGAACTTCTGCACGGTGATCACCGGGCCGAAGATCTCGTCCTGGATCACCTCGTCGTCCTGCTGCAGCCCGGAGACGACGGTCGGGCTGTAGAAGAAGCCCTTCTCACCCTGCCGGGCGCCCCCGGTCTCGAGGTTCGCGTGGCCGGGCAGCCGCTCGATCATCCCGGCGACCCGGGCCAGCTGGTTCTCGTTGTTGAGGGCGCCGTAGAGCACGTCGGCGTCGTCGGGCGCACCCGTGCGGGTGTTCTTCGCCTGCTCGGTCAGCGCCGAGACGAAGTCGTTGTGCACGCCAGGGCCGGCGAGGACCCGGGTGGCCGCGGTGCAGTCCTGGCCGGCGTTGAAGTAGCCGGCGGCGGCGATGCCCTCCGCCGCGGCCTCGATGTCGGCGTCGTCGAAGACGATCACCGGGGCCTTGCCGCCGAGCTCGAGGTGCGCGCGCTTGAGCTGGGCAGCCGCGGAGCCGGCCACCTCCATGCCGGCGCGGACCGACCCGGTGATCGACACCAGCTGGGGCGTGGGGTGGTCGACCAGCGCGCGTCCGGTGTCCCGGTCCCCGCAGATCACGTTGAAGACACCGGGCGGAAGGAACTCCTGGGCCAGCTCCGCGAACAGGGTGGTCGAGGCGGGCGTCGTGTCCGACGGCTTGAGCACGACGGTGTTGCCTGCCGCCAACGCCGGGGCGATCTTCCAGACCATCATCATCAGCGGGTAGTTCCACGGGGTCACCTGCCCCACCACGCCGATCGGCTCGCGGCGGACGAACGAGGTGTGGTCCTTCAGGTACTCCCCGGCCGAGCGACCTTCGAGCACCCGGGCGGCGCCGGCGAAGAACCGGAGCTGGTCGACGCACGGGGGCAGCTCCTCCTCGGCGGTCAGCCCGATCGGCTTGCCGGTGTTGGTGGACTCGACCCGCACGAACTCGTCCGCGCGCGCCTCGAGCGCGTCGGCCATCTTGAGCAGCGCCCTCTGCCGCTCGGCGGGCGTGGTCTCCCCCCACGACTCGAACGCGTCGGCGGCGGCCTTCATCGCGCGGTCGACGTCCTCGGCGCCCGAATGTGCCGCCTGCGCGTAGATCTCACCGGTGGCGGGGTTCACGAGGTCGTACGTCGCGCCGGATGCCGCGTCGACCGGCTTGCCGTCGATGATGTTGCGGAACTGCTGTGCGGTCGTCTGGGCCATTACTCTTCGTCCCTGCCTCGGTGGTCGGAGTCACGTCACGCCGGAGGTGTGCCCCCGGCACGGCTGAGCCTAGCCAGACAACTACGGATTCGGTATAGCGCGACCGCAATTCACGACGGATTCTTCACTCGGGGCGCGCTCACACCGACGACATCGCCGCTCAACGCACGCATCACCGCGCCCGGCAGGTCGCGAGCCACTTCGGGTAGTCCCACCCGGCGAGGAAGCGTTCGCCGGCCTCCCGCCCCGCGACCAGGAGCTGGTCCTGCTGCTCGTCGCTGAGGTGGAAGTCGATGGCGCCGACCATGCCGGTGTCGACGTAGACGCTGCGCGCGATGTTGCACGGGTCGAGGACGTGCTCGGCCTGGCACGCCTCGATCGACGTCTCGATCAGCGCGACCCCCATCGCGACCGGCCCGTGCACCGGACGGACCTCAGCCGCCGTGCCGATGCCGAGGGCGTCGAGCCGGATGCCGATCGTGGCCCAGCGCGGCGGGTTCTCGTCCATCCGGTCGAAGATTCCGATCGGATAGTTGGACAGCAACCCGCCGTCGACGAGCGTCGAGGTGCCGCGCGCTCCCTCGAGCTCGACCGGTTCGAAGAAGTACGGGATCGAGGCCGAGGCCCGCACCGCGTCCACGACGCGCTGCTCGTCGGGGTCGAGGCCGTACTCCGGGTAGTCCCAGGGAAGCTGCAGCAGCCGTTTGCGCGACAGGTCGCTCGCCGTGACCACGAGGGAGTAGCGGTGATGGATCCCGCCGTCGTCCCCCGGATCGTCGACCCGTAGGTCACCGAAGGTCTCGACGCCGAGGTCGCCCAGCACGCCGGCCAGCCAGTCCTCGAGGTAGTCACCCTCGAACACCCCGTCGTCGAAGAGCACCGAGAACCCGTCGGTGAGGAAGCCGAGCGGCCCGAGCAGGTTGCCGGGGAAGCCACGGTCCCGGAACTTGGCGTAGTCCAGCGTGCGCGCGATCTCGTCGAGCGTGCCGATCGGCTCGCCCCGTCGCTGCAGCGCGGCCAGCACCGAGCCGACGATCGCGCCCGCCGACGTGCCGGCGACCCGCGGGAACCGGTAGCCGGCCTCCACCAGCGGGGCCACCGCCCCCACCAGGGCGATCCCCTTGACTCCCCCGCCCTCCAGGACGAGGTCGGTGACCAGTTCGGGCTGGATCGGTGCGGTGGCCGGCATGACCTCGACCCTAGCCAGCGCCACCGACGCGTGGTCACGAGCTGTAGACCGGTGCCCCGTCCACGTAGGTGGCCAGCACCGAGGCGGCACCGATCTCCGCCGGGTCGTTGCGGAACGGGTCCCGGTCGAGCACGGTGAGGTCGGCGAGCATGCCAGGAACGAGCGTTCCGGTGTCGTCGAGGTGGTTCACGAACGCGGATCCGCTGGTGTACGCCGCGAACGCCTGCTCCAGGCTCAGTGCCTGCTCGGGCAGGAACGGCCGGGACCCCGCCGGGCCCGGCTCGCCGTAGGCCCACCGGTTCACCGCGACGTGGATGCCCTGCACCGGGTCCGGCGTACTCACCGGCCAGTCGCTGCCGGCCGCGAGTCGTGCCCCGGACCTGGCCAGATCGGCGAAGGGGTACTGCCACGCCACCCGGTCGGGCTCCAGGTAGGGAATGGTCAGGTCGGTCATCTGCTCGTCGTAGTGCGCCCACAGTGGTTGCATGTTCGCGGTGACCCCGAGCCGGGCGAACCGGGACAGGTCGTCGGGATGGACCACCTGGAGGTGGGCGATGTGGTGTCGCAGGTCGTTCGCCCCGTTCGTCGTACGCGCCTGCTCGAACGCGTCGAGCGTCTCGCGGACCGCGCGGTCCCCGATCGCGTGCACGTGCACCTGGAGGCCCGCCGCGTCGAGCCGGGTGACGCCTTCGCGGAGCACCTCCGGGTCGACGAACGAGAGCCCCGAGTTGGTGCTGCGGCAGCCGCAGCCGTCAAGGTAGGGAGCGGTCATCGCGGCGGTGTAGTTCTCGGCGATCCCGTCCTGCATGATCTTCACCGCGCCGGCCCGGAACCGGCCACCGGACAGGATCCGGCGCCGCTCCACGAGGGAATCGACCTGTTCGACGCCGTGCTCGCGCTCCCACCACAGCGCTCCGCGGACCCGGGCGGTGAGCTCGCCGGTCCGGACGGCGCGCACGTAGGTCGAGGACGGGTCGTCGAGCCCCGCGTAGTCACCGAGGATCGCCTCCTGCCAGGCGGTGACGCCGAGCGAGTGCAGGTAGTCCTGGGCCACCAGGAGCGCCTGGTAGTACTCCTCGGCGGTGGTCGTCGTGATCAGCCGCTCGACCAGCGACATCGCACCCTCGTGCAGGGTGCCGGTGGGGCGGCCGTCGGCGTCGCGCTGGATCCGGCCGTCGGCGGGGTCCGGCGTCCGCTCGTCGATGCCGGCCAGGTGCATCGCCGCGCTGTTCACCCAGGCGCCGTGGTGGTCACGGTTGGGCAGGAACACCGGCCGGTCGGGCACCACCGCGTCGAGCTCCGCCGCGGTCGGCCCGGCCGGCCCGAAGACGGCCAGCGACCACCCACCGCCACAGATCCAGAGCAGGTCGGGGTGGGCGACGGCGTAGTCCTTGATCGTGGCGAGGTACTCCCCGCGCGTGTCCAGCGCCGACAGGTCACAGCGGATCCGCTCCAGCCCGCCCTGCACCGGGTGCACGTGTGCGTCCTGGAATCCGGGAAGGACCAGCCCACCGGCCAGGTCCACGACCTCCGCCCGTCCGTCGTACTCCGTGAGCTCCGGCTCCGGCCCGACCGCCCTGATCCGGCCATCGGCGACCAGGACCGCGGCACCGGGCAGGTGCCGCCGCCCGTCGAAGACCGACCCGTTGCGGAACAGCGTCCGTCGACCCATCATCCCTCCATGCTGCGGATTCCGTAGGTTCTCCCGGCTGTGGAGAACGACATGCATCACCTGAACGCGTCACGACAACTGATTCCCTTGCGAAACCCGGGGAGGCATAGCAAGATGGCCCTGTCGAGCCGTTCGCGTCCGGAGGAAGCATCACATGACATCAGAGCCGTTGGAGAACGAGGCCTACGCCGGGCTGCAGCAGTCTGCGCGCGACCACCTGTGGATGCACTTCACCCGGATGTCGAGCTACGACCACGCCGACGTCCCGGTGATCGTCCGCGGTGAGGGGCCCTACATCTACGACGCGCAGGGCAAGCGCTATCTCGACGCGCTCGCCGGGCTGTTCGTGAGCCAGCTCGGGCACGGACGCACCGACCTCGCGGAGGCCGCCGCGAAACAGGCCTCCGAGCTCGCGTTCTTCCCGCTGTGGTCCTACGCGCACCCGAGCGCTATCCAGCTCGCCGAGCGGGTCGCGGGCTACGCCCCGGGGGACCTGAACCGGGTGTTCTTCACCAGTGGTGGCGGCGAGGCGGTCGAGTCGGCGTGGAAGCTGGCGAAGAACTACTTCAAGCTCACCGGGAAGCCGATGAAGCACAAGGTGATCAGCCGGGCGATCGCCTACCACGGCACCACCCAGGGCGCCTTGTCGATCACCGGCCTGCCGTCGCTGAAGGCGGTCTTCGAGCCGCTGGTGCCGTCCACGTTCCGGGTGCCGAACACGAACTTCTACCGGGCTCCCGAGCACGGCGACGACCTGGAGGCGTTCGGCCGCTGGGCCGCCGACCAGATCGCGGTCGCCATCGAGAACGAGGGCCCCGAGACCGTCGCCGCGGTGTTCCTCGAGCCGGTGCAGAACTCCGGCGGCTGCTTCCCGCCGCCGCCCGGCTACTTCGCGCGGGTCCGCGAGATCTGCGACGAGTACGACGTGCTGATGGTCAGCGACGAGGTGATCTGCGCCTTCGGCCGGCTCGGCCACATGTTCGGCGCCGAACGCTACGGCTACGAGCCGGACATGATCACCTGCGCGAAAGGGCTGACCTCCGGCTACTCCCCGCTGGGCGCGATGATCGCCACCGACCGGCTGATGGAGCCGTTCCTGCAGGGCACGAACATGTTCGCGCACGGCTACACCTTCGGCGGGCACCCGGTCTCCACCGCGGTCGCGCTGGCGAACCTGGACGCGTTCGAGAACGAGGGCATCAACGAGCACGTGCTGGCCAACGAGGGCGCGTTCCGGTCGACCCTGGAGAAGCTGAACGACCTTCCGATTGTCGGCGATGTGCGCGGGGACGGCTTCTTCTACGGGATCGAGCTGGTCAAGGACAAGGCCACCAAGGAGACGTTCGACGACGCCGAGGCCGAGAAGCTGCTGCGTGGCTTCATGTCCAAGGCGCTGTTCGACGTCGGCCTGTACTGCCGCGCCGACGACCGGGGCGACCCGGTGATCCAGCTGTCGCCGCCGCTGATCTGCGACCAACAGCACTTCGACGAGATCGAGCAGGGGCTGCGGTCGGTGCTGGAGGAGGCCTGGACGCTGCTCTGAGCCTGCGGCCTGCTCGGCCTCGGCCCCCGGCAGGCTTGGCCGCGTCCCGCTGGCCCCAGTTTCATCATGGTCTGTAGGTCAACCATCACTTCCCCTGGTGCGCACGCCGTGGGAAGTGCGGGTTCCCCTGCATACCTTGATGAAACGACAGCCCGAAAACCCCTGGGTCAGGAGTCGAAGCCGAGTCCCAGCCGGTCCATCGTGCGCAGCCACAGGTTCCTCCGGCCGGCTCGGGCATCCGCACGGTCCATGGACCAGCGGGTCAGCTGAACCCCAGCGAACCGCAGCGGCTCGGGCGGGAACGGCAGCGGCTTCTCTCGCACCATCCGCAACCGGGACCGCTCGGTGTCCTCGCCGTGCAGCAAGTCGAGCATCACGTCGGCGCCGAACCGGGTCGCGCCGACCCCGAGACCGGTGTAGCCCAGCGCGTAGGCCACGCGTGCGTCGTACGCCGTACCGAAGAACGCCGCGAACTGGGTGCAGGTGTCGATCACGCCGCCCCACCGGTGACTGAACCGCAGGCCTTCGAGCTGCGGGAACGTGGCGCAGAAGTGCTCGGCGAGCAGGCCGTGGGTGACTTCGCTCTGCTCGAGTCGGCGGTGGATCCGGCTGCCGTAGTAGTAGACCGCGTCGTACCCGCCCCACAGGATCCGGTTGTCCCGGGTCAGCCGGTAGTAGTGGAACTGGTTCGCGGCGTCCCCCACGCCCTGCCGGTTCGCCCATCCGACCGACGCCAGCTGCTCACCCGACAGCGGCTCGGTCATCAGCACGTAGTCGTAGACCGGGACGGTCATCAGCCGCAGCCGGCGCAGCAGCGACGGGAACGCGTTGGTCGCCAGCGCCACCTTCCGGGTGCGGACGCTGCCCGTCGCCGTACGCAGCACCATCGCGGCGCCGTCGCGGGACAGGCCGGTGACCGGTGAGTGCTCGTGGATCCGCACACCGAGGCCCAGGCACGCCGAGCGCAGCCCCCACGCCAGCCGGGCCGGCTCGACCATGGCGGTCCCGTCGCGGTCCCAGAGGCCACCGAGGTACGACGGGGAGGCCACCTGCGCCTGCACGGCCGACTCGTCGAGCAGCTCCACGTCATGGCCGCCCGCCCGCATCTCGGCGCCCAGCGCGCTGAGCTCGTCGACCTGGTGCGCGGCGGTGGCGACCATCAGCTCACCGGTCTGCTCCCAGCCGCAGTCGATGCGGTAGCGGTCGACCGTCTCGCCGATCGCAGCCAGGTTCGCCGCGCCGAGCCGGTCGAGCTCGGCCAGCTCCTCGGGCCACCGGGCCTGCCCGTTGCCGAACCCGTGGGTCAGGCTGGCGCTCGCGAACCCGCCGTTGCGGCCACTCGCCTGGTCACCGCAGACCCCTGCTTCCAGGACCAGCACGTCGAGGTGCGGATAGCGTTCCTTGGCCCGCAGCGCGGTCCACAGCCCGGTGTAGCCGCCCCCGACGACTGTCAGGTCCGCCCGCTCGGACCCGTGCAGCGCGGGCAGCGGCCGCGGACGGGCCGGGTCCGCGAGCCAGAAGACTCCCGGCTCCGCCGCGGCGAGCGCCCGCCCCGGCCAGTCGCCGCCCACCGCGGAGCCGACCGGCACGGTCATCGGGCGCGCTTGCGCTGCAGCAGCCCGCTGCCGAGCACGAGCAGCAGCGCGACCAGGAACATCACCGTGCCCACCACGTTGACCTGCGGCGGGATCCCGCGCTGGGCCGAGCCCCACACGAACATCGGGAAGGTGATCGTGTTGCCGTGGTTGAAGTTCGTGACGATGAAGTCGTCGAACGAGAGCGAGAAGCTGAGCAGGGCCGCGGCCAGGATACCGGGGAACACCAGCGGGAACGTGACCCGCCAGAAGGTCTGCCACTCGTTGGCGTAGAGGTCCATCGCCGCCTGCTCGTAGTTCGAGTCCAGGCCCGCCAGCCGGGCCTTGACGGTGACCACCACGAACGAGAGACAGAACATGATGTGGGCGATCAGGATCGACCAGAAGCCCAGCTCCCCGGCGAGACCCGCGCTCGTGAACAGCGCCAGCAGCGAGGAACCCATCACCACCTCCGGCGTCGCCATCGGCAGGAAGATCAGCAGGCTGGTCGCGGCCCGGCCGCGGAACCGGTGCCGCACCAGCGCGAACGCGACCAGCGTGCCGAGGATCGTGGCGCCGACCGTGGCCAGGAACCCGATCTGAAGGCTCTTCACCAGCGAGTCGCACATGCCGGCCGGACCGCAGGGGTCGCTCCAGTTGTCCCAGGTGAAGCCGTCGAACTCGTAGGCCAGCCTGCTCACCGGGTCGTTGAACGACATGAGCACGACGAAGAAGATCGGCAGGAACATGTAGACCAGCACCAGCAGCGCGAGGAACAGCACGACATGGTCGCCGATCCAGCGTCCTACCCGTTGCAGGGGCGTCATCCGGCCGATCACACGAGCTCCTCGGTGCCGGCCCGTCGTACGTAGACCAGCACCATCGCCACGATCGCCACCATCAGGATCACCGAGCACGCCGCGGCGATCGGGTAGTTCAGCTGCACCAGGAACGTGTTGTCGATGACGTTGCCGATCATGTACTGCTGCGGGGTGCCCAGCAGCTCGGAGTTGATGTAGTCACCGGCCGCGGGGATGAAGGTCAGCAGTGTCCCGGCGACCACACCGGGCATCGACAGCGGCAACGTGATCTTGCGGAACGCGGTGAAACCGTTGGCGTAGAGGTCCTTGCCTGCCTCCACCAGCTTCGGGTCCATCTTCTCCAGGCTGGCGTAGAGCGGCAGCACCATGAACGGCAGGAAGTTGTAGGTCAGGCCGGTCACCACCGCCACCGAGGTGGCCAGCAGCCGGCCGTCCTCGCCCAGCACACCGATCGCCTTGAGCGTCTCGACCACGAACCCGTTGTCGGACAGGATCGACTTCCACGCCAGCGTGCGGACCAGGAAGCTGGTGAAGAAGGGCGCGATCACCAGCACCAGCATCAGGTTCTTCCACCGGCCGGCCTTGAACGCGATCGTGTAGGCGAGCGGGTAGGCCAGCAGCAGCGAGAGGATCGTCGCCGAGGAGGCGTACATCAGCGAGCGCAGGAACGGCTGCCGGTACGCCGAGAGCGCGTCCACGTAGTTGCCGAACGACCACGTCATCGCGTAGCCGGTGTCGAGGGAGCCGGCCGGGTCGTACAACGACGTCGCGGCGAGCTGGATGGTGGGGACCGCGAAGAACAGCAGCAGCCAGAGCATGCCCGGTAGCAGCAGGAGGTAGCCGGTCCTGCTCCGTCGCCGACGGCTCGCCGGGGCCGGCTCCGGAGCGGCCGCCTGGGCATGCCCGAGCTGGGCCACGCTCATGAGGCGGCTCCTGCGGCGGCCAGCTCCTCGTAGCTCTGGTCCCCGGCGTGCGCGTCCTGCGCGGCGTCGAGCACGAACGTGTGCGACGGCATCCAGGACAGGTCCACCGTGTCGCCGACCCGGAACGGCTCCCGGGCTCCGGTGTTCTGCTCGAAGACGGTGAGCTCCTGGCCCCACGGCATCCGCACCAGGTACTGCGTGCTGACTCCGATGAAGCTCACGTCGACCACGGTGCCGTCGCGCACGACGTTCGCGTTCGGCTCGCTCTCCACGCCCGCCTCGGCCACGAACACCTTCTCCGGCCGGACCCCGACCCAGACCGGTCCGTCGGTACGACGGGCGCGGCTGACCGGGATCCCGAGCTTGCTGCCGGCCACGTCGACGACGATCTCGTCCCCGCTGCGGCCGAGCACCTGGGCCCGGATCAGGTTGGACTGGCCGAGGAAGTTCGACACGAACGTGGTGGCCGGGTTGTCGTAGAGGTCGGTCGGGCCGCCCATCTGGTCGATCACGCCGGTGTTCATCACCGCGATGGTGTCGGCCATCGTCATGGCCTCCTCCTGGTCGTGCGTGACGTGGACGAAGGTGATCCCGACCTCGGTCTGGATCCGCTTGAGCTCGATCTGCATCTGTCGGCGCAGCTTGAGGTCGAGCGCGCCGAGCGGCTCGTCGAGGAGCAGCACCTGCGGCCGGTTGATCAGGGCGCGGGCCAGCGCGACCCGCTGCTGCTGGCCCCCGGAGAGCTGCGCGGGCCGCCGGTCGCCGTACGACCCGAGCTCGACCAGCTCGAGCATCTCGCCCACCTGCGACTTGACGTCCTTGACCCCACGCCGGCGCAACCCGAACGCGACGTTCTCGAAGATGTTCAGGTGCGGGAACAGCGCGTAGTTCTGGAACACCGTGTTCACCGGCCGCTTGTAGGGCTTGAGCCGGCTGATGTCGTTGCCGCCGAGCTCGATGCTGCCGGAGGTCGGCTCCTCCAGCCCGGCCACCATCCGCAGCGTCGTGGTCTTGCCGCAGCCGGACGGTCCCAGCAGCGCGAAGAACCGGCCCTGCTCGACCACCAGGTCGAGATCGTCGACGGCGGTGAAGGTGCCGAACCGCTTGGTGACCGAGGTGAGCCGGAGGTCCGCGCCAGATGCCTCCGGGTCGCGGGGTCGGGAACCGGACGAGAGCGGCACGGCTTCAGGCTCCGATCACCGCAGCGAACTGCTGCTGGTACTTCTGCTCCGTCTTCTGGTCCAGGCTCATGAAGTCGTAGGTCTTGGCGAGCAGGTCGTCGCCGGGGAAGATCAGCTCGTTCTCGGCCAGGCTGGGATCGATCTTGGTCATCGCCTCCTGAGCGCCCTTGACCGGACAGATGTAGTTGACCCACGCGGCCACCTGGGCGGCGACCTCGGGCTGGTAGTAGTAGTCCATCAGCGTCTCGGCGTTGGTCTTGTGGGTCGCCTTGTTCGGCACGATCATGTTGTCGCTCCACAGGGACAGGCCCTCTTCCGGGGCGATGAACTTGATGTCCGGGTTGTCGAACTGCAGCTGGATGACGTCGCCGGACCAGGCCTCGCAGGCCACGATGTTGCCCTTGACCAGGTCCTGGGCGTACTCGTTGCCGGTGAACGCACGGATCTGACCGGAGTCCACCGACTTCTTCAGCCGGTCGCAGGCCGCACCGAACTCGTCGTCGGTGAAGTCCTCGGGGTCAGCGCCCTCGAGCAGCAGCATGAAGATCATCGTGTCCTGCATCTCCGAGAGCAGGCTGACCTTGCCCTTGAGATCGGCCCGGGTGAGCAGCTCCTGGAAGCTCTTCACCTCGCCGGTGAGCTTGGCGTTGTAGGCGATCCCGGTCAGGCCGCTCTGCCACGGCACGGAACGGTCCCGGTTCTCGTCCCAGCCCGGGGAGCGCAGGTTGTCCACGAGGTTCGCATCGACGTTGGGAAGGTTCTTCTTGTCGAGCTTCTGGATCCAGCCGAGGTTGACCATCCGGGCAGCCATGTAGTCGGTAAGCACGAACAGGTCGCGACCCGTCGGCTCGCACGCCGCGAGCTGGTTGCGGACGATGCCGAAGAACTCGGCGTTGTCGTTCACGTCGGTGACGTACTCGACGGTGATGCCAGAGTCCTTCTGGAACTGCTCCAGGGAGGGGTAGACGGTCTCCTTCTTGCCGTTCCGCTTCACCTTGGCCTGGTCGATGTAGAGCGGCCAGTTGGAGAAGTGCAGCTGCTTCTCGGTCGCGGACAGGTCCTTGCTGACACAGGACTCGGCGGTCTGCTTCGCCCCCTCGGTGCCACAGGCCGCGAGCAGCGGGCCGCTCGTGAGCGCGAGCGCGGACAGGGATGCGCCCCGGAGGAAACCGCGGCGGCTGATGCCCCGCTGCCGGGTCATCTGGGCCAGGGCGTCGAGCGCCGATCGATCCTGGGACATTGGCCGAACCTCCTGCAACAGGGCACACACGTTGGGTGTGTGGATACTGTCAAAGACTACGGCTGGCGACAAGGGATTCCGTGGGAATGTTGAGGCATCGCAACGAAATCGCTTGAAAGTTTGCTGGATTCCTTTGACGCGCTTTACTTTGCCCTGCCAAGATCCCTCCCGTGGGCAAATCATCGAGGTCAGAACGCAACGGCGCCGCGCTCGACGAGGTCTCCAAGGCCATCATCGAGCAGTTGCAGCAGGACGGCCGCCGGTCCTACGCCGCGATCGGCAAGGTCGTCGGACTCTCCGAGGCAGCGGTCCGGCAACGCGTGCAGCGGCTGACTGACAGCGGCGTGATGCAGGTCGTCGCGGTCACCGACCCGCTCGAGCTCGGCTTCGCCCGCCAGGCGATGATCGGGATCAAGGTGCGCGGCGAGCTCGAGCCGATCGCCGACCAGCTCGCCGCGATGGACGAGGTCGACTACGTGGTGATCACCGCCGGCTCCTTCGACCTGCTCGCCGAGGTGGTCTGTGAGAGCGACGAGCACCTGCTCGAGGTGCTCTCCACCCGGATCCGGACCCTGGAGACCGTGGTGTCTACCGAGACGTTCATGTATCTCAAGCTGCGCAAGCAGACCTACTCCTGGGGTGTGCGCTGAGCTACCGCGACCTCTCGCTGTGGCACGAGACGACGCCCGACGACTGGCAGCCACGCGACCCGATGCCCGGTGACGTGAACGCCGACGTCGCCGTCGTCGGCGCGGGCTTCACCGGGCTGTGGACCGCCTACTACCTACTGCGTGCGGACCCCACGTTGCGTGTCGTCGTGATCGAGGCCGAGACCGCGGGCTTCGGCGCCTCCGGGCGCAACGGCGGCTGGTGCTCGGCCCTGTTCCCCGCCTCCCCGGCCAAGCTGGCCGCGCTGCCCGGTTCGAGCCGCGACGCCGCCCTCGCGCAACACCGGGCGATGCGCGGATCGGTGGACGAGGTCGGCCGGGTCGCGGCGCTCGAGGGCATCGACGCCCACTACGCCAAGGGCGGCACCGTGTCCCTCGCGCGAAGTCCCGCGCAGTGGCGCCGTGCCCGGGCCGAGGTGACGGCTGCCCGCGCCTGGGACCAGGGCCCCGGCGAGATCGCACTGCTGGACCAGGCACAGGCCCGAGCCCGGCTGGACGCGACGCGCGTGCGCGGGGCGACGTACACGCCCGACTGCGCCGCGATCCATCCCGGCCGCCTGGTCCGCGGCCTCGCCCGGTCGGTGGCGGAGAGCCGCGGCGGCCGCGTCTACGAGCAGACCCGGGCGCTGCGCGTCGAGCCGCACCGCGTGCGCACCGACCGGGGCGTGGTGCACGCCGACACCGTGGTCCGGGCCACCGAGGGCTACACGCCCTCACTCGACGGGCAGCGACGCGCGCTGGTCCCGGTCTACTCGCTGGTGATCGCCACCGAGCGGTTGAGTGACCAGGTCTGGGAGCAGATCGGCCTGCGTGAACGCGAGACGTTCACCGACTACCGCAACCTGGTCGTCTACGGCCAGCGCACGACCGATGGACGGCTCGTGTTCGGTGGCCGCGGCGCGCCGTACCACTTCGGTTCCGCGGTGCGACCGGGCTTCGACCGTGACCCGCGGGTCTTCGCCGGACTGTGGTCCACGCTGCTGGAGATGTTCCCGGTGCTGCGCGGACACCGGGTCAGCCATGCCTGGGGCGGCGCGCTGGGCATCCCTCGCGACTGGTGCGCCTCGGTCGGGCTGGACCGGTCGACCGGTCTGGCGTGGGCCGGTGGGTACGTCGGTGACGGAGTGAGTACGACGAACCTGGCCGGTCGTACCCTGAGCGACCTGATCCTCGAACGGGAGACCGACCTGACCCGCCTGCCCTGGGTGGACCACCGTTCCCGCCGCTGGGAGCCGGAGCCGCTGCGCTGGCTGGGGGTCAACGCGGGCCTGCGGACGATGACGCTCTCGGACCGTGAGGAGCAGCTCACCCGCCGGCCGAGTCGCATCGCCCGGGCGATGTCGCCACTCGTCGGCGGCCACTAGCCGAGGCCGACCGGTCGCGCAGCCGCTGGTACGTCAGGAGTCGCGGCGCAGGGCCGGCCGCATCTGGTCGAGCACGGCCACGTCCTCGATGGTCGAGGGCACCACCGCATCCTTGCCGTCGGCGATCTCGCGCATCGTCTTGCGCAGGATCTTGCCGGAGCGGGTCTTGGGCAGGCCGCCCACGACGCTCACGTCCCGGAAGGCCGCGACCGCGCCGATCTCCTCACGCACCATCGCCACCAGCTCCGCGGCGACGTCGTCGGGATCCTCGGTGACGCCCGCCTTCAGCACGACGAACCCGCGCGGCAGCTGGCCCTTCATGGCATCGGCCGCTCCGATCACTGCGCACTCGGCGACGGCCGGGTGCTGGGCGATCACCGCCTCCATCGACCCGGTCGAGAGCCGGTGGCCGGCCACGTTGATCACGTCGTCGGTGCGGCCCATCACGAACAGGTAGCCGTCCTCGTCGAGGTAGCCGCCGTCGCCGGAGAGGTAGTAGCCGTCGAACGCCGCGAGGTAGGACGAGACGTACCGCTCGTCGTCGCCCCACAGCGTCGGCAGTGTCCCGGGCGGCAGCGGGAGCCTGAGGCAGATCGCCCCCTCCTCTCCCGGCCCGACCGGGGACCCCTTCTCGTTCAGGACGTGCACGTCGTAGCCGGGCACCGGGACCGTGGGCGAGCCGGGCTTGATCTTCATCGGCTCCAGGCCACGCAGGTTCGCGGCGATCGGCCAGCCGGTCTCGGTCTGCCACCAGTTGTCGATCACCGGGACACCGACCGTCCGGGTCGCCCACTCGTAGGTATCGGGGTCGAGCCGTTCGCCGGCCAGGAACAGCGTGCGCAAGGAGGAGATGTCGTGGTCGCCCAGCAGGGCGCCGGCCGGGTCCTCCTTCTTCACCGCGCGCATCGCGGTCGGTGCGGTGAACAACGCCTCGACGTCGTAGTCGTCGATCACCCGCCAGAACGCGCCGGCGTCCGGCGTACCGACCGGCTTGCCCTCGTAGAGGACCGTGGTGGCCCCCACGATCAGTGGCGCGTAGACGATGTAGGAGTGGCCGACCACCCAGCCGACGTCGGACGCGGTCCACCACACCTGACCGGCGTGCACGTCGAAGATGTGGGGCAGCGACCACGCCATCGCCACCGCGTGCCCGCCGTTGTCGCGGACGATCCCCTTCGGCTTCCCGGTGGTGCCCGAGGTGTAGAGCACGTACAGCGGGTCGGTCGAGGCGACCTCGACGCACTCGGCCGGGTCGGTGGCACCGGCCTTCATCGCCACCTCCCAGTCCACGTCCCACACCTGCTCCAGCGAGGCACGCAGCTGCGGCCGCTGCTTGATCACGCACGCACCGGGCTTGTGCGTGGCGAGCTCGAGTGCCTTGTCCAGCATGGGCTTGTACTCCACGACCCGGGTGGGCTCGATCCCGCAGGAGGCGGACACGACCACCTTCGGCTGCGCGTCGTCGATCCGCACCGCGAGCTCGTGCGGAGCGAACCCACCGAACACCACCGAGTGGATCGCACCGAGCCGCGCGCAGGCCAGCATCGCGATGACCGCCTCGGGAATCATCGGCATGTAGATGACCACCCGGTCGCCCTTGTCCACGCCGAAGCCGCGCAGGGCGCCGGCGAACGCGGCCACCTTCTCCAGCAGCTCGGCATAGCTCAGCCGCTGCTTCGTGTCGCTGACCGGGCTGTCGTAGACCAGCGCGGTCCGGTCCGCATGCCCGGCGACCACGTGCCGGTCCAGCGCGTTGTAGCAGGTGTTCAGCGTGCCGTCGGGAAACCACCGGTAGAACGGCGGGTTCGCCTCGTCGAGGATCTGCTTCGGCTTCTTGATCCAGTCGACCAGCGTGGCCTGCTCGGCCCAGAACGCGTCGCGGTCGGAGATGCTGGCAACGTGTGCGTCGCGGTATCTACCCATGGCCCCATCTTGGCCAACGCTCCGCATGGACACCAGCCGCGGCCGTCAGACGCTCGCGGTCAGGGTCTCGCGGTTCTCCAGCCTCGACAACGCGTCGTACGCCGCGAACTTGAACGCCTCACTGACCGTCGGGGTGTTGTAGGTGGCGTCGAGGAAGTACTCGACCGTGCCGCCGAAGTGCATCACGGCCTGCGGCTGATGGATGAGCTCGGTCGCGTCGCTGCCCAGGATGTGCGCGCCGACCAGGTGCCGGTCACCGCGACGGAACAACAGCTTGACCAGCCCCCGGTCCGCCCCGTTGATCACCGACCGGGCGTTGTGGGTCAGCCGCGCCCGGCCGACCACGACCTCCGTGCCCTCGAGGCGGGCCGCCTCCTCGGTCAGGCCGACCATCGCCGTCTCGGGCACCGAGTAGACACCGAACGGCGCATGCGAGTCGACGGACCGCCCGAGCTCGATGCCCAGCGCGTGGCAGGCGGCGACGCGACCCTGCTCCATGGACACCGACGCCAGCGCCGGCGACCCGATCACGTCGCCCGCGGCGTAGATCCCTGCTGCGGTGCTCGCGAACCCGGCGTCGACGACGACCAGGCCCTGCCGGTCCACCGTGACACCGGCCTCGGAGAGCCCCAGGTCTTCTGTGTTGCCGACCCGGCCGGCGGCGACGATGACATGCTCGGGGCGCAGCGTCTCGCCGTCCGGAAGCTCCACCCGGACGCCGTCCGTGTCGCGGCGCACGGCCACGTGTCCCCGGCCGAGCACGAGCCGCATGCCCATCTCGGTGTACGCCTCGGCGAGCTGGCCGGCGATCTCGGCGTCCATGAACCGCAGCAGCCTCGGCCCGCTCTCGGCCAGCGTCACCTGGGTTCCCAGCGCCGCGAACACCGACGCGTACTCGCACGCGACCGCGCCGCCGCCCACGACGACCAGGCTCCTGACCGGGCGGTCCAGCAGGCTCGCCGTCTCGGAGTCGAGCACGTCGGTTCCGTCGAACGGGATGCCGGCAGGGTGCAAGGGCCGTGACCCGGTGGCGATGATGATGGCTCCCGCGCTCACCGAGGACGAGTCCCCGGACGGACCGGTGACCTCGACGATCCCGGCACCGGCGAGCCGGGCGACGCCGTGCACCAGGTCGATGCCGTGCCGCTCGAGGTTGCTCTCCACCACGCCGGTGAGCAGTTGCTCCACCTGTTCGGTGCGCCGGCGCACCCCCTGGACCGCGAGCTCGGCGGGCACACCGAGGCCGACCCCGTAGACGTCGCGGGCGCGGAAGCTGGTCAGGTACAGCGCCGCCTCGCGCATGGTCTTGCTGGTCGCCGCATCGCGGACCATGGCGCCGCCGGCACGGGCCGCGCGCTCGACGACGGCCACCCGTCGTCCGTGGTACGCCGCCAGGGCCGCTGCCTTCTCACCGGCCGGCCCTGCCCCGAGAACCACCAGGTCGTAGTGCTCGTCCATGTCCGCTCCCCACCTCGGTCCCCCTGCCATGGTGGTACGTCGCCGGCGTTCTGTCTCCCCCTCGAACCGTGGTGCTCAGTCGACCCGGTGGTCGGCGACGACCGTGTGCGCCAGCGCCATGCTGTCCGCGTCGACCTCGACCGGGTCGAGCGCGGAGCGCGCGGAGTAGGCCGCGAGCACGGCCGCCTCCACGTCGTCGAGCGTCACCGGCGGCCCGTCGCGCACGGCGGCCACCTCGTCGCGCACGGCACCCACCGACGCGGGGTCGAACGGCTGGCCGAGTCCGTCGTAGACCCGGCCCAGCAACGGCTGCAGGACGGTCGCACCGCCGACGACGATCACCGAGCTGAACAGCCACGCGTCGCGGACCATCCGCTGTGCCGTGCCGACCAGCTTCACCGTGCCGCGCGCGTTGACGCTGTGCGCGCCGGGACAGTACTCGCCCGGCACCTCACCGACCCGGGCGTCGATGCCGAAGCCGCGGAGGACCTGGGCGAACAGGCCCCCGAACTCACGGAACCGGACCTCCATGCCGCTGGGCCAGCTCGGGTCCGGGCTGACGTGGTCGACGACCAACGCGTCGGTGGTGTGCGCGACCGCCCGACCGCCGGAGGCGCGTACGACGGGGGCGAAACCTGCCTCGCGGCAGGCGGCCACGGCAGCATCGAAGCCGGGGAGGTTGGTGTCCCGGCG
This sequence comes from Nocardioidaceae bacterium, assembly GCA_035699065.1. GTDB lineage: Bacteria > Actinomycetota > Actinomycetes > Propionibacteriales > Nocardioidaceae > Nocardioides_C. The sequence continues at coordinate 52,534 of DASSBE010000080.1, forward strand.
CCCGAAGACCACCGCGTTCCGCGCCGGCCGGTGCACCCACAGCGTCTCCAAGATCTCCTCGCGGCTGACCCGGCGGAGCAGGGCGTGCGCGAACGCGGCCTCCAGCGCGGGATCAGACCCGGGCAGCGGGCCGTTGAGGTAGCGCACGACCGGACCCTATCCGGGCCCTTGGCTTAAACCAGTTGCGCGCCCGTCGTACGTCGTCCACGCTTGTCGGGCGTGACGGCACCCGGCCGCACCGGAGAAGAGAGGAGCGTGACATGCGCATCGCTGTCCTTGGCGTGTCCTTCGCCCACCGTTCCTCTCACTCACGGAGTGCACTTACCGATGTCACACGACGTCTACTTTCCGGAGCACGGCTCCACTAGCCACACCGACCACACCGGTCTCGACCCCCAGTTCGTCTTCGACTTCCACGCCCTCGACGGCCCGGGTGACGGCGAGGACGGTCGACGCTGGAGCAACTACTGGGATGTGGAGCCGCTCTGCCGCGGCCCGGAACCGCTGCCCGACTGGGTGGTGACGGACCGCGCCGCGATCGACACCGACCTGGGCATCCTCAAGACCGGCAAGGAAGCCGACGTGTTCCTGCTGGAGCGCGGCATCCCCGACGACCCCGACCTCAGCGTGGTGCTGGCGGCCAAGCGGTACCGCACCGAGGAGCACCGGTCCTTCCACCGCAGCAGCAGCTACACCGAGGGCCGGCGGACCCGGAACTCGCGCGACGCCCGGGCGATGGCGAAGAAGACCAGCCACGGCCGCGCGGTCGCCGCGGGCCAGTGGGCCTGGGCCGAGTGGGAGGCGCTCAAGCGGTTCTGGTCCGCCGGCATCCCGGTGCCCTACCCGGTGCAGATCGACGGCACCGAGATCCTGATGGAGTTCGTCGCCGTCGACGGTGAGGCCGCGCCGAGGCTCGCGCAGACCCGGCCGGACCGCGACCTGCTCGAGTCCTACTTCGACCAGCTGCGCGAGGCGATGGCGGAGCTGGCCCGGCACGGCATCGCGCACGGGGACCTCTCGCCGTACAACATCCTGGCCGCCGGCGACCGGCTGGTGGTCATCGACCTCCCGCAGGCCGTCGACATCGTCGGCAACCCCGCCGGGATGGACTTCCTGATGCGCGACTGCCACAACGTCTGCAGTTGGTTCGCCGCCCGCGGCCTGCCCGAGGCCGTCGTCGACGAGCACGCACTGTTCGCGGAGCTGCTCGCGCACGCCTTCTGACGCCGAGTTGTCAGAACCCTGTGCGGCTATAGCCGCACACCCGTCTGACAAGTCGGTGCGAGGATGGGCCGCGTGAAGAAGGAACGCGGACGCACCATCGAGCTGGAGACCCTCGAGGAGTTCGACGAACGGGTCGCCGCGGGTGCGACCTCGATGGCCGGATGGCACCTGCAGACGCTCGACCTCAGCGAGCGCGGCGAGGACCTCCGCCGGCTCGAGGCAGCCGGCGCCCTCTTTCTCGGCTGCAGCTTCGCCGACGGCGTCGAGGCCGACCTCAGTGTCCGCGGCGCGCTGATCTTCCCGGTCGTCCCGGACGTGCCGGTGAACGCCTACCGTGGCGGGCTCTACTCACCGCAAGAGCTGTACGACGGGCTCGGCGGCTCTTACGAGAACACCCCGGACGCACGTATCTACGCCTGGTCCAAGCAGCCCTCCGACCTCGACATCTCGCTGGCCAAGGCGCTGCACGACCACTCCGTCGACGACGCCCTGCGCGACCTCGTCGTGGGCACCGACATGGTCGGGATGATGGGTGGGCACGCGCTGCAACGCGGGTCGGCGGAGTACGCCGACGCGGCCCGTCTCGCCCATGCCCTGGCCGGTGAGGACCTGCTGGTGTGCACCGGGGGTGGCCCAGGGGCGATGGAGGCGGCCAACCTCGGCGCCTACCTGGCCGGCCACGACCTCGACGACCTTGCCGCGGCCCTCGACCTGCTTGCCGGGACACCGGGGTTCCGGCCCTCCACCACCGACTGGGCACGCGCCGCGTTCGCGGTGCTGGAGCGGTGGCCGGACGGGAACCGCTCGGTGGGCATCCCGACCTGGCACTACGGCCACGAGCCGCCGAACGCGTTCGCCTCCTCGATCGCGAAGTACTTCAAGAACGCGATCCGCGAGGACATCCTGCTGCACCTGTGCGTGGCTGGCATCGTGTTCCTTCCCGGCGCGGGCGGCACGGTGCAGGAGATCTTCCAGGACGCCTGCGAGAACTACTACGCCGACCGGGCGACGGTGGCGCCGATGGTGCTGGTCGGCCGCGAGTACTGGACCGAGGTGGTCCCGGCGTGGCCGCTGCTGAGGTCACTGGCGCAGGGGCGGGCGATGGAGCCCGTCGTCCACCTGGTCGACGACCTGGACGAGGTCGGGCCGCTGCTCGCGCGCCGCTAACCGGCCCGGAACGCGGAGACGGCGAAGACCTGCCCGCCCTGCGCGCTCGGCCACCGGGTCTCCGCCACGAACGAGGCGCCGCCCACCGACTCGAGCCCCTGCCGACGGGCCACCGCGGCCACTCGTTCGCCGTGGTCGGCGTTGGTACGTCGGACCCGCCCGTGCGCGAGGTCCTTGTCCACCGTGGTCACCAGGTGGCCACCGGGGCGCAGCACCCGAGACGCCTCGCCGATCACCCGGTCGGCCACCGGGATCGCGAGCAGGTGCAGCAGCCAGATCACGGTCACCAGGTCCACCGAGGAGTCCCGCACCGGCAGCCGGTCGGCGGATCCGGCCACGACCCGCCCCGGCAGCCGGGAGGCGGCCACGCTCAGCATGCCGATCGACAGGTCCGCCACCAGCACCGAGAAGCCGAGCCGGGCCAGCTCGGCGGACACGATCCCGGTCCCTCCCGCGACGTCGAGCGCGGTGCCGCCACCGGGCACCAGCGAGGCGACCGCGGCTGCGGCCGACCGTGCCCGCGGCAGACCGCCGCGGGTGTCGTCGTAGCGGCCCGCCTCGGCGTCGTAGTAGGCCGGGTTCCCGATGCTCACCACTCCAGCCTTCCCCGCGCTCGGGCCAGCGGGCTCAGGTCTGGACCGCGGCCAGCTGCCCGCAGGCGCCGTCGATCTCCGACCCGCGGGTGTCGCGGACCGTCGTGGGAATGCCCTTGGCCTCGAGCCGGCGCACGAACTCGCGCTCGTCCTCACGCCGCGACGCGGTCCACTTCGAGCCGGGCGTCGGGTTCAGCGGGATCAGGTTCACGTGCACCCAACCCCAGTCGCCGTAGGAGTTGAGGACGTCTCCGAGCAGGTCCGCGCGCCAGGCCTGGTCGTTGATGTCGCGCATCATGGCGTACTCGATCGACACCCTGCGCTTCGTGGTGCGTGCATACCCCCACGCCGCCTCGACGGTCTCTGCGACCGACCAGCGGGTGTTGATCGGGACCAGCTCGTTGCGCAGCTCATCGTCGGGTGCGTGCAGGGACAGGGCCAGCGTGACCGGGATGCCTTCGTCGGCGAGCTGGTTGATCCGCGGCACCAGCCCGACCGTGGACACGGTGATCCCCCGCGCGGACATGCCGAGGCCGTCCGGGGCCGGTTCGGTCAGCCGCCGTACCGCCCCGATCACGGCCTTGTAGTTGGCCATCGGCTCGCCCATCCCCATGAACACCACGTTGGAGACCCGCCCGGGCCCGCCCGGGACCTCGTTGCGGGCCAACGACCGGGCACCCGCCACGACCTGCTCCACGATCTCCGCAGTCGACATGTTGCGCTGCAGACCACCCTGCCCGGTGGCACAGAACGGGCATGCCATCCCGCAACCGGCCTGCGAGGACACGCACATCGTGACCCGGTCCGGGTAGCGCATCAGCACCGACTCGACGAGCGCACCGTCGAACAGCTTCCACAGCGTCTTGCGGGTCGTGCCCCGGTCCGCCTCCATCGTGTGCAGCGGCGTCATCAGCGGTGGCAGCAGGCCGTCGACCAGCGCGACACGGTCGGCGGCGGGCAGGTCGGTCATCTGCGCCGGGTCGTCGACGAGGCGGGAGAAGTAGTGGGTGGACAGCTGTCTGGCGCGGAAGCCGGGCAGGCCGAGCTCGGTGGCCAGCTCCTTGCGCTCGGCGGCGCTCAGGTCGGCCAGGTGGCGCGGCGGCTTCTTGCGGCCGCGCGGCTCGTTGAAGACCAGGGGAAGGGGTTCAGGCATAACTCACCCAGTGTCCCATCCCGGCTCGCCAGGCACGAATCACGCGGCGACAGTCACACCGATCCCCGATCCCGCGCCGGCGCCAGGGTCAGACGAACCAGAGCCAGCAGCCCACCGCACCGGCCGCCACCAGCAGCGCCAGGTAGCCGAGGACCAACCGGGTGTCCCGCAGCACGCACTTCGACGTCGTCAGCCCGGCCCGGCGCGCCCGCCAGTAGCCGGCGAACCCGAGCCCGGCGAAGAACAGCAGCGCCACCGGGCCGAGCGCCCAGCCGAGCAGCGCGACGGTGGCGAAGATGCACAGCCGCAGCGGGTCGTACGGCGGCGCGCCGGCCGGCGACCCCTGGCGGCCTTGGTGGTCCGTGGTGGTCATCGGGTCCCCGCCTCCTCGGCATCCGCGACCGGCAGGGTCGCCCGACCCGTCGCCGTCGACAGCCGGGTCCGCCCCAGCGGCGCCCAGGCCTGCACCGCGCAGAACGGTGCGCACTGGTGCGCCTGCGTAGTGGCGTTCACGGTGCCGACGTGCACGCAACACTGGGTGAGTCGTTCCTCGATCATCGTGGACATGTCCATGAACGGCTTCACGGTGACCCGCAGCACCCGTTCACCGAGCATCGTGCGCAGCCGCTTGCGCTGGCCCGGCAACGACGACGCGGCGAGCCGGCTCAGCGTGCCGATGCCGAGGTCGCAGTTCTCGCAGATGTCCTTCCAGATGGTGCCGATCGCGGGGTGCGACAGGGACGACTGCTCGCTGAGCAGGCCCAGCAGCGAGTCCTTGACCACGGCCCTCAGGGTCGCCGGGATGGTGTCGTCGGCGATCCGGTTCGCCAGCGTCTCCGGCTCCAGGTCGAGCCACGCCTTGAGCTTGTCGTGGCCGATCAGCGAGGTCAGCGAGCGCCAGCCGCCCGAGTCGTCGCGCAGCAGGTACCCCACCGAGCAGCAGTGCGGGTGCGAGCACGGCAGCGCGGTGAGATCGCGCCAGGTGACCAGTCCGGCGGTCTGCTCCTCGAGCCGCGCCAACACCCCGGTGTGCGTGAGCCGGTGCATCGGGTCGATCCCCGCCGAGCGGCCGGAGCCGAACACCGGCTGGATCGTGACCCCGCCGACGTAGGGCGTGTCCAGTGCCCGCTTCAGCACGAACCCGATCTCGTCGTCGTTGACGCCGAGGGCTGCGGTCATCGTCAAGGTGGTGAAGATCCCGGCGCCCGAGAGCCGGTCGATCGCCTTCTCCTTGAACCTGCGGATGTCGGCGCCACGGTGATGGGTCGAGGCCTCAGCGCTCTGTCCGTCGTACTGCAGGTAGACCTCGACGCGCTCGCGGTGCCTTGCCAGCAGCGCGAGCAGCTCGTCGTCCTGCGCGATCCGCAGCCCGTTGGTGTTGACCAGGATCCGCACCACGGGGCGGGCGGTCACCTCGTCGAGCAGCTCGCCGAGCCGGGGGTACAGGGTCGGTTCGCCGCCGGAGAGCATGAGTACGTCGATCCGGTCGTTCTCGCGGGCCAGCCGGGTGTCGATGGAGGCCAGCACGTCCTCGAGCGGCGCGACCGCGGACAGGGCCGGCGCGGACTCCGCGAAGCAGGTCGGACACCGCAGGTTGCAGTGGTCGGTGATGTCCTCGAGCAGGATGCAGGTGTGCTGGGTCTGCATCTCGGGCAGGCCGTCCTCGTAGGCCGACGGCACCGGCTTGAAGTTGCCGGCGACGTCGGGTCGGTGCTGCTTGGTCGGGGCGGTCCACTGCTCGAGGTAGGCCAGGATCTCCGGCGACTCGTCGTACAACGTGGTGACCAGCCCGTGGTCGGGGCAGCCGCGTTCGAGCCACACCCGGTCCTCGCGCACGGCGAGCCACCCCGAGAGCCGGCGTACCTGGGCCAGCGGCCGCATCGGGTCCTCCTCGTGGCACCGCGGGCAGAACGCGTTGACGTAGCGGTGCACGCGGTAGTCGCGCAGCGGCATCCCCCGCATTCCCTTCTGCTCGGCGGCGGTCATGCCACCGCTCCGTAGGACGATGAGAACGACATCAGCACCAGGACGCAGGCACCCGCGCCCACGATCAGCATCACGAAGAACCCGATCAGCAGTCCGAGCCCCCAGGGCCGGGTGCGCTCGGAGAACAGCAGCGCGATGCCCACGAGCAGGCACAGCACGGGCGTGAGCAGACCGGCGCCGAGGAAGCCGATCGAGTCGCCGAGGAACAGCGCCGCCAGTGGGCCGAGCACCGTCGCGACGACGCTGATCAGCGCGCCGAAGATGATCAGTGCGGTCCGGTTGCGTTTCGCCGGCCCGGGCTGCGTGGGCCGCCCGGAGGGTTCGGGTGGTCCGGTGGGTCCCGGCGGCGGGGGTGGCACGTAGCTCATGGAGTCGTCCTCATCGGTCGGTCGAGCGGGTGCTGTGGCGAAGGTGCGAACCGGTAGACGCCGTGTCGCGCCTGCCACGCGACACGGGCCAGGATCAGCGGCACGGTGACGAGCAGGAACAGCTGCGGCCGGGTGAGACCCGCCCAAGCCACCTCGTTGCCGCGCACGAACTCGACCAGGAAGCGGAAGACGCCGTACCCGGCGAGGTACAGCGTCAGCGTCTCCCCCGGCGCGGTCAGCCGGTGCCGCAGCCAGCACCACAGCAGCGCGAACGCGACCGCGTGGAAGACGATCTCGTAGACGAACGACGGGTGCAGCGCGATACCCGGCTGGGTGCCGAGGCGGGTGGCGGTCGCCGGGTCCAGGGTGATCCCGTACGTCGACCCGGTCGGTGTGCCGGGGAGCTCGGTGAGCAGGCAGCCGATCCGGCCGACCGCCATGCCCAGCGCGACCGCGGGCGCGAACAGGTCACCGGTGCGGGTCGCGTAGCCGACCAGCCGCTTGGCCACGTGCACGCCGAGCCAGGCGCCGACCAGCCCGCCGAGGATGCTGCGGTTGCCGTAGAGCCACTGCTCGGCCAGAGACGCGTTCTGCCGAAGGTCGGCGTGCTGCATCCAGGTGCCCAGGCGCATGAACAGCGCGCCGCCCACGAGGGCGCCGAGTACGACGTACACGATCTTCTCGTCGGTCTGGCCCCGGCGCCGCGCCTCGACCACGAACACGCCGACGGCCACGAGCACGCCGAGGCCGACGAACACGCCGTGGCTCGGCAGCGGCACGCCCGCGATCGAGCCGAGTGTCGGGTACATGCCGCTCAGCATGGCAGCGGGTCGGCGCCGGGGTATCGGTATCCGTACTCAGTTCGGCCTCGTGTCGCGACCTCGGGCCGTAGTTTCCCCAAGGTGTGTACCGAAGCCGTCACTTCCCATGGCGCAGGCACCGTGGGAAGTGCGGGCTTCTCTACAGACCTTGATGAAGCTGGGACCGGCGCAGCGTCCATACGTCGGGCATCCGCAACGCGGCCCAGGCGTCGAGGTCGGGCGGCTCACCGGTCAGCTCGGCGACCAGCATCGTCCACGCGGTGCCGTGCCCGGCGAGCACCACGTCCTCGTCCGGGTGGTCGGAGAGGACCCGCCGCACCGCCGGCACCACCCGTTCGGCGGTGAGCCGTAACGGCTCCCAACCCGGCAACGCGGGCACGTCGGGCTCCGCGAACACCTGACGGACCACCGCCCGCCACGCCTCGGGATCGTCGAACCAGGGCGTCGCGGCACGCTCGTGCTCACGCAGGTCCGCGACGACGGTGACGTCGGCATCGGTCAGCCGCCGTGCCGTCTCGAGCGCCTTCGGCTCCGGCGAGGAGAACCAGGAGGCGTACGGCGGGAGCCGGCCGGACTCGCGCAGCGACTCGATCTCGGGGTGGCCGGCCGGATCGAGCTCCCACTGCTCCGCAGCCACCTCCGGTCGCACGAGAGGTCTGCCGTGCCGGACCAGGAAAAGGCGCCCCGACGGGACACCGGAGGTGGCCGGCCGCACCGGGATCTCAGAACACCAGGTAGTGCAGCAGCAGCCAGGTCGGGGCCACGGTCGCGAGCAGCGAGTCCAGCCGGTCCATCAGCCCGCCGTGGCCGGGGATGATCGAGGACATGTCCTTGATCCCGAGGTCACGCTTGATCACCGACTCGCACAGGTCGCCCATGGTCGCCATCACGACGGTGATCAGGCCGAGCAGCACACCGACCCACCAGGCACCCTCGAGCAGGTAGACGACCGTGGCCCAGCCGACGACGACGCACAGCACCGTCGAACCGGCGAAGCCCTCCCACGACTTCTTCGGCGAGATCACCGGCGCCATCGGGTGTCTGCCGGCGAGGACGCCGACCGCGTAGCCGCCGATGTCGGAGGCGATGGTGACCAGGATGAACGTGAGCACACCGAGCGCACCCTCGTCCTCGGCGAGCAGAAGGGCCACGAAGCCGGCCAGCAACGGCACGTAGACGGCGGTGAACACGGCCGCGGTGGCGTCACGGACGAACCCGTCGACGCCGCGTCGCAGCCGCCACATCATCGTGGCGAGCGCCGTGACGGCCAGGGCCGTGACCAGCGCGGGTGCCCCTCCGACGTACGCCCCGACCAACATCACCACCGCGCCGACCATCAGCGGTTCGACCGGCAGCCGGATGTCCTTGGCGGCGAAGCCCTGCTTGAACTCCCAGATGCCGACCAGGATGGCGGCGGCGACCACGATCAGGAACGCGGGCTTCCAGAAGTACAGCGAGGCCGCGATCAGCGCCAGCAGGACGACCGCCGAGGCGACAGCGGCCGGAAGATCGCGACCGGCGCGGCTCTTCTTCTCCGCCGGCCCGGGGCCTGCCGACGGGGTGTCGGGTGTCGTCATCGAACTTCGCAGCTCAGACTTCGAGCAGCTCGGCTTCCTTGTGCTTGAGCAGGTCGTCGACGGTGTCGGTGTGCTTCTTGGTGACCGTGTCGAGCTTCTTCTCGGCACCGGTGACGTCGTCCTTGCCGACCTCGCCGTCCTTCTCGAGCTTGTCCAGGGCCTGCTTGGCGTTGCGCCGCACGTTGCGGATCGCGATCTTGGCGTCCTCGGCCTTGGTCCGGGCGATCTTGATGTACTCCTTGCGGCGTTCCTCGGTGAGCTCCGGCAGCACGACCCGGATCGTCTTGCCGTCGTCGGTGGGGTTCACGCCGAGGTCGGAGTCGCGGATAGACTTCTCGATCGCGGACATGGCCCCCATGTCGTAGGGCGCGATGATCACCACGCGAGCCTCCGGCACGGTGAACGAGGCCAGCTGCTGCAGGGGCGTCGGTGTGCCGTAGTACTCGGCCGTGATCTTGGCGAACATCGAGGGGTGCGCGCGGCCGGTCCGGATCGCCGCGAAGTCCTCCCGGGCGACCTCCACGGCCTTGTCCATCTTCTGGCCGGCCTCGGTGAGGGTCTCGTTGATCACAGCTGCTCCTGTTCGTTGGTCAGTTCAGGTGCGGGTGGGGCCGCATCCCGCATCCGGTCAGGCGTCCCGCGTGACCGTCGTACCGATCTTCTCACCTTGGACGACACGGGCGATGTTGCCGTCGACGGAGAGGTTGAACACGATCATGTTCATGTCGTTGTCGCGGCACAGGCTCACCGAGGTCGCGTCGGCGACCTGCAGCCCGCGCTGCAAGAACTCGTCGTAGGTGAGGTGGTCGAACTTCACGGCGTCCGGGTGGGTGTTCGGGTCGGCGTCGTAGACACCGTCCACACCCTGCTTGCCCATCAGGATCACCTGGGCGCCGATCTCCAGCGCTCGTTGGGCCGCGACGGTGTCGGTGGAGAAGTACGGCATGCCGGCACCGGCCCCGAAGATGACGACACGACCCTTCTCCAGGTGCCGGATCGCGCGCCGCGGGATGTAGGGCTCGGCCACCTGCCCCATCGTGATGGCGGTCTGCACACGAGTCCCGACGCCCTGCTTCTCCAGGAAGTCCTGCAGTGCCAGGCAGTTCATCACCGTGCCGAGCATGCCCATGTAGTCGGCGCGGGACCGGTCCATGCCCCGCTGCTGGAGCTCGGCGCCACGGAAGAAGTTGCCGCCGCCGACCACGATCGCGACCTGCACCCCGCTGCGCACCACCTCGGCGATCTCTCGGGCGATCCCGTTCACCACGTCCGGGTCGACGCCGATCTTGCCGCCGCCGAAGACCTCACCGGAGAGCTTGAGCAGGACTCGTTTGTATGCGGTCACGGGCTTCCCCTGTGGTGTCGATGGTGCGGACGGGCCGGGACGGCCGCCGGAGACAGACGAGGAGGCCGGTTCCCCAGGTGCTGAGCTGCGCTCCATGGGACCGGCCTCCTGTGATGAGTCGTGCTGGCGTGAACCTTAGTTGATCAGGCTCCGACCTCGAAGCGCGCGAACCGCTTCAGGGTGACGCCGGCCTCGTCGAGAACGGCCTTGACGTTCTTCTTGCTGTCCTGCACCGACGGCTGGTCGAGCAGTGCCACGTCCTTGAAGAAGCCGTTGAGGCGGCCCTCGACGATCTTGGGCAGTGCCTGCTCGGGCTTGCCCTCCTCACGGGCGGTGGCCTCGGCGATCTCGCGCTCCTTGGCGACGATGTCGGCGGGCACCTCGTCGCGGGAGACGTACTGCGGGCGCATCGCGGCGACCTGCATCGCGGCGCCACGGGCGGCCTCCTCGCTGCCGCCTTCGTACTCCACGAGTACGCCGACCGCCGGCGGCAGGTCCGAGGCACGCCGGTGCATGTAGGTGGCGACGGGGCCCTCGAACACGGCGACGCGGCCGAGCTCGATCTTCTCCCCGATCTTGACGGCGAGGTCCTGGACCAGGTCGCCGACCGTGGAGTCACCGACGGGGACGGCCTTGAGTGCCTCCACGTCGGCCGGCTTGGCCTCGTCGGCCGCCTGCGCGATCTGCTGGCCGGCGGCGACGAAGTCGTCGCTCTTGGCCACGAAGTCGGTCTCGCAGTTGAGCTCGACCAGAGCGTTGCCGGCGGTGGCGACAAGACCGTTCGAGGCGGTCCGCTCGGCACCACGCTTGGCGGCCTTCGCCGACCCCTTGACCCGCAGGATCTCAACGGCCTTGTCGAAGTCGCCGTCGGCCTCCTGGAGCGCCTTCTTGCTGTCCATCATGCCCGCGCTGGTCAGGTCGCGGAGCCGCTTCACGTCGGCGGCAGTGATGTTCGCCATGGTCTCGATTCCTCGTAGCTGGTGAGTGGTGGTTCGTGCTGGTGCGCAGGAGCTACCGCGCGGTGCGGGGACGTCGGCGGTGCGACGACGTCCCCGCAGCAGCGAGGTGACTCAGGCCTTGGTCTCGCCCTCGGCCGGAGCCTCAGTCGGAACAGCAGCCTCGGGAGCCGGAGTCTCCTCGGCGGGCGCCTCGGCGGCGGCAGCCTCGGGAGCCGGAGCCTCGGTGGCCGGAGCCTCGGTGGCCGGCGCCTCGGTGGGCACAGCAGTCTCGGCGGCGGGCGCCTCGGTGGCCGGAGCCTCCGGCGCCTCAGTGGCGGCGTCGGGCGCCGGAGCCTCAGCGGGAGCAGCAGCCGGGGCCTCAGCCGGAGCAGCAGCCTCGCTCGCCGGAGCCTCAGCGGCCTCCGTCGTGGCACCGGTGGCCTCGGAGGCCGGGGTGTCGGTCTTCGCGGCGTCCCCGCCGGTCGCCTTGACCGCAGCCTTGTCGGCCTGACCCTCGAGCAGCTCGCGCTCCCACTCGGCCAGGGGCTCCTCGGAGCCCAGCTCAGCGCCGGCCTCGTCGCCGGTCTTCGCCCCGGAACGTGCCATCAGACCGTCCGCGACGGCGTCGGCGACGACGCGGGTGAGCAGGCCGACCGCACGGATCGCGTCGTCGTTGCCCGGGATCGGGAAGTCGACGAGGTCGGGGTCGCAGTTGGAGTCGAGGATGCCGATGATCGGGATGTGCAGCTTGCGCGCCTCTTCGACGGCAAGGTGCTCCTTGTTGGTGTCCACGATCCACACCGCCGCAGGGGTACGGGTCATGTCCCGGATGCCGCCCAGCGTCTTGTCGAGCTTGATCTGCTCGCGCTTCATGTGCAGCAGCTCCTTCTTGGTGCGGCTGCTGCCCGCCACGTCGTCGAAGTCGATCTCGTCGAGCTCCTTGAGGCGGTTGATGCGCTGGTGCACGGTCTGGAAGTTGGTGAGCATGCCGCCCAGCCAGCGCTGGTTGACGTAGGGCATGCCGACTCGGGTCGCCTGCTCGGCGATCGCTTCCTGGGCCTGCTTCTTGGTGCCGACGAACATCACGGTGCCGCCCTTGGCGACGGTGTCCTTGACGAACGCGTACGCGCGGTCGATGTAGGCCAGCGACTGCTGCAGGTCGACGATGTAGATGCCGTTGCGCTCAGTGAAGATGAAGCGCTTCATCTTGGGGTTCCAGCGACGGGTCTGGTGCCCGAAGTGGACGCCGCTCTCGAGGAGCTGACGCATGGTGACGACGGCCATGGCCTTCGT
>DASSBE010000081.1:0-14740 GCA_035699065.1 Nocardioidaceae bacterium
GGATCTCCGCCGCCTCCGCCTGCTGCTGGCGGGTGCCCGTGGTGACGACCTGCCACACGGCACCCATCACCTGGCCGATCACCGGCTTCAGGTCGGGGCCGGACGCCTCCTGCTCCGCGGACGCCGCCTCGTCGAACGAGCGCCACGTGGCCGCGAGCTCGTCCGGGTGCTCGTCGACGTACGCCCGGCCCTGGTCGGTCAGCCGAAGCAGCCGCCGCCCGGCACCGTCGGTCCCCTCGACCAGGCCCTCGTCCTCGAGCTGCTGCACGGTCGGGTACACCGAACCGGGGCTCGGCTTCCAGGCCCCGCCGGAGCGCTCCGCGATCTGCTGGATGATCTGGTAGCCGTTCATCGGCTCGACCGCGAGCACGTCGAGGATCGCCGCACGCACGTCGCCACGGCGCACCTTCGGGCCCCGTCCCGGCGAGGGCTGCGCAAGGTTCAGCAGCCCGGACACCCACGGCGGCGGACCCGCTCCCCACGGTCCACCCCGGTGCTGCCAGTGCTTGTCCCAACCGCTGCCGTGCATCCGGCCCACCTCCGTCGTACCGAACGATCCCGATACGTTGACGATATATCGCGAACGCTCGGCTGCCAAGGGGTACGACGGACAGGGTGCGACGACTCACGCGCCGGCCCGGCGAGCCGCCGTCGGCACGGCGCGGCCGCGACCTAGCGTTGCGGGTCATGGGAACCGACCGCTACGGCTCAGACGTGCTCAACACCGACTGGCGTGCGCCCAAGCGGGGTCGCGCGGTCGAGATCGAGGCCGACAAGGGCCTCGTGGTCGAGGAGGTCACCACCGACTGGTGCGGTGAGATCGTCTCGGTCGAGCGCGACCTGCAGACCGTGGTCCTGGAGGACCGGCGCGGGAAGCGGCGCACGTTCCCGCTCGGTCCCGGGTTCCTGCTCGAGGGCGTGCCGGTGATCCTGACCCCGCCGAGCCGCTCCGGGCCGGCCCGCAAGACCCACACCGCGTCAGGCTCGGTCGCGGTGCCCGGGACCAAGGCCCGCGTCGCCCGCGCCAGCCGGATCTTCGTCGAGGGACGCCACGACGCCGAGCTGGTGGAGAAGGTGTGGGGCGACGACCTGCGCATCGAGGGTGTCGTCGTGGAGTACATCGAGGGTGTCGACGACCTCTCCGAGCACCTACGGGACTTCCGCCCCGGCCCCGAGCGCCGGGTGGGTGTGCTCGTGGACCATCTGGTCGCCGGGTCCAAGGAGAGCCGGATCGCCGCCTCGGTCGCGAGGAGCCCGGTGGGCAAGCACGTGCTGATCGTCGGCCACCCCTACATCGACATCTGGCAGGCGGTGAAGCCGGACCGGCTCGGGCTGGCGAAGTGGCCCAGCATCCCGCGCGACATCGAGTGGAAGCGTGGGATCTGCCAGAGTCTCGGCTGGCCGCACCGCGACCAGGCCGACATCGCCCGGGCGTGGAAGCACATCCTGTCGAAGGTGAGCTCCTTCGCCGACCTCGAACCGGCCCTGCTCGGCCGGGTCGAGGAGCTGATCGACTTCGTCACCACGCCGAGCCCTGGGCGTGCTTGAATCGGTGCCATGACCACCGGACCGAACCCTCCGCAGCAACCCGGCCCGCCCTACGGCGCCGCCCCGCGGCAGCCGCCGATGCGACCTGACGAAGAGAAGCTCTGGGCGATCGCCGCGCACCTCGGTCCGCTGATGATCGGTGTCTTCGCGCCGCTGGTGGTGTGGCTGCTGTTCAAGGACCGCTCGGGCTACCTCGACCGCCAGGGCAAGGAAGCCCTCAACATGCAGATCTCCTACCTCATCTACGGGCTCGTCGCCGGCTTCTCGATCATCCTGCTGGTCGGCGTGCTGCTGCTCCCCGCGGTGATCATCGCCTGGTTCGTGCTGATGATCGTCGCCACGGTCAAGGCCGCGAACCACGAGGACTTCCGGTATCCGCTGATCCTCCGCCTGGTCGGCTGAGCCAGCCGGTCAGCTGAGCCGCCTGGTCAGCTGAGCTCGCGCACCACCGCGTCGGCGAGCAGCCGGCCCCGCCTGGTCAGCACCACCCGGTCCCGGCCGAGGTCGTCGGCCGCGACCAGCCCCCGCTCGACCTGCGCGGCCAGCCGCGCCCGGCCATCCTCGTCCAGCACGTCGACGGGCAGCCCGTCGCGGAGCCGGATCTCGAGCAGCACCCGCTCCACGCGCCGGGTCTGCTCGTCGAGCAGCTCGCGCGCCTGCGCGGGACTGGCACCCGACTCGATCCGGGCGGCGTAGGCGCTCGGATGCTTGACGTTCCACCAGCGCACACCACCGACGTGGGAGTGTGCCCCCGGTCCGACGCCCCACCAGTCGCCGCCGGTCCAGTAGAGCAGGTTGTGCCGACAGCGGGCGGCCGTGTCACGCGCCCAGTTGGAGACCTCGTACCAGCCCAGGCCGGCCTTCTCCAGGGCCTCGTCGGCCGCCAGGTACTTGTCGGCGAGGTCGTCGTCGTCGGTCATCGGCACGTCGCCACGGCGGATCCGACGCGCCAGCGCGGTGCCCTCCTCCACGATCAGGGCGTACGCCGAGAGGTGGTCCGGCTCGCACGCGAGCGCACTGTCCAGCGACGCCTGCCAGTCGGCCGCCGACTCTCCCGGGGTGCCGTAGATCAGGTCGAGGCTGACCCGGTCGAACCCGGCCGCCCGGGCCCACTCGACCACCTGCGGCACCCGGCGCGGGTCGTGCGTCCGGTCCAGCACCGCGAGCACGTGCGGGACGGCCGACTGCATCCCGAACGAGATCCGGTTGATCCCGCCGTCGCGCAGGGCCGCGAGATCACCGGGACCGACGCTGTCGGGGTTGGACTCGGTGGTGACCTCGGCACCGGGCGCGAGCCCGAACTCCTCCTCGATCGCGGACACGATCCGGGTCAGGTCGCCGGCCGGAAGCAACGTGGGTGTGCCCCCTCCGAAGAACACGGTCCGCACCGGCACGTCCCGGTCACCGAGCACAGCACGTGCGCGCCGTACCTCGGCGACCGCCGCGTCGGCGTACGACGCACGTGAGGCACCGGGCCCGGACCCCAGCTCGGAGGAGGTGTAGGTGTTGAAGTCGCAGTAGCCGCAGCGCACCGTGCAGAACGGGACGTGCACGTAGAACCCGAACGGCCGCTCCCCCAGAGTCGCGAGCGCGGACGCGGGGAGCGACCCGTCGACGGGGACGGGCTCTCCGTCGGGCAGGGTGGACGGCACCCGCCCATGCTGTCACGGGCCGGCACGGGGCTGGGCGCTCAGTGCACCAGCGGTGACTCGAGCTGTTCCAGCCACGCGGTGGCGCCGAGCTCGTTGAAGCTGACGCGGGCGCTGTCGAGCAGCGCAGCCGCCTCGTCCGCGCGCCCCTGCCCGACCAGCCAGGTGCCGAGCTCGGCTTCGGCCCGGGCACGGTAGGGCACCGAGCCCCAGTCGGCGTAACCGGAGATCGCCTCGCGCATCGTGCCCTCCACCAGGTCGGGAGGTCCGCCGTCACGGATCGCGACCAGTCCCGCGACCCGCTTGCGGTGGACCATGACGCTCGGTGGCGCGACACCGTTGGAGGCGTCGTCGACCAGCTGCAGCAGCCGGCCCAGGACCACGTCGTCACCGACCTCGAGCGCGAGGTCCACAGCCGTGGGCCACAGCCGGGTGAAGTCGTCCCACGTCCCGGACAGGGCGTACATCCGCTCGGTGGCCTCCAGGGCCAGCCGCATCGCCGGCTCGGGCTCCCCGTGTGCCTGGGCGTGCAACGCCTCGACGAAGGTGAGCCAGGCCAGGTCGCTCGGGTCGTCGCTGGTCGGCCGGTCCTCGGCGGTCCAGGGCAGCGTCCAGGGAAGACCTCGCACCGCCTTGATCCAGCCGATCAGCGCGGACGACAGCAGCATGTTGATGTTGTCCGCCTCGGACCGGCTGGTGCGCACGAGCTCCTCGGCCTCGTCCCAGCTGCCCTGGTCCCAGAGCGCCAGCACCAGGTTCACCTCGCAGTAGGAGATCCACAACGAGACGCCCGTGGCCCGGGAGACCGCGACTGCCTCGCGCCCGGTCGCCACGGCCTTGCCCAGGTCACGCAGGGAGAGATCGACCGTGAGGTTCAGCAGGCACCGTGCCAGCGCCAGCGGCTGGTGGTTCTTCCGGGCCAGGTCCGCCGCTGCTTCGAGCAGCACGCTCGAGAGGGAGCTGACCCCGCTCACGCTGTAGTACACGCTCAGGCTGGTGAAGGCGTCGGCGAGCTCCCCGGCGTCGCCGATCTTCTCGGCCAGCTTGATCCTGGCCTCGTCGATGTCGTGCGCGTCGATCGAGAGGCGTCCCCGGGCGGCGGTCAGGACCCTGGCGAGCCCGAGCAGCGCGACCGCGGCATCGTCGCGGGTCCGCAGCGCCTCCCACCGCGGTTCCGCAACGGCCAGCGCCTGCGCGTTGTCGGCGGCCCCGAACATCAGCGCGGCCGCGTGGGCGGCCGCGGCCTGTCCGGCGGCGACCGGCAGCCCCAGCCGGTCGAACGCCTCGGTCGCCCGGACAGCGTGCGCCGAGGCCTCGGCATACCTTCCGGCGTCGTTGAGCGCCGTGGCCAGCTCCGTCTCCACGCCGGCCCGTGTCTCGGTCTCCCCGGCCTGGGCCAGGGCGGACGCGAGGTGAGCAGCAGCCTCGGTGGGTGACCCGAGCGCTCGGGCACGGGTGGCGGCGCGGCGGAGCTCGGTGATCACCGCGGCCTTGAGGGCCGGCACGTCCGGGTCGTTCGGAACCGCCTCGATCGCGTCCAGGTAGTGCTGGGCGATGATCGGGGCGAGGTCCCCGGTGGTTTCTCGCGTTGACTGGAACGTCGCGATCACGGCGAGGTGGCTGGCCTTGCGGTCGCGCCGGGACAGCGTCGCGTAGGCGACCTGCCGCACCACGGACTGGACGAACTGGTACTGGCCGTACTCCGCGCTGAACCGGCTGGACTCCAGGCCGAGGATCTGCAGCCGCACCAGACCGGCGAGCACCTCGTCGAGGTCGGCCAGGTCGGCGCAGAGGGCGGCGAGCATCTCCTTGCGGAACGATGCGCCGAGCACACTGGCCTCGTTGACGACCCGCCGCTGCCGGGGCGACAACGTGTCCAGCCGGGCCGCGATCAGGGCCTGCAGCGACGCCGGCGCCGCGATCGCGTCGAGGTCGAGCGTCTCCGGGTCCGCCAGCACGTACTGGCCGCCACGCGGCACGACCAGGTCCCGGTCGATGAGCGAGCGCACCGTCTCCACCGCGAACAGCGGCACCCCCTCGGACCGCTCGACCAGGGTGCCGCGCACCGAGTCGGGCAGCCCGGCGACCAGTCCCCCGAGCAGCTCGGAGATGTCGGTCGCGGACAGCGTCGGCAGGTGGATCACGGTCGCCTTGCGGTTGGTCGCCAGCGACGGGTGGTCCTCGAGCAGGCCAGGTCGGGTCAGCAGCACCACGAAGCACGCGAACGAGCCGACCGAGAGCAGATGCTCGACGAACTGCAGCAGCCCCTCGTCGGCGTGCTGCGCGTCGTCGATGACCAGGACGACCGGGTACAACCCCTCGCCCACACGCTGCAGGTACGTGGCCCACGCCGAGAACAGGTCCTCGCGCGGGAAGGTGCCGACCGAGCCGATGCCGAGCAGCGCACCGACCCGCGGCCCGAGCCAGGTGCGTTCCTCGGGGTCGGGCACGTAGCGGACCAGGCTGGCCTCGAGGAGCCGCGCGGGGTCGTCGTCGGTGTCGGCGTCGAGCGCTCCCAGCCGCCCCCGGATCGCCTCGGCCAGCGCGAAGAACGCGACACCTTCGCCGTACGCGACGCAGCGTCCGCTGTGCCACCGGGTCGGTGAGGTGAGCCCGTCGACGTACTTCTCGAACTCCCACGAGAGCCGGGACTTCCCGACACCGGGCTCGCCGTCGACGACGAGCAGCGCCGGCCGGCCCGTCTCCTCGGTGGCGTGGAACAGCTCCTTGAACAGCCGCAGCTCGCGGTCGCGCCCGATCAGCGGCGCCTCCAGGCCGTCGGCGCGCTGGGCCCCGCCCATCGCGGCCACCACGGCACGCACCGACCAGAGCGGGACGGGGTCGGCCTTGCCCTTGAGCGGATGGCTTCCCACATCGAGGTAGGTGATCGCCGAGGAGGTCAGCAGCCGGGTCGTCTCGTCGACCCAGACCTGCCCCGGCTCGGCCGCGGACTGCACCCGCGAGGCCGTGTTCACCGCGTCCCCGGCGACCATCCCCTGGTGCTCGGCGCCGATGGTGACCGCGACCTCGCCGGTCACGATGCCCACGCGCATGGCCAGCCCGGGCACGCCGAGGTCCTCCCCGAGCGCCGCGATCTCGTTGACCAGCTCCAACCCGGACCTGACCGCGCGCTCGGCGTCGTCCTCGTGTGCGGTCGGCACGCCCCAGACCGCCATCACCGCGTCTCCGATGAACTTCTCCACGGTCCCGCCGTACCGGCCGACGATCCGGCTCGACTCCTCGAAGTAGCGCGACAGCAGCTCCCGGACGTCCTCCTGGTCACGCGACTCCGAGAGCGTGGTGAACCCGACCAGGTCTCCGAACAGCACGCTGGTGACCCGTCGGGCCGCCGATGGGTGCACGTGCGCCGGCGCCGACGTCGGGCCGGGTACGTCGGCCGCCTGGCTGCTGCCGCAGGAGCTGCAGAACTTGGCCCCGGGCGGCAGGGGCTCGCCGCAGGACACGCACCCCGGGGCCGCGACCGGGGAACCGCACTCGTGGCAGAACCGGGCGCCGTCGACCTGTCCGGTGCCACACGAGGAGCAGCTCACCATCGCGTCACACCGTCAGCCGGCGGGAGACGATGTCGTCGGCCGCGAGCCGGGCCTCGCGCTGACCGGTGACGGCGTCGAGGAAGTCCTGCCGACCGAGGACCAGCAACACCGAGTCCTCGAGGGCGGTGATCGTGGCGGTACGCGGGACGTCACGCAGCAGCCCGATCTCGCCGAAGAACTCGCCCGGACCCTCCCGGCGCAGCACGGTCCCGGACTGGGTGACCTCGACGAGCCCGCTCTCGATCACGAAGAAGCGGTCCGAGTCCTCGCCCTCCCGGAGCACCACGTTGCCCGCGGCGACCCTCAGCGAGCTGAGGTTCCCGGCGAGCCCCTCCACCGTCGCCGGTGAGAGGGGCGCGAACATCGGGATCGCCCGGAGCAGGCTCAGCCCCGCGGGAGCGCGCAACCGGACGTCCAGCCGGCGCATCCGCGGCAGGCACGGGATCGCGAAGCCGGCGACCGCGACCGCGATGATCGCCATCGACGTCCGCAACCCCGTCCAGTGCAGCAGGAACGGCATCACGAACGAGCCCAGGGCCATCGTCGCGATCAGGCAGGCCTCCAGGGACCCGAACACCCGGCCGAGGACCGCGTCGGGGGTCATTCGTTGCACGATCGTGTCCAGGTTGACGTCCACGAGCGGGTTCGCGAGGCCGAGGATGCACACGGCCGAGAAGGCTGCCACCGGCGAGGGCCAGACGGTCACCAGCAGCAGCGGAAGCGACCACAGGACCACCCCGATGGTCATGTCCTCGGCGAGACGATGCTTCGTGCTGCGTGCGATCGCGACGATGCCGCCCACGATCGCGCCGACGCCGAGCACGGAGTCGAGGTAGCCGACCCCGTGGGGGCCGACCTCGAGCACCTCGACGGCCATCACGACGGTGAACACCACCGAGGCGCCAGCGACCACCGTCTGGGCACAGACCAGCGCCACGACCACGAACAGGTCGCGGTCGGCGAGGATGCTCCGGAAGCCCGCGCTGACCTCGGCGAGGAAGCCTTCTGCTGCCGTCTCGTCCGGTGTCGCGCGGTTGTCGGTCGCGCCGTCATCGGTCCCGCCGGGTCCGCCGTCCGCGGGCGCGCCGTCAGCCTCGTCCGGCGCCGGCGATGTCGCCCGGGAGGTCGGCACGCGGATCCCGAGGACCATCACCGTCGACCACACGAACGTCGCCGCGTTGAGCAGGAACACCGTCGAGACATCGGCGACCACGAGCAGCATCGCCCCGAGCGCCGGCCCCACGAAGAAGGCCAGGCTCTCCACGGTGCTCGACGTACCGTTCGAGGCGGTGAGCTCGTCGGGCTTCTCCGCCAGGGAGGGCATCAGGGCGCGCTGCGCGCAGCGGAACGGGGTCCCGAGCAGCGAGGTCAGCGTCGCCAGGACGAAGATCACCGCTGGGGTGGTGTCGAGATACAGGCACACCGCGGCTGCCGTCACCAGGCCGACCCGGACCAGGTCGCAGAGGATCATCAGCTTCTTGCGCGACATCCGGTCCGCGACCGCGGCACCGAGGGGCGCGGTGACCGCCATCAGCGTGAGCCGGATCGCGGCCCAGATCCCGACCGCGGTGGCGCCACCGACACCGTACGCCCACACGGTCACGGCGGTGGCGTAGGCCCAGTCGCCGATCGTGGAGCCCACCAGCGACAGCTGCACCCGCCGCAGGTTCCGGTTGCGGAACACCGAGGCCAGCGACTCACGGGTCTCGCGGCCGGCCGCCTTCGCGCTCGCCAGGATGCCCGGCGACGCGACCGCGTCGTCGTCCTCCGAGAACTTCTGTCCGGTGGACGTCACCTGTGCCTATCCCCTGCAGCGAACGGCCATGAGAGTGCACTTCGCACTCTAGGGCGCCGCCCGCGGGAAGGACCGGGTTTCGGCGAAATGCGGGCTCAGTGGTACAACGCGTCGATCTTGTCCCTGTTGTTGTCCTCGACGACCTTGCGCTTGACCTTCATCGACGGGGTCAGCTCACCCGACTCCACGGTCAGGTCGTGGTCGAGCAGGATCCACTTCTTGATGGTCTCCCACCGGTTCAGCCGGCCGTTGAGCTCGTCGACGTACCCGCCGACCATCTCGCGCACCTTCGGCGAGGCGACGATCTCCTGGTACGACGCACCCTCCATGTCGTTGTGGATGGCCCACTCGGTCATCGCGTCCGGGTCCAGAGTGATCAGCGCGACGCAGTAGTTGCGGTCGTTGCCGTGCACCAGGAACTGGCTGGCGTAGGGGCAGACCGCCTTGAACTGTGACTCCACCGAGCTCGGCGCGATGTACTTGCCGCCCGAGGTCTTGAACAGGTCCTTCTTCCGGTCCGTGATCCGCAGGAAGCCGTCCGCGTCGAGCTCGCCGATGTCACCGGTGTGCAGCCACCCGTCGGAGAGCGACTCCGCGGTCTGCTCGGGCAGGTTGTGGTAGCCCTCCATCACCCCGGGGCCCTTGATCAGGACCTCGCCGTCCTCGGCGATCCGCACCTCGCTGCCCGGGAAGACCTGACCGACGGTGCCGAGCCTGTAGTCGTCGGGATGGTTCACGAACGACCCGGCCGAGCTCTCGGTGAGCCCGTAGCCCTCGAGGATCAGGATGCCGGCGACGTGGAACCACTCGGCGACCTCACGGTTCAACGCGGCTGCTCCGGAGATGAAGAACCGGACGCGGCCGCCGAAGCGAGCACGGATCTTGGCGAACACGAGCTTGTCGAACACGGCGTGCTGCTTGGCGAGCAGGAACGGGACGGGCTTGCCCTCACGCTTGAGCCCGTCGACCTTGAAGCCGACCTCGAAGGCCCGGTTGAACAGCTTCTCCTTGATCCCGCCCTCAGTCTTCTGCATGGTGATGATCCGGCCGTGGGCCTTCTCGAAGATCCGCGGCGCGGCACCCATGAACGTGGGCCGGACGACGGCGAGGTTGTCGATGATCTTGTCCACCCGGCCGTCGACCGCGGTGGGGAACCCGCAGGCGAGCTGCGTGGAGAGCAGCACCTTGCCGAACGAGTGCGCCATGGGCAGCCACAGGAACTGGAGGTCGTCCTGGCTGAGGATGTCCTGCGCCTCGATCGCGGCCCCCTCGTAGGTCCACGACGAGTGCTTCAGGCGCACTCCCTTGGGCCGGCCGGTGGTGCCACTGGTGTAGATCAGGGTGGCGAGCGCGTCCGGAGAGGTGGCCGCCACCCGCTCGGCGACGACGTCCGGCTGCTCGGCGAGCAGGTTCTCGCCGATCTTCTCCAGGTCGGCGAGGCCGATCACCCAGTCGCCGTCCGCGGCCCCGTCGAAAGTGACCACCTTGGCCAGGTGCGGCAGCTCTGACTTGTGCGCGGTCAGCTTGGCGACCTGCTCGTCGTCCTCAGCGAACACCACCCGGGACTCGGAGTCGGCCAGGATGTAGGAGACGTCGTCGGCCATCGTCGAGGGGTACACCGTGGTGGTCGCGGCGCCGGCACACATGGTCGCCAGGTCGGCAAGGATCCACTCGTAGCGGGTGCTCGACGCGATCCCCACCCGCTGCTCGGGCTCGATGCCCAGCGCGACCAGGCCGGCCGCCAGCCGGGTGACCCGGTCACCGGTCTCCCGCCAGGTCACCGACTCCCAGGTGTCGCCCTTCGGGAACCGGTACGCCTCCCGGTCCGGGGTGGCCTCGACCCGGTCGAAGAACTGCCGGCCCACGTTGGGGGCACGGTTCTCGATCGCGGTCAGGTCGTGGTTGACGGCGGACTCAGACATCGCTCTCCCTGATCTTTCCTGCGCAGCACAGGTTTCGCGCCGGCAGGCCGGTGACTTGATGACGACAACGTAGAACAGATGGCTACCGATCGGTAGCGTATCGGCGTTTATGGACGGCCCTGCCGACGCCCCGCGCCACCGAGCGCGGCACAGGCGTCAGTCCTGCACGGCCTTGGCGATCGTCACTGCCCGGGTGATCCACTCGGTGTCCTCGGTGTCGAGGCCGCGGCCGGCGCGGGCCGCGTCGTCGAGGGTCCACAGCGCGTTGTGCACCTCACGGACGACGACCCAGTCGCGGGCCCGGTCCTCGTCGAGCCCGGCGGTGTCGACGACGGTGTGGAAGCGTCGCCGTACGGCGGAGCGCAGATCGCCCGAGGCGAGCACCTCGTCCCACCGGTTCCACAGGAGCGGGGCCACCTCGTAGTGCGGGTCCCCCGACATCGGCTTGGGGTCGATCACCAGCCATGGCTCACGATCCGCGGCGAGCACGTTCTCGTAGTGCAGGTCGCCGTGGATCATCGTGCCGACGGACGCGTCGTCGGAGACCAGGTCCTTGCCGAGGGCGATCGTCTGCTCGACCAGCCGCCGCGGGATGGGCGCGTCCCTCGGCAGCGCCTCCAGGCCAGCGGTCCATCGCGCGATGTACCCGGTCAGCGGACGCAGCTGCGGCGGCGCGGGGACGTGGATCCGCTGGTACAGGTTCGCGACGATCTCAGATGCCTCGAGGTCGTCGATCCCGGTCAATGACTCCTCCGCGTGCAGCCGCTCGAGCAGCATCACGTGCCGGCGGGGGACCGCGCGGTACATCCGGACCATCCCGCGGCCCTGCAGAACCTGCAGCGCGAGATGCTCGTGCTCCTCCTCGTCGTGCGGCCAGGCGAGCTTCACCACGGCAGGGCGCCCGCCCGTCGTACGCACCGGGACGACCAGCGCGCAGTGACCGTGCATCGGCGGCCCGTCGTAGGCCAGCTCCCACTCCTCGACGATGTCGTGGACCAGTCTGGGCAGCGCCTCGAGCCACGGCATCCAGCTCGGGTCGCGGTCACCGAACGCGAGCAGCCCGGCCGGGACGTCGAACGGGATCAAGCTACTTCTTGCTCTTGTCGCCGGCGCTGCCCGTGTCCGAGGAGAGCGCGGCGATGAAGGCCTCCTGGGGCACCTCGACCCGGCCGACCATCTTCATCCGCTTCTTGCCCTCCTTCTGCTTCTCGAGCAGCTTGCGCTTGCGGGTGATGTCGCCGCCGTAGCACTTGGCGAGCACGTCCTTGCGGATGGCGCGGATGGTCTCCCGGGCGATCACCCGGGCACCGATCGCGGCCTGGATGGGGACCTCGAACTGCTGGCGTGGGATCAGGTCCTTGAGCTTGCCGACCAGGGAGACGCCGTAGGCGTAGGCGGAGTCGCGGTGAACGATCGAGGACAACGCGTCCACCTGCTCGCCCTGCAGCAGGATGTCGACCTTCACCAGGTCGGCGACCTGGTCACCGACCGGCTCGTAGTCGAGCGAGGCGTAGCCCTTGGTCCTCGACTTGAGCTGGTCGAAGAAGTCGAACACGATCTCCGCGAGCGGCAGGGTGTAGCGCATCTCGACCCGGTCCTCGGACAGGTAGTCCATGCCCTCGAGCCGGCCGCGCTTGGACTGGCAGAGCTCCATGATCACACCGATGAAGTCCTTGGGCGCGAGCAGCGTGGCCTTGACCACCGGTTCGTGCACCTCGGCGATCTTGCCGGCCGGATATTCGCTCGGGTTGGTCACCACCTGCTCGGTGCCGTCCTCCATCAACACCGAGTAGACGACGTTCGGGGCGGTCGAGATCAGGTCCAGGTTGAACTCGCGCTCGAGCCGCTCGCGGACGATCTCCATGTGCAGCAGCCCGAGGAAGCCGATCCGGAAGCCGAAGCCGAGTGCTCCGGAGGTCTCCGGCTCGTAGACCAGGGCCGCGTCGTTGAGCTGCAGCTTGTCGAGGGCGTCGCGCAACGTCGGGTAGTCGTCACCGTCGATGGGGAACAGCCCCGCGAACACCATCGGCTTGGGGTGCCGGTAGCCGCCGAGCGGCTCGGTCGCGCCGTGGTTCTGCGAGGTCACCGTGTCGCCGACGCGGGACTGACGGACCTCCTTCACACCGGTGATCAGGTAGCCCACCTCGCCGACGCCGATCTCGTCGGCCTTTACCGGCTCCGGGGAGATCACGCCGACCTCGAGCATCTCGTGCACGGCACCGGTCGACATCATCTTGATCCGGTCCCGGTGGGTGAGCTTGCCGTCGACCACCCGGACGTAGGTGATCACGCCCCGGTAGGTGTCGTAGACGGAGTCGAAGATCAGCGCACGCGGCGGGGCGTCCACCACGCCGGTCGGCGGCGGCGTCTGCCGGACGATCTCGTTGAGCAGGTTCTCCACGCCGGCGCCGGTCTTCGCCGAGACCTGCAGCACCTCGGCCGGGTCGCAGCCGATGATGCCGGCGAGCTCGGCGGCGTACTTCTCCGGCTGCGCGTTCGGCAGGTCGATCTTGTTCAGCACCGGGATGATGTGCAGGTCGGCGCCGATCGCGAGGTACAGGTTCGCCAGCGTCTGCGCCTCGATGCCCTGCGCGGCGTCGACGAGCAGCACCGCGGTCTCGCACGCCTCGAGCGAGCGGGACACCTCGTAGGTGAAGTCGACGTGACCGGGGGTGTCGATCATGTTCAGGACGTACGCCGAACCGGCATCCTCGCCCTCCGAGAGGCTCCACGGCATCCGGACCGCCTGGCTCTTGATCGTGATGCCGCGCTCCCGCTCGATGTCCATCCGGTCGAGGTACTGCGCACGGGCGTTGCGCTCCTCGACCACACCGGTGAGCCGCAGCATCTGGTCGGCCAGCGTCGACTTGCCGTGGTCGATGTGCGCGATGATGCAGAAGTTGCGGATGATCGCAGGGTCGGTCCTGCCGGGCAGGGCAACCGACGGTGTGGTCTTGGGCACGAACTTCTTCCGGGATAGGGCGTCAGGTGGGCGAGCCCTCATTGTCCCACGGCGGCCGGGTCATGAGGGACACGCCGCTGATGCGGTCGCCGCGGGTGGTCACGGCGTAGACAATGACTCGATGAGCCAGCCCCAGGACGTGACCTGCCTCGAACCTGTCCCGCACGGGAACACCGCGCGGCGCCTGGACTGGCTGCTGCTCCCACCGATGGTCCGCCGGTTCATCGAGACCCGGCTCGGCTCCCCGGTCGCGCAGGCGGACTCGGCCGGTTCCGGGTTCACGCCGGGGTTCGCCTCGGTGCTGACCGGGCAGGACGGCTCCCGGATGTTCGTGAAGGCGGCCAGCAAGAAGGCGCAGCGGCCGTTCGCCGACTCCTACCGCGAGGAGATCCGCAAGCTGTCCCTGCTTCCGGCGGGGCTGCCGATCCCGCGGCTGCTGTGGAGCCACGAGGACGACCTGTGGGTGATCCTCGGCCTGGAGCACGTCGACGGGCCGAACCCCACGCGCCCCTGGGACCGCGGGCAGCTCGACGCGTGCCTGGACACCCTCGAGGTCCTCGCCGACGCGCTCACCCCGGCACCGGCCGCGCTCGGGCTGGACACCTTCGCCGCCGACTTCGCCGACGAGCCGCGTGGCTGGGACCACGTCCGCCGGACCGCCCCCGACTGGCCGCACCTCGAGGACGCGGCCGCGCTCGCGGCCCGGTTCACCGAGGCCACCGCCGGGGACACGCTCGTGCACACCGACGCCCGCGACGACAACTTCCTCATCACGCCCGATGGCGGGGCGCTGCTCTGCGACTGGAACTGGCCGGTGCGCGGCGCTGCCTGGCTCGATACCGTGCTGATGCTGATCTCCCCGCACGGGGAAGGCATCGACGCGGACGCGATCCTGGGCGAACGGCGGTTGACCAAGGACGTCGACCCGGAGCAGGTCGACATCCTGCTGGCGCTGATCGCCGGCTACTTCCTCAAGCACCGCGACGACCCGACCCCGAACTCGTCGCCCTACCTCCGGATCCACCAGGCCTGGTACGCCCAGGCCACCTGGGCGTGGCTGGCCGCACGCCGGGGCTGGTCGTGAGCGGGCTGCTGCGTGCGGTCGGCGTCCGCAAGACCTACGCCGAGATCCCGGACCGGGTCCGCAGCTGGGTAGACCGGGCGCTCGGCTCCCCGGTGACCGGCATGTCCGAGCAGACCGGCGGGATGTCGCCAGGCTGCGCCACCCGCGTGGTCACCGCCTCCGGAGCGCGGGCGTTCGTGAAGGCGGTCGGGCCCGAGCTGAACCCGAGAACCCCGGACCTGTTCCG
>DASSBE010000082.1:0-6897 GCA_035699065.1 Nocardioidaceae bacterium
CTCGAGCAGTCCCATCACGCGCTCCTCATTCCGTGGCTCCTTGAGCCGACAGTAGTCCGCGGAGATCGGGCGCGCGACAGCTCGCTGAGTCGGGATCAGCCGGCGGCGTTGGCGTCGCGGATGTCGGTGGCGACGGCTCGCCAGTACCAGCCGTGTGGTGAGCGCCAGAGGTAGGTCCCTGGCTCGGGTTGTCGCAGCCGCCAGCGGCCGTGGGTCTTGAGCCGGTGATGGAACCGGACCAGCGGGGCGGCCGCGGCGCCCCGGGACAGGTCCAGGTCGGCACGCAGCTGGTCCAGGACCGGCGACACCGCCGTGACCGAGATCCGCAGGTTGAGCGCGACGAGCAACAGCGCCACGAGTGGGACCAGATGGGTGCGTCCGGCGCTCGCGCCGGCGAGGTCAGCGGGTTGAGGCAACGGCGCCGTTGACATCGTCCTCCGGCGCCGGTGAAGGGCTGTCGGTGCGGTGGTGGTTCTTGGCCCGCTGGATCTGCCCGTAGACGTGGGTGCGGAGCTCCGCGAACCGCTTCGTGGACCGGGTGCCGAGCTGGTCGCGCTCGTCGGGCAGGTCGACCGTCACGTCCTCCATCACCACGGTCGGGGAGGCGGACAGCACCAGCACCCGCTGGCCGAGATAGATCGACTCGTCGATGTCGTGGGTGACGAACAGGATCGTGACACCGAGCCGCTTCCAGAGCTCGCGGACCAGGTCCTCGAGGTCCGCCCGGGTCTGGGCGTCGACCGCCGCGAACGGTTCGTCCATCAGCAGCACGTGCGGCTCGTAGGCCACGGCGCGGGCGATCGCGACGCGCTGCTGCATGCCGCCGGACAGTTGCCAGGGGTAGGCAGCGTGCACGTCACCCAGCCCGACCTCGGACAGCGCCTTGTCGACCAGCTCCTCACGGCGCGGCTTCGGCAGCTTCTTCTCCTTCAGCGGCAGCTCGACGTTCTGGCGCACGGTCATCCACGGGAACAGGCTGCGGCCGTACTCCTGGAAGACAACGGCCATGCCGGCCGGCGGACCGGAGACCTTCTCGCCCTCGAGGACCACCTCACCCGAGGTCGGTTCGAGCAGACCCGCGATGCACTTGAGCAGCGTGGTCTTGCCTGCACCGGAGGGGCCGACGACACAGACCAGCTCGCCCGCAGCGACGCTGAAGGTGAGGTCGCGGACCGCCTCGACGGTGCGTGCACCACCGCCGCCGTACACCTTCTTCATGGCCCGCACGTCCAGCATCGGCCGGTCCGGGGAAGTGGTCATGTCTCTCATTCTCCTCGTTGCGAGCGGCGAAGGCCGAAGTACCAGGCGAGCGCCCGGCGCTCGAGCAGCCCGAACAGCAGGGACAGCGCGATACCGACCAGTCCCAGGACGATGATGCCGGTGTACATCTCCGGGATCGCGAAGCTGCGCTGGAACTGGACGACGGTGAACCCGAGCCCGTTGCTCGCCGCGAACATCTCGCTGATCACCATCAGGATGATCGCCAGCGACAGTGCCTGTCTCATGCCGGCCAGGATCTGCGGGCTGGCCGAGCGCAGCGTCAGGTAGCGCAGCCGCGAGGTCCCTCCGATCCCGTAGCACCGGCTGGTGTCGCGCAGCACGTCGTCGACCGCGCGCACCCCCTCGACGGTGTTCAGGAGCACCGGCCAGATACAGCCGGAGACGATCACGATCACCTTCATCGTGTGCCCGATGCCGGCGAACAGGATCACGATCGGGATCAGCACCGGCGGCGGGATGGCCCGGAAGAACTCGAGCACCGGCTCGAGGATGTTGCGCAGCGTCCGCGAGCTGCCGACGGCGACACCGAGCGCGACGCCGAGCAGCACGGCGACGGCGTACCCGACGAGCAGCCGGACGATGCTGGGCACCATGTCGTTCATCAGCCGGTCGGCGGTCCAGGTGTCCGGGAAGGTCTCGAAGACCTCGCGCAGCGGCGGGACGTACGGGTCGGTGCTGTTCGCGGTGGTCACCCACCAGACCCCCAGCAGTACGACGGGCAGCGCGACGAGCAGCACGGCCTTCTTGAGCAGGGTCATCACGTTCATGCCGGGACCTCCGCGCGCTGGGAGGGGTGCCAGGCGAGGGTACGACGCTCCAGCGCGCGCACGAGCACGTTGACCAGGACACCGAGGAAGCCCGTCACGATCACCAGGGCGTACATCTTGTCCACCGCACCACTGGACTGGGCCACGGCGATCTCCTTGCCGAGACCGGGGCTGCCGATGACCAGCTCGACGGTGATGGTCAGCACCAGCGCCACCGTCGCGGCGAGCCGGAAGCCGGTCATGATGTAGGGCAGCGCGGTCGGCCAGACGACGTGCCGGACCACGGACATCGGCCGGAACCGGAAGGACCGGGCGGTCTCCCGCACCACGGGGTCGACGTCCTGCACGCCGTACAGCACCTGGATCAGCACCTGCCACAGCGCGGCGTAGACCACGAGCACGAGGGTGGACTGGATCCTGGTCCCGAACACCAGCACCACCAGCGGGATCAGGGCGACCGACGGGATCGGCCGGAGGAACTCGATCGTCGACGAGGTCAGCGAGCGCAGCAGCGGGACGCTGCCGATCACCAGCCCGAGGCTCACTCCGAGCACCATCGCGATCGCCAGCCCGATCCCCCACGCCTTGACGCTCTCGAGCAGCGCGGTCCAGAAGTCAGGCTGACCGAGCTCCTCGAACAGCGCACGGATCATCGTGCTGAACGGGGGCAGGTAGCGTTCCGACACCAGGCCGACCCGCGGCAGCATCTCGAGCACGACAACCAGTGCCGCGAGCCCGATCAGCCCCTGCCCCCATTTCGCCAGTCGCGAGTTCCTCATCAGCTCGGGTCGGGTCGGGTCAGGGCAGCAGCGCGGACAGGTCGACCGGCTTCTCGACCAGGCCGTCCTTCTCGGCGAGGTCGGCGAGCTTCTGGGTGGACTCCTCGTTGATCGTGGTCGGCCACTTGGGCAGCGTCACGTTCTTGATCAGCTCGTCGTCGATCTCGGTGTAGGTCTGCACGATGTCGCGCACCTCGTCGGGGTGCGAGTCGGCGTACTCCAGCGACTCGGTGATCGCGTCGACGAAGCTCTTCACCAGCTCGGGGTCGGACTCCTCGAGCTTCTCGGAGGTGAAGTAGCCGGCGATCATCAGGTCCGGGGCGGTGTCCACGAGGTTCCAGGCCACCACCCGGTCGCCCTGGCTCTTGCTGATCGCCACGAAGGGCTCGACCACCCAGGCCGCGTCCACCCGGCCGTTGGCGACGGCGGCAGGCATGTCGGGAAAGGCGAGCTCGACGAACTTCACGCTCGACGGGTCGCCGCCGTCCTTGCGGATCGACTCGCGGACCGTGGTGTCACCGATGTTCTTCAGCGTGTTGACGGCGACGGTCTTGCCCTCGAGGTCCTTCGCGGACTGGATCGGGCTGTCCTCCTTGACCACGACCGCACTGAAGTCGGGCTCCTCACCGGTCGAGGAGTTGCCCGGCGCCACGATCTTCAGGGGCAGGCCCTGGTCGCGAGCCAGCATCAGGGACGTCACGTTGCTGAACCCGAACTGGAACTGGCCACTCATCACACCGGGCACGATCGCCGCGCCGCCCTGGCCGCTCTCCAGGGTCAGGTCGATGCCGTGGTCCTTGAAGAAGCCCTGCTTGTCGCCGAGGTAGATCGGGGCCACGTCGACGATCGGGATCACCCCGACGGTGACCTTCTGCGTGCCGCCCTCGCCGGTGCCGCCGTTGCCTCCGGTGTCGTCGGAGCCACAGCCTGCGGCTGCGGCCAGCATGAACACCATGGTGGCGGCCCCCAGGGCCTTGGTCGTGAGTCTGCGCATCGCGGGCGTCTCCGTGTCAAGAGGCCGGTGTGGCCGGCGGTCCAGGTGTCCGACAGTGTTCGCAAAGCGAACATGTGTTCCCTATACGATACACACTCGGACGCCGGTTGGGCAGGGCCTCGGACGGTTTCCGGGTTCTGGAACGGACAATTCTCGAGTTCAGAGCCGAAGCAGCTCGCTCAGGGACCTCGCCGCTGCGGTCCCCGACGCCTGCGTGGGCTCAGCCGCCATACAGCCAGTCGACGTGCTTGAAGTCGGCCGGGTCGCGGTCGGCGAACAGCTCGTTGCGTAGCAGCCGCGGCAACCCGTCCAGGTGCCAGATCTCGCCCCACACCCGCGCCGTCGACTGGACTCGGGAGGTGCGGCCGATGCGGGCATCCTGGTACGCGCGCAGCGCGTCGGGCCAGTCCGGGGAGCCGTCGGACGTGTGTTTGGCCGCCTCCGTCGCGAGCACGTGCGCGTCCTCGATCGCCTGGCAGGCCCCCTGGGCGAGGTACTGCAGCATCGGGTGCGCGGCGTCGCCGGTCAGCGCCAGCCTTCCCTGCACCCAGGAGTCGATCGGCAGCCGGTCGAACATCGGCCATCTCCGGTCGCGCCACAGCGAGGCGAGGCCGCGGCGTACGCCCTCGCAGGCCCCGGCGAAGACCTCGTCGAGCTCCTCGGGACCGCCCCAGTCGGGCTCGCCCCGGCCCCACGCCGGCGACTCGAACACCGCGACGGTGTTGAAGATCTCGCCGCGCCGCAGGGGGTACTGCACCAGGTGGCAGCCCGGTCCGAAGTAGACGACCACCTCCTCCATCGCCGACTCGTCGAGGTCGATCGGGACCTCCGAGACGGGGAACGCACCGCGGTAGGCGACGAACCCCGAGCACACCGGCTCGTCGTCGCTGAACCTGGTCCGCAGCGTCGAGCGCAGGCCGTCGGCGCCGAGCACCACGTCCGCGACGGTCCGGTCTTCTCCCGCGACCACCACGGCCGTGTCCCCGGAGGTCTCGACGTCGTCGACCGAGCAGCTCGCGACCAGCTCGACACCGACCCGCCGGCAGGCGTTGACCAGGATGCTCAGAAGGTCGCTGCGGTGGATCACGACGTACGGCGCCCCGTACCGCGCGACGAACTCCTCGCCGAGGTCGATGTGGGTCAGCTCCGAGCCGTCCAGGGCATCCTTGAACACCAGCCGGCGTGGCACCACCCCGGCGTCGACGACCTCGTCGAGCAACCCCCACTCGCGCAGGATCCGGGTCGCGTTCGGCGCCATCTGCAGCCCCGCGCCGACCTCGGCGAACTCGGCGGCACGTTCGAGCACCCGCACCCGATGGCCGGCAGTGGCCAGGGCGTAGGCGTTCGCCAGTCCGCCGATCCCTCCGCCGACGACGACGACGTCGGTCTCCTTGCTCATCGTGGTGCCCCTCCTTGCAGTGTCGTCACAGCCAGGGATCCAGCGACGGCGCCTCGGCGGTGCGTCCGGTCAGCCACGCGGCGAGGACCGCGGCCTGGCCGCCGGCGGCTCGCTTCGTGAGCACGTCGGCCGCGAGTGCGGCGTTGAGGTCGTCCGGGAGGTCGGCGAAGGTGACGCCGGCCCCCAGGTCGATCGCGTGCACCGCGACCTCGCGGGTGCGCATCCAGGGAACCTCGGTGGCCGGGACGGTGCGACCCTGGGCAGTGACGACCTGGTTCGCCCAGGCGGCCTCGGGCAGTGAGTCCACGTCACCGGCGAGCGCCAGCGCCGACCCGCGCACGAGGGCACGCAGCTCGGACGCGGGCAGGCTCGCGCCGTGCTCGATCTCGGTGTTCCGTTGCTCGGGTCCGGCATACATCCGCGACTCCGCACCGGTGCGTGCCCAGCTGAGCAGCCGGCGCAGCGCCTCGGCGTTGTAGTGCACGTGCGCGACGACGTGCCGCCGGGTCCAGCCGGGCAGGCCGGAGGCCCGGTCCAGGTCGGGGTCGTCGAGCCCGTCGAGCGTGTCGAGGAAGAGCTTGGTGCCGTGGTCCATCCACGCGCGTGTGCTCACGCCGGGCGCGCCACGTTCTGCAGGCGGCCGATGCCGTCGATCTCGGTGACCAAGGTGCTGCCCGCATTCAGGTAGCGGGCGGGCTTGCGGGCGTGCCCTACTCCGCCGGGGGTGCCGGTGGCGATCACGTCGCCCGGCCGCAGGGTCAGGATCGTGGAGAGGTAGCGCACGAGCGCGACCGGGCCGAAGACCAGGTCGGAGGTGTCCGCCTTCTGCACGACCTCGCCGTCCACCGAGCCGGTCATGGTCAGCGCGGGGGCGAGTCCGCCGGGAAGCTCGTCCGGAGTGACCAGGACCGGGCCGAGCGGGGTGGTGCCCTCGAACGTCTTGCCCTGCAGCCACTGCGCCGACCGGTACTGCCAGTCCCGCATGGTGACGTCGTTCATCACCGTGAAGCCGGCGATGGCGTCCGCGGCCGCGGCCTCGCTCGCCCGTCGTACCGCCTTGCCGAGCACCACCACGAGCTCGGCCTCCCAGTCGACGGCGTCGGACTCCGGTGCCAGCGCGATGTCGTCGTTCGCGCCGATCAGGGCCTCGGCGAACTTCGCGAAGACGGTCGGGTGCGCGGGCAGCTCCCGGCCCATCTCCAGGATGTGGTTGCGGTAGTTGAGGCCGACGCAGAGCACCTTCCCTGGCCGGGGTACGACGGGCGCGAAGTCGGTGTTCTCCCCGGCGACCGTCGTGCCGGTGGCCGATGCCGCGCGGGCCTGCCAGTCGTCGTGAGCGAGCAGCTCACCGACGTCGGAAGAGCCGAGGTCGACGTACTCGGTGCCCTCGACGCGCACGGCGCGGGTGCCGTCGGGGGTGCGGATGGTGGCGAGCTTCACTGCTGGTTTCCCTTCACGGAGGTTGCTGGCTGGTCGTCGATCTGGACGCGCGCTTGGTGGAGCCGCTCGAAGATCGGGCTGTCGCTGAACCGGAACAGGTCCAGCCCGTGCTCGGTGGACAGTGTCAGCGGCTGCCAGGACGGCACCACGAACAGGTCGCCGTGCTCGACGGTCCACTCGCGGTCGCCGACCGTGACCTGGCCGATGCCCTCGAACACCTGGTACACCGACGACCCG
>DASSBE010000083.1:0-5244 GCA_035699065.1 Nocardioidaceae bacterium
CGCGCCGGGTTCGAGGACGCCTGCCCGCCGTACGTCGTACGCCCCGACCTCGTGGACTTGCGACCTTCGTCCACGCAGGACGGGCACTGGAAGCCGACGGCGGCCTGACGCATGCAGTCAGGGCAGATCGGTCGCCCACAACGCTGGCACCGGATGTGGGTCTCGCGGTCGGTGTGCCGGTAGCAGACCGGAGTGCCCGTCGAGGACGCTCCGGCCGGTGGCTGCTCTGGTGTGCTCAGCGACGTTCCACTTCGACGGAGTCGATCACGACCGGCTCCACCGGGCGGTCACCGCCGGCGGTCTTGGTGGTGGCGATCTGGTCGACCACCTGCTGGCTCTCCTTGTCCTCGACCTCGCCGAAGATCGTGTGCCGGTTGTTCAGGTGCGGCGTGGCGCCGACGGTGATGAAGAACTGTGAGCCGTTGGTGCCCGGGCCGGCGTTGGCCATCGCGAGCAGGTACGGCTTGTTGAACGTGAGCTCGGGGTGGAACTCGTCCTTGAACTGGTAGCCCGGGCCGCCGGTGCCGGTGCCGAGCGGGCAGCCACCCTGGATCATGAAGCCGTCGATGACCCGGTGGAACCCGAGACCGTCGTAGAACTTGCCGGTCGTGGACTGGCCGCTCTTCGGGTCGGTGTACTCCTGGGTGCCTTCGGCGAGGCCGACGAAGTTCTGCACGGTCTTCGGTGCGTGGTTCGGGAACAGGTGGATGACGATGTCACCACGGTTGGTCTTCAACGTCGCGTAGGTCTCTTCGGCCGCCATGGTGCTGCCTTTCGGTTCGTGTCCAAGATTCCTCCAGATCTTCCCACGGGCGCCAAACGGCGCGACCCAAGGGTTTGAATCGGATCCCGATCCGGGCATGATCAGGGCAGATGAGGGCACGACCTTCGTGAGCAAACGAATGAGAGGACACCTCGACGATGTCGAAGTCGAAGAACATGCGGGACCACGCCAACGAGCTGGCCGAGAAGCTCGCTCCTCACGTCTCGAGCGCTCGGGAGAAGGCAGCCCCGATGCTCGCGGACGCCCGGGAGAAGGCGGCTCCGGTGATCTCCGAGGCGCGGGACAAGGCCGCACCGGCCCTCGCGGACGCCAAGGACAAGCTGACCCAGGAAGTCCTCCCGGTGATCACGGCGGCCATCGCCGCCGCCAGCGAGGCCACGGAGGAGGCCCGTGCCGAGGCGAAGAAGCGCAGTGCGGCCACCGCCGCCGCGTTGAAAGGGGAGGTGGAGGCACCGGAGAAGAAGCACCGCTTCCGGACCTTCCTGATCATGCTCGGGCTCGGGGGCATCGCGGCGTTCGTGGCCAAGAAGCTCTCCGACCGGCAGGCCACCACGGCATGGCAGTCGTCCTACCAGCCCACACCGGCCTCCACCCCGCCGGCACCGAGCCCGGACCCGTACGCGACTCCGGCCGACGAGACGCCGACGGCGACCGCGGCAGCTGCAGCGGCGGCCACGGGCACCACCGATGACGAAGGTGGTTCGGCGCCGGACGAGGCAGCCGCCGACGCGGACGAGATCCCGCACGCGGCCACGACCCCGGACCACCCGGCCGACGAGGTCCACCTGAAGAAGGACGGGCCCGACTTCCCCTAGCCGGCCCTGGGTCCGGCCCTGCGCCCAGCTGTGCGGCCGGTCCTCGGCGGTAGGTCAACCGGACGGTGCTCGGCGATCCATCGATCGATCTCCTCCCAGCGGGAGAACAACCAGTCGATGCGGTCGTCGCGCCCGTCCGGTATCTCGTTGCGGGGTACCCGCCACCAGCGCATGATGATCTGCTTGTCCATCGGCAGCTCGCGCCACACGTCGGCGACCGTCAGCAGGTGGTCGAGGCCGGTGTGCGCGACCAGCACGATGTCGGCGTCCGGGGCAGCGTCCAGGGCAGCGATCAGGCCCCCGGGCCGTGGCGCGAGCACGTTCTTCATGTTCTCGGCGCGTCGGGCCATCGCCTCCAGCCCGAGCCGGCGGAGCTTCTCGATCGCCCGCCGGCGCCGGTCCGGAGTGAAGTTTCCGCCCTCGGGGAAGATCACGAACGCGTCGTTGTCGTCCAGGTTGCGGGCCAGCTCGGCCAGGTCCGCGCCTCCCGTGCGCCGCTTGGGATTCGGTGATATGAACCGGCTCGGCACGCGGTTGAGGATCACGTCGATCGCCGGGTCCCAGGCCAACGTGTCCTTCAGGACGACGCGCGGCTCACGGCCGTACCAGTGCATCAGCGCGTACATCAAGATGAACGAGTCGCCGGGACCCGCGTGCCGGCAGGCCACCAGCAGCGGCTCACCGGGGAAGGCGTCCGGCGCCGGCCCCTCGGTGACGATCCTCAGCCGGAGCACCCGACGGGCCTCCCGGAAGAAGATGATCAGGTAGGTCTGCACGATGTCGTAGTGCACCCGCTCGAACCACGGTCGGCGGATGAAGTAGCCGAACCCTGACGCGATCCAGAGCCCGAACAGCTCGACCAGCATGGCGCTCTCCAGCACCAGGTGCAGGATCGCCAGCCACAGCAGGCGCAGCGGGCGCAGTCGGCCGGGGAAGAGCGGCGACAGCACTGCCGCGATGATCAGCCACAACGGCACCGTGGTAAGCAGCAGGGCCGTGAGGACGATCACCGCCGGCGCGAGCACGACGCGCCGGAACAGTGCCGTCATCCCAGGTGCTCCTCGAGGTAACCGGCCGACGCCTCGTAGGCGGCGTCGATCCGGCGCTGCACCGCGGAGAAGTCCCGGTAGGCCAGCAGCGAGTCGTCTTTCGCGGATCCGCCGCCGGTGGGCAGCACATGGGCCGTCACGTTGTCGGGCAGCGCTGCCATCTCCCGGATGAACCGGTGCCGACGGGCGATCTCGAAGGAGACCCGCGCCACCTCCCACGGCTTGCGCGGCGGGCGGAGCGGGCGGTCCACCCGACCCACCTGCAGCACGAAGACCCGGTCCGCCCCGCACTCCACCGCGCGGCCCACCGGGATCGAGTTCACGATGCCGCCGTCGAGGTAGTGCTCGCCGTTGACCTTGGCGGGCCGCAGCAGACCGGGCACCGCCGCGGACGCCACGACGGCGTCGACCACACGGCCCTCGGTGAACCAGTGCTCGGCGGCGCGCTCGATGCTGGCCGCACAACACTGGAAGGGGATCCGGAGATCCGCGAAGGTCCGGTCACCGAGCTCCTGGTGCAGGCGTTCGCGCAGCGGCCGAGCCGAGTGCAGGTGGGTCCCCGTGCGCACGGCACGGGTCACCTGACGCACGGCACCGTCGCCGTACACCTCGCGCCCGACGGTGGCGCTCTCCCAGAGCCGGCCGAGTCGGTCGATCACCCCGTCCGAGGGGTCGGCAGCGACCAGGGCGCCGTTGAGCGCACCGACGGAGGTGCCCAGGATCAGGTCCGGCTCGATCCCCGCCTCGAACAGGGCGCGCAGCATGCCGACCTCGACCGCGCCGAGCACGCCGCCACCGCCGAGGACGAAGGCGGTGTGCGAGCCGGTCATGCCGCTGCGGGCTCCTCGGCGAGCTGTGCCTGCACCTGCTGGGTGGCGCGGTGCTCGGCCCAGAACGACAGGATCGGCACGGTGCCGCAGATCAGCGTGACCAAGGTGAACTTCAGGTCCCAGCCGGCCTTGCGGGACAGGATGAACGCGACGATCAGGAAGATCATGTAGAGCCAGCCGTGCGCCACGCCCAGCGTCGCGGAGATGGTGTCGCCGAGCGACTCGGCCTGGCTTCCGTCCGGCGACAGGTAGTGCAACGGCAGGCCGATCAGGCACAGGATGATCAGGAGGACCCCGACGATGCTGGCCATGATCCGGTAGGGGGTCAGTGCGGCTCTCACGGGCTCGACGGTACCTCAGCGTCGTCGGCGTCCCGGTCGGCGGCCACGTCGCTTGTTGGCTCCCGCGCGGCTCTGACCTCGTCGGAGCACCAGCGCCACCACACGAAGAGCGCGAACGCACCGAACACCCACCACTCGAGGGCGTAGAGCAGGTTCCGCAGCGCGGTGAACGTGCCGACGTCAGGTGGCGACGCGGGGTCCACCGGTTGGAGCCCGGTGGTCGCGGTGTCGGCGATCACGTACGCACCGTAGAGGTCCTGGTCGACGTGCTGGATCGCGTCGGGGATCCGGACCTCCAGCAGTCGGTCGTCGCGCGGGTCCGGGTCGGTGCGGCCGGATCCCTCGGGCGGCTGCAGCCAGCCGGTGACGGTGACCTGTCCGGTGGGTGCTTCCGGCACAACGCCGGGTGCGGACGCCCATCCGCGTACGACGAGCATGGCGGCGTTGTCCGGTGCGCAGGAGGTGTCGCACACGGCGACCGGCGACACCACCCAGACCCCCGCCTCGCCGTGGTGCCGGCGACCCTCGATGAACAGCGTCGTGCCGCTCACCCAGGTGCCCCGGAACTCGACGGGGCGACCCACCGCGTCCCCGGGGAAGGGGTCGTCGGCCGACATCACCTCGGACAGCGGCCGGGGTGCCGCCTGAGCCAGGGTGCTCGCTTCTGCGTCCCGGCGGGCCTGCCATGCGTCGTACTGCCACAGGCCGAGCCAGACCGCCGCGGTCGTCGCCACCAGGGCCAGGAGGTGCAGGGTGACCATCCGGGGCGAGAACAACACGCGGAGCACGCGGTCAGCCTACGTTCACACGGGTGGCTGGCCCGTGACAGGGCTAGGCGCGAGAAATCACGCCCGCCAGCATGTGGGAACGTGTGTTCGATAACTGTCTAGACCGGTTGGGGTGGTTGTCCGGAAAGTGTCGGTGGCCTCTCCTAGGTTCATCTGTATGGACACGCCTTCACCGATCACGACGCCGGCCGCGGTGGTCGAGGACGCGCGTGCCCGGATCTTGGAGCTGGGTGAGCTGTTGTGGTCGGCGAAACCGGCCGGGGACCTGCTCGCGGTGGTCCGCAGTATCGAGTCGATGAAGTCGACCCTGGAGGCGGTCGAGCTGTCGGTGGTCAACGAGATCGACGCCACCAAGGCCGCCGGGACCGACCAGTACGCGAGCGCGAAGGACTTCGTGACCGCGGTCGCCGGGACCCGCCGCGGCGCCGGTTCGGGGCAGGTCCGGCTCGCCCGGGCGGTGTGCACCGACTACCGCGACACCCACACCGCGCTGGCCGATGGCTGGTTGAGCCGGGACAAGGCCCGGGTGATCGTCCGGACCCTGGACCGGCTCCCGGTCAAACCCAGCCTCCGCGCGGCCGGGGAGAAGGTGCTGCTCGAGGAAGCCACCCGGCTGTGTGTCGAGGACCTGGAGACC
>DASSBE010000084.1:0-31283 GCA_035699065.1 Nocardioidaceae bacterium
CGGGTCAGGCGCCGGAGCCACCAGCACCCATGTCGATGGCGGGATCGTGCCTGGCGTCGAGCTTCTCCACCGAGGACCGGCCGCGCTTGGCCAGCCTGCGTTCCAGGTAGACCGCGAGCCTCGAAAGCGAGTAGTTGACCGCGATGAAGATGAGTGCGGCGACGAACAGCGGCACGATCGAGTGGTGCACGAACTCGGCGATTCCTTGCGCCTCGCCGACCAGCTCGCGGTAGGCCACGATCACTCCCAGCGCAGTGTCCTTGAGCACGATCACGCACTGGCTGATGATCGCGGGCAGCATGATGGTCACCGACTGTGGCAGCAGGACCAGGCGCATCACCTGGGACTTGCGCATCCCGATGGCCATCGCGGCCTCGGACTGGCCGGCGGGCACCGCGAGGATGCCGGCGCGGAACACCTCTGCCAGCACCGAACCGTTGTAGAGCATGAGCGCGATGACGAGGCTCCAGTAGAGGCCGAGGCCGAACCCGTAGTAGACGAACATGATCAGCAGCAGCAGCGGTACCGCCCGGAAGAACTCCACGACGACGCGTGCGGGAAACCGGAGGAACGCGTGGTCGGAGAGCCGGGCGACCGCGAACACTGCGCCGAACACGATCGAGAGCACAATGGCGCTGGCTGCCGCCTTCAGCGTGGCGATGAGGCCTTTGAGGTAGGCCTCCCAGATGTTGGGCTGGCTCATGTCCTCCCAGAGCTCGGCCTCGAACTCGTCCTCGGTCCAGAGCTTCCAGAGCACCCAGGCCAGCACGGCCAGAGCGAGCAGTGCGGCGACGACGGTCATCAACCGGTGCCGGGCACGGGCACTCGGTCCCGGTGTGTCGAAGAGGACGGTGCTCACCGTGCCACCGCCAGACGTCGTTCGAGCAGACTGGACGCCGTGGCGATGACGGCGACGATCAGGATGTACCCGAAGGCGATGCCGAAGAAGA
Source organism: Nocardioidaceae bacterium (assembly GCA_035699065.1). Lineage (GTDB taxonomy): Bacteria > Actinomycetota > Actinomycetes > Propionibacteriales > Nocardioidaceae > Nocardioides_C. Next base: position 951 of record DASSBE010000084.1, read on the forward strand.
TGAACCACAGGTCGGAGGCGTAGTCGTTGCTGAGGTTGCGCATCACGTAGGCCGCCTCAGGTACGCCGAAGATGGCCACGACACTGGTGTTCTTGGCGAGCGCGATGTAGGTGCTGGCCAGTGGCGGGATCACCGAGCGGAACGCCTGTGGGAGCACGATCAGCCGCAGCGACTGGATGAAGCTCATCCCGACCGAGCGAGCGGCCTCGGCCTGACCGGGCGAGACCGAGTTGACGCCGGACCGGATCGCCTCGCAGACGAAGGCCGCGGTGTAGAAGGACAGCCCGAGCGCGGCGACGACGAAGAATGTGGTGAACTCGCGGAACCCGACGCTGAACCCGAGGTGGTTGAAGCCGAGCGTGGGGATCACCGAGATCGCGAGGGCCAGCACCAGCACCAGCGGAGTGTTCCGGAACGTGTTCACGTACGCCGTACCGATCGCCCGCAGTGAGGCGATCGGCGAGACCCGGAAGCTGGCCAGCACGGTGCCGATCACCGTCGAGATGATTCCGGCGAACAGCAGGAGCCACAGTGTGGTGTAGAACCCGTTCCGGACGAACTCGGCGTTCTCTCTGAACGCATCCATCGAACCGCCGCCGTTCTATGCCCGGAGCGGGCGGGCCGGCAGCTGCCGGCCCGCCCTGTTGTGGTGGGTCTGACCGATCAGCTGCACGAGTCCATCTCCGGCGGCTCCGGAGTCTCGACTCCGGACTCACCCAGCGTGGCCTCGAAAGCATCCGCCCAGGTGCCGTCGTCCATGGCCTTCTGCAGGGTGTCGGTGATGTACTTGCACATCTCCGTGTCTCCCTTGGAGAAGCCCACGCCGTAGCGCTCCTCGCTGAACGGCTCGCCGACGACCTCGAGCTCGTCGGGGTTCTCGGCCGCGTAGCCGAGCAGGATGGCGCCGTCGGTCGTGACCGCGTCCACCGTGCCGTTCTCGAGCTGGTCGACGCACTCGGAGTACGTCGAGAACGGCACCGGGTCAGCCCCGTACTCGTCGACCATCCGGTCCAGCGACGTCGAGCCCGTCACCGAGCACACCTTCTTGCCCTTGGCGTCCTCGGGCGTGGTGATCGAGTCCTTGTCCTCCTCGCGCACGAGCAGCTGCTGCCCGGTCACGTAGTACGGGCCCGCCTGACCGACCACCTGGCGGCGTTCGTCGGTGATCGAGTAGGACGCGATCACCATGTCGACCGTGCCGTCCTGGAGGAACGGCTCGCGGTTGTCGGAGACGGTCTCCTTCCAGGTGATGCCGTCGTCCTCGATCCCGAGCCCGGCGGCGAGGATCCGGCCGATCTCGATGTCGAAGCCCTTCGGGGCGTCGGCACCGGGCTCCAGGAAGCCGATGCCCGGCTGGTCGTACTTCACGCCGATCGTCACCTTGCCGGCATCGGCGAGCTTCGCCATCGTCGTGCCGGAGGCGAAGTCCGGGCTGTCAGCGACCTTGACGTCGGTCTCGCCCCCGTCGCCACCGCACGCGGCGAGCGACAACGACAGACCGACAGCGGCAATCACTGCCTTGGTTTTCGTGAACCGCATGATTTCCCCTTCTGTTCTGGTCGGGGCCAGCGCCCCGACCCAGCTCTTGGATCGATCTAGTGCTTCAGGATCTTCCCGAGGAAGTCCTTGGCCCGATCGGACTTTGGGTTGGTGAAGAACTCTTCCGGGGTGTTCTCCTCGACGATCTGACCGTCGGCCATGAACACCACCCGGTTGGCCGCCGTACGCGCGAACCCCATCTCGTGGGTGACCACGATCATCGTCATGCCGCCCTTGGCCAGGTCGACCATGACGTCGAGGACCTCCTTGATCATCTCCGGGTCCAGGGCCGAGGTCGGCTCGTCGAACAGCATCACCTTGGGCTCCATGGCCAACGCCCGGGCGATCGCGACGCGCTGCTGCTGGCCCCCCGAGAGCTGAGCGGGGTACTTGTTGGCCTGCTGCTCGACACCGACCCGCTCGAGCAGCCGATGGGCAAGCTCCTCGGCGTCGTTCTTGCTCATCTTGCGGACCTTGATCGGCCCGAGCGTGACGTTCTCGAGAATGGTCTTGTGCGCGAAGAGGTTGAAGCTCTGGAACACCATCCCGACCTCGGCGCGCAGGTTCGCCAGCTGCTTGCCCTCCTGGGGCAGCGGCTGGCCGTCGAGCAGGATCTCTCCGTCGCCGATGGTCTCGAGCCGGTTGATCGCCCGGCACAGCGTGGACTTGCCGGACCCCGACGGGCCGATCACCACGACGACCTCGCCGCGGTCGATGGAGAGATCGATGTCCTGCAGCACGTGCAGGTCGCCGAACCACTTGTTCACATGGTCGAGGACGACCAGGGGACCGGTCGAACGGGCCGTCGGTCGTGACTCGGCTGCGGCTGTCATGGCGTCACGTTAGCGAGTTCACACCCCGGTGCCTATACGAACCACCGGGGTCGGCGTTTCAATACGGTTAAGACGGGCACGAAGGTCGTCTTCGACGAAAGGGATGAACGTGGCTTCGAAGAACCCCCTCGGCAGGCTCGCGGACGCGGCCGTCAAGTCGCTGAAGGACCCGGTGGGAACCGCGGGAAAGGTCGTCGAGCAGGCCAAGGGAAGCGCTGCCCTCGGCAAGATGGTCGCCGAGCAGGTCGGCAAGTCGGCGGTCTCGATGGCGGCCGAGACCGCGGGTGCGGTGGTGGGGCGAGCCTCCGGCCGCAAACCGGCCTCGCCGGACGAGGACCAGGACGCGTCCTCCCCGCTGCGGTCCGTGCCGGACGTGAACGAGCCCGGCCACACCCCGGCGGAGAACAGGCCGAGCGAACCGGACAAGAAGCAGGGCGACCCGCTGGCGCAGACGAACAAGCCCGCCAAGAAGGCGCCTGGCAGGAAGGCGCCCGCTAAGAAGGCGCCCGCCAAGACGGCCGCCGCGAAGAAGACTGCCGCCACCCCCAACGATGTCGCCGAGGTCGTCGAGGCAGCGGTCGCCGAGGACCCGGGCAGCACCGCTGCCACGCCGGCGAAGAAGGCCGCCAAGAAGGCCTCGGCCACGAAGAGCTCGCCGGGGGACAAGCTCCCCACCAAGAAGGCGGCCGCCAAGCAGGCCCCGGCCAAGAAGACCGCCGAGCAGGCACCGACCAAGAAGGCTGCAGCCAAGAAGACCGCCAAGAAGGCCCCGCCGAGGACCGCGGAGCAGGTAGCGAACATCGAGGGCACCGACGTCGCCACTCCGGCCGGGACACCGGGCGCCGGCAAGGGCCACAACCCCGACACCGCGGAGCAGGACCTCGACCAGCCGGGCACCGAGCCGATCGTCGAGGACTCGACGGCCAAGGCGATCGCGAAGGAGACCCAGACGATGCGGAAGGCGGCCGAGAAGAACCCGGAGTAGCCACCTGCGGGGGCGGGCCGCAGCTGGCCGGCTCGATTATCGACGATCGCCCCGCCCGCCGTACCCTTGAGCGGTTATGTCTGCCACCCAGAACGCCGTCGCCCCGGGCACGAGCGCACCCCGCACGTACGAGGTCCGCACCTACGGCTGCCAGATGAACGTGCACGACTCCGAACGGCTCACCGGTCTGCTCGAGGACGCCGGCTACGTGCCGTACGACGGGCGCGCCGACAGCGCCGATGTCGTGGTGTTCAACACCTGCGCGGTCCGGGAGAACGCCGACAACAAGCTGTACGGCAACCTGGGCCACCTCGCGCCGATCAAGGCCAGGAACCCCGGCATGCAGATCGCCGTCGGCGGCTGCCTTGCGCAGAAGGACAAGGGAGAGATCACCGCGAAGGCACCGTGGGTCGACGTGGTGTTCGGCACCCACAACATCGGCTCACTGCCGGTGCTGCTCGAACGGGCACGGGTCGCCGACGAGGCCCAGGTCGAGATCCTCGAGTCACTCGAGGTGTTCCCGTCCACCCTGCCGACCAAGCGCGAGTCCGCCTACGCCGCATGGGTGTCGATCTCGGTGGGCTGCAACAACACCTGCACGTTCTGCATCGTGCCCGCGCTGCGCGGCAAGGAGAAGGACCGTCGCCCCGGTGACGTGCTCGCCGAGATCAGGGCGCTGGTGGCCGAGGGCGTGACCGAGGTGACCCTGCTCGGGCAGAACGTGAACTCCTACGGTGTCGAGTTCGGTGACCGGCTCGCGTTCGGCAAGCTGCTGCGCGCCTGCGGTGAGATCGAGGGCCTGGAGCGGGTCCGGTTCACCAGCCCGCACCCCAAGGACTTCACCGACGACGTGATCGCGGCGATGGCGGAGACCCCGAACGTGATGCCGCAGTTGCACATGCCGCTGCAGTCCGGATCGGACAAGGTGCTCAAGGACATGCGCCGCTCGTACCGGCAGGAGAAGTTCCTGGGCATCATCGACCGGGTGCGCGCCGCGATGCCCGAGGCGGCGATCACCACCGACATCATCGTCGGCTTCCCCGGCGAGACCGAGGAGGACTTCCTCGAGACGATGAAGGTCGTCGAGCAGGCGCGGTTCTCCGGTGCGTTCACGTTCCAGTACTCCAAGCGCCCCGGCACGCCGGCCGCGGTGCTCGAGGACCAGATCCCCAAGCAGGTCGTGCAGGAGCGCTACGAACGCCTCGTCGCGCTGGCCGACGCGGTCGCCTGGGACGAGAACAAGCGGCTGGTCGGGCGCACCGTCGAGCTGATGGTGGCCGAGGGGGAGGGCCGCAAGGACGCCGCGACCCACCGGCTCTCCGGCCGCGGTCGCGACAACCGGCTCGTGCACTTCACCGCCGTCGACCGCGACGACCGCCCGGTCGACGTACGCCCCGGCGACATGGTCGAGGTGGACATCACCTACGCGGCCCCGCACCACCTCGTCTCCGACGCCCCGGTGCGTGCGGTACGACGCACGCGCGCCGGTGACGCCTGGGAGGCCCGGACCGCGCCTGGGCCGAAGGGTGTCCCGCTCGGGCTGCCGAGCGTCGGCGTCCCGGAGCCGCTTCCCGAGGCGACCGGCGGCTGCGTCACTGCTCGGTGAGCACGCCTGTGCCGTCACGTCTCCAGTGCCGCCCGGAGGAGTCCCGGAACGCGATCTCCGGTGCCACGCCGGACTCGTAGACGTCCTCCCAGGTCAGGTCCGCCAGCTCGCTCGGGGTCGGCTCGACCTTCGTGCTCCGCGGCGGCACGAGATGCAGCCTCACCTGGCCGTCCCGGTTGCGTGCGACCAGGCCCTGCAGGGTCACCTTGCACTCGTAGACCGGCGCGTCGCCGCCGTTGGTGATGCATACGACGTAGTCGTCGTCGCAGTCGTGCGCCGAGCCCTTGTCGACCCACGCGGCGACGGTCTGCGCGTCGCGCTCGAAGCGCATCTCCTTGTCGGTCTTGTGGTTGATGACGGCGATGCCCACCCAGGCGGCGAAGGCGAGCAGCGACCCTGCGCTGCCGACCGCCTGGATCCAGGTGGCTATCGACTGACCGGACACCTCAGCCGAGCGATCGGAGCAGGTCGCGGCAGGCTTCCTCGCAGGTGCGGCAGGACTCGGCGCACACCCGGCAGTGCTCGTGCATGGAGGCGTGCTCCATGCAGATGTCGCCACATGACTTGCAGGCCTGCGCGCAGGCGTCGAGGACCGCCCGGGTGATGTGCGCGTCGTAGCCGGTGTGCCGCGAGAGCACCCGTGACGTCGTGTCGCAGATGTCGGCGCAGTCGAGGTCGGTGCGGATGCACTTGGTGAGCCCGGACACCATCTCCTCGCTCAGGCACGCGTCCGCGCAGGCCGTACACACCTGCGCGCACTCGACGCACGCCTCGATGCATCGCTGGAGCGTGGCCCGGTCGACGTCGCCGAGGTCACGCGGGTAGGTCTCGAGCATCTGCGCGGTCGCAGTCATGAGCCCTCCTTCCGAGGTCGTCACCGCACGCGTACCCGGCGCGGCCCGCAGCATGCCCGCAGCGAGCGACCCCGGCCCGCGAGCGGGTCAGAAACCGTGCGTGAGGATCGGGGGTACGTCGCCCGCCCGGATCAGCTCGAGCACCTTCCGTTCATGCGGTACGACGGACGCCGGGAGGTCGTCCAGGCCGAACCATCGCAGGTCCGCGCACTTGTCCGGCTCGACGATCCGGGGCTCCCCGGACCAGGAGGCCGCCGCGAAGAAGTAGTCCACCCGCTCGTCGATGGGCAGGCCGGTGCCGGTGCGTTGCATGGCGCACAGCGGGGTCAGGTCGATGTCATGGACGTCGAGCTCCTCGGCCGCCTCACGTGCCGCGGCCTCGTAGACCGACTCGCCCTTCTCCACGTGACCCGCCGCGCCGGTGGCCCAGTAGCCGTCCATGTAGCCGGTGCCCTGCCGGAGCTGGAGCAGCACCTCCCGCTCCGCGGCCGGGTCCGGGCCGGTGGCGGGTCGCAGGAACAGGACGTAGGCGGCGGGCACCACGACGAAGCGGTCGGTCATGGCCGCCACCCTAGGACCCGGCCGACAGGGCGAAGCCGCGGCCCGGTTGCGGAGGCCGCGGCTTCTTCGGAGGGTCCTGGTCGGACTCAGCCGTGTGAGTGCCCCGGATTCTTGGTCCGGTCGAAGTCCTGGCTCGGCACCTCGGCTGTGTTGTCCTCGCCGACGGTGCGGTCGACCGACGGCTCGTCGTCGGCGGCCTCGGTGTCGGTGCTGGTGGCCTGGTCGACAGGCGGCTGGTCGTCGCGCCACTCCTGCGTGGCCTGCTGCTGGGTGGCGTCCATCTCGGGTCCGTCCGGGCTCGGGGCGCTGTCGGCGCCGGGCTCGTCGATGTCGGTGCGGCCCTCGGCCGGTTCGTCGGGGTGCTGGCGTTCGGTGCTCATGGTGCCCTCCGTGTTCCCGGCGGCTGATCCGTGGGTGCCGGTGCCCTGGATGCCCTCGTCGAGGGGGTCGCTGCCGCCCCTAGGGCCGGTGCGCTCGCTGCTGATTCCCATCTCGCCCTGGAGACCCTCCGGTCCGGTGGCGTTGGGGTTGGAGTCCTGCGGATCCGTCTCGCTCACACCGTCTCCTCCTCCGCCTCGGCGACCTCGACCGCGATCTCGACGTCGTTCGGCGTCTTCTCCGGCTCACCGGTGCTGTCGTAGACGACGCCGGTGTCGAGGGACTCGCCCCCGGTCTGCTCGGTGGGCTCGTACTCGCCCGGAGTCTCGTCCCCGACGAGCGTGGTGTCCTCGATCGGGTCGTCCTGGGTGCGTTCGGTCCCGAACTGGCTCATGGTGCGGCCCCTCCTCACCTGGTGGCGTACTGGTCCCTTACCCCGTCGTGGTGCCCTCATTCCCCGAGGAGTCGGACGGCTCACCCAGCGACGTGGCGGCGTTCTCGACCGGATCGGGGCCGGGCTCGCCCTCGGGAGTCGTGGGTGCGGGGACGGTGCCCGGCCCGTCCGGCGTACTGCTCGGCACGACCTCGGGCTGCGGCGGTTCCACCGGCTCGCCGGGGCCGCCGGGATCCTTGGGCGAGCCCGGCTCGAGAGGGGCGTCCGGTGTGCTGGAGCCGACGGGGGCCGGCTCGGTCTCCGGCTCTGTGGCGGGGTACGGCTCGGCCGGCGTCGGGCTCGGCTCGGCCGGCTCGTCGGGGTCCTCCGGGTCGATCGGCCGGGTGGGTGCCGCCGGCGGCGACGGGGTGGGCGTGGTCGTCGCCGCGGGGGCGTCGGCGCGTTGCGGGCCGCCCGGCGGTTGCGGAGCGTCGATCCCCGCGGGACCGCGGGGGTTCGCCGGCCCGCCCGGAGTGTCCGTGTCAGGTCGGACGTCTTCGCCGACTGCCATGCTGCTACCTCGCTTCGTCTCGGCCGCACGGTCGGTCCCCGGAGAGCCGGACACGGCCGTGCAGGCTCCGTCAGCAGGAGACGTACCCGCACGACCGCGACCGAAACCGGGCCTCCGCACCCCGAGCGTCCGATTTGTCCGTGGCCAGGTTTGCCAGACTCTCCTCCATGACCCGAGCAGATGCAATGGTGCCGATCGTGGCCGTGGTCGGCCCGACCGCGGCCGGCAAGAGCGAACTGTCGCTCGAGCTCGCCGAGCGGCTCGGCGGGGAGGTGGTGAACACCGACGCGATGCAGGTCTACCGTGGGATGGACATCGGGACCGCGAAGCTGCCCGTGGCCGAACGGCGCGGGATCCCGCACCACCTGCTCGACATGCTCGAGGTCACCGAGCCGGCCACCGTCGCGCAGTTCCAGGCCTGGGCCCGTGAGGTGATCGACGACTGCCGGTCGCGCGGCGTCTCCCCGGTGCTGGTGGGCGGGTCCGCGCTCTACACCCGCGGTGTCCTGGACCGGTTCGAGTTTCCCGGGACCGACCCCGCCGTACGCGCGCAGCTCGAGCAGGACCTCGCGGAGGTCGGACCTGAGGCGCTTCACCGGCGGCTCGCCACCGTCGATGCAGAGGCGGCAGCGCGGATCGTCCCCGCCAACGGCCGGCGGATCGTCCGCGCGCTGGAGGTCATCGCGATCACCGGCCGTCCGTTCACCGCCACCCTCCCCGAGCGGACCTACTACTACGACCACGTGCACCAGGTGGGGGTGGACATCGCCCGGCCGGTGCTCGACGAGCGGATCGCGCTCCGCGTCCAGCGGATGTGGGAGCACGGGTTCGTCGAGGAGGTACGGCGGCTGGCTCAGCGTGGCCTACGAGAGGGCCGCACCGCGAACCGTGCCCTGGGCTACCAGCAGGTGTTGTCCTATCTCGACGGCGAGATCACCGACGATGAGGCCCGGGAGCAGACCATCGCCGGCACCCGCCGGTTCGCGCGGCGCCAGGACAGCTGGTTCCGCAAGGACCGCCGCATCACCTGGGTGGGTTGGGACGACCCGGACCGGACCGCGCACGCGCTGGCCGCGGTCGGCGCCTGAGTCAGCGTGGCCCCAGCTCGTGCCGCGGATTTCGCGGGTGATGTGTGACCCGGCGCACAGCGGGTAGGGGGCAGCGTCGTTGTCTTCGGGAGGAACTCATGTCACGTCACACTCGCCTCGCGCGCTCCGCCGCCCTCGTCGCCGCCGGCGCCACCGTCCTGGCCGGCGCTCTTGTCGGCACCGCGCAGGCGGACCCGCGCTATCCGACCAAGACACCGACGAGCACCGGCTACGGGGGCGCGGTCACGTCCGTGGACCCGGAGGCGTCCAAGATCGGCATCGACGTGCTGAAGAACGGCGGCAACGCGGTCGACGCGGCCGTCGCCACGGCTGCCGCGCTCGGGGTCACCGAGCCGTTCAGCTCGGGCATCGGCGGCGGTGGCTACTTCGTCTACTACGACGCCCAGACCGGCGAGGTGCACACGATCGACGGCCGCGAGACCGCGCCTGCCGCGATGCCGCACGACGCGTTCATGGACCCGGACAATCCCGGTGAGCCCTACCGCTTCAGTCCGGAGCGGGTCACCAGTGGGGTCTCGGTCGGCGTCCCGGGCACGCTTGCCACCTGGGAGACCGCGCTCGAGGAGTGGGGTACGACGGACCTGGCGGATGCGTTCAAGCCGGCGACCCGGCTGGCGCGGCGCGGGTTCGTGGTCGACGACACGTTCCGGACCCAGGTCGAGGAGAACGCGGACCGGTTCAAGGCGTTCACGGCCACCGCCGACCTCTACCTGCCCGGCGGCGAGGCTCCGGCGACCGGCTCGGTGTTCAAGAACAAGGATCTTGCCGCGACGTACCGGCAGATCGCGAAGCACGGCACGGACGTGTTCTACGAGGGCCGGCTGGCCGAGGAGATCGTCGACGCGGTGACCGACCCGCCGGTCTCGGACGACACCGGTGACCTGCCGATCCCGCCCGGATACATGACCACCGCGGACCTGGCCGCCTACCAGGCCCTGCTCCAGGACCCGACGCACGCGGACTACCGCGGCTACGACATCTACGGGATGGCGCCGTCCTCCTCGGGCGGATCGACGATCGCGGAGTCGTTGAACATCCTGGAGCAGGTCGAGAAGACGCCCGCCGACGACGAGATCCAGGCGTTGCACGACTACCTGGAGTCGAGCGCACTGGCCTACGCCGACCGGGCGAAGTATCTGGGTGACACGGCGTTCGTCGACGTCCCGCTCGAGCAGCTGCTCTCCGACGAATTCGCGGCCGAGCGCGCCTGCGAGGTCGACACCGAGCACGCCGTCCCCAAGCCGGTCGCCGCCGGTGAGGCCGACGGCAGCTACGAAACCGACTGCGACGGCGCCGACGACACGGCCGGGACCACCGCGAGCGACACCGAGAGCGTGTCGACCACGAACCTGACCGTCTCCGACCGGTGGGGCAACGTCGTGGAGTACACGCTGACCATCGAGCAGATCGGCGGCTCGGGCATCCTCGTGCCGGGGCGCGGGTTCCTGCTGAACAACGAGCTCACCGACTTCTCCGACGAGTGGGTGGCCGACGACCCGAACCGGATCGAGGGCAACAAGCGTCCTCGTTCGTCGATGTCCCCGACGATCGTGCTCGAGGACGGTGAGCCGTTCGTGGCGCTCGGCTCCCCGGGCGGGTCGACGATCATCACCACGGTGTCGCAGATGCTGTTCAACCGGATCGACCGGGCGATGAGCATCGAAGAGGCGATCGCGGCCCCGCGCGCCTCGGAGCGCAACAGTTCGTCGGTGACCGCCGAGCCGGCGTTCGTCGACGCCTACGGCGACGCGCTGGGTGGGTACGGCCACACGTTCACCGAGACACCCGAGATCGGTGCGGCCACCGCGATCGAGTTCGGTGACGACGGCCGGCTGACAGCGGTGTCCGAGCCGGTACGCCGCGGTGGTGGATCGGCCCTGGTGGTGTCACCGCGACCCTAGGCCGACCCTAGGCCCGGTTCTGCGAGCGTCCCTGCGTGCGGCCCAGCAGGACGGCGAGGACGATCCCGGCGAGCACGACTGACGCGAGCGCTCCGGGTCCCGGCCGCGCTAGCAGCAGGGGCGCGGTGACGAGCAGCAGCACGTCGAGCCCGCGGGCGACGCTGCCGATCAACGTGGTCGGGATCGCGCCGGCGGGCGAAGACACCAGCGGCCGTGAGTAGTCCGGCGGCGCCGCGGTGACCCAGCGTGCGACCGCGGCGACCGCTCCCAGTCCGACCGCGGCACCTACTGCCAGGGACTCCGCCCAGGAGACCGGAGGCATCGCGCGGTGGATCGCCGGCGCGCACGCGAAGCCCCAGCCGAGCAGGACCGCGCCGGGCACCACGAGACCCGCCGAGCGGACCGCGGTCGCCGACATCGGCAGGCACCGGATCAGTCCCGGGGTGCGCGCCAGGACGCGCAGCCCGGAACAGAGACCGAGGCCGGACACGAACGCGGTGAGTGCCGCCACCGCCGGAACGGCGACTCCCAGGCCGAGGGTCGCGGCGACGTAGGGCACCACCAGCGAGGCGGTCAGGAGCACCAGCGGCCCGGCCGAACGGCGCAGCCGGACCAGGTCTCGCCAGACCAGCGCCCACGCTCCGCCCGGGCCGCCGCGGACCGGCCGCACGGTGGCGCGTGCCCGCCAGCGGCTGGACAGCACGATGTCGTACATCAGCGCGAGGTCGAGGCCGGCCAGCGCCCCGGACAGGCTCGGTAGCAGCGAGCCGCCCGGGGTGAGCCGGTCACGGTGCAACCGAGGAAGAGCTGCCACCGCCCGGACGCACAAGCCGGCAGCCAGCAGCCACAGCGCGACCACCGGCAGCGTCATCACCGGTCGCAGCTGCTGGGCAGGCGACAGCCGCGCGGACAGCACATCGGTGGCGAGCAGGAGCAGGCCGGCCCAGACTGCGGCGCCCGACGCCCACGTGGCCACCCTTCCCATGCGTGGACCATGGGCCTGGCCGAGGACGGCGAACGCCACCGCAGCCAGACAGGCGGCCGCAAGCGCCGCGGTGAACCCGGCGACCGGTGCTGCGGCGAACCCGCCCAACGTGAACAGCAGCGCCCCGAGCAGGACGCCGGCGCCCACCGCCAGCGCCGCGGCGAACGCCAGCCGTGGGCGGAGCAACGAGGCCCGGTCCACCGGTGCAGACAACAGCCACGCCGCCTCGGCGGGGGAGACCAACAGCGGTCCGAAGGTCCGTGCGATCACGAGCGTCACGGTGACCACACCCCCGGCGAACACCCACGGCAGCACGCTGCGGGCGTTGGAGCAGGCCTCGGTCACGCACACCGAGGTGGCCGCCATCCGGGCATGCCGGACGACGTTGACCGCCATCGACCCGAGCATGACGGTCGCGAAGACAGCGATGTAGGCGTCGGAGAGTGCGTCGACCAGCCGGGTGTCCGCCCGGCCCCGGCGCCACTCCCGGATCTGTCGGCGCAGCGCACGTACCTCGCCTCCGGCAGCGCCGACGTCGACAGCGCCTCCGCCGGCGGCACCCATCAGCCGGCGCCTCCGAGATCCAGCACGTCGTCGGCGACCCGCTCCACGAGGGTGGCGTCGTGGCTGGCCAGCAGCACGCCGAGGCCTTGCGCCTTCTCGGCGTTCAGGCGTCCGGCCAGCCAGTCCAGACCATTGCGGTCGAGGCGCTGCTCCGGCTCATCGAGCACCAGCAGGCGCCGCGGTCGCACGAACGCACTGGCCAGTGCCAGACGCCGGCCCTGCCCCGAGGACAAGGTGCCAGGCAGCTGAGCGGCCTGCGGCATCAGGCCGACGTCGGCCAGCACGGCGTCCACCAGTTCGTCCGCGTCCTGCACGCGGTGGGCGCGGGCGAACAGGTCGAGGTGCTCGACCACGCTCAGGTCGGGGAAGAAGTCCAGGTCGTCCAGCACCACGGCGAGATCCCGACGGATCTGCGGTGAGCGTTCGTCGACAGGCGTCCCGGCCAGCTCGACGGTGCCGCTGGTCGGCCGTTCCACGCCGGTGATGCAGCGAAGCGCGGTCGACTTGCCGGACCCGTTCGGTCCGACCAGGGCGAGCGCCCGGCCCGCGGACAGGTCGAAGCTGAGATCGGTGAAGACGTCGACGTCGCCGTAGCGTCGGCGCAGTCCGCGCACGCGCAGCAGTGGGGCAGCGCGGTCGGCCGGGGGCATGGCGCCAACCTATCCACCCCGTGAAACGTGGGGCGGGCGTCAGGCGACCGCGCGGTGCGGCGTACCGGTGTTGTCGAGCACCTCGAGCAGGAACACCGCGGCGTCGCAGGTCGTGCAGCAGAACTCGCAGCCGTCGAAGTCGCATCCGTCCTCGACCGGCACGAAGATCCGTTCGTCAGAGCAGTCGGCGCAGTGGGCGACGACCCCGCTGAGCATCAAGATGTCCGATCCGTTGTCCATGCCCAGAACGTTGCCAGACGGCTCCGACAGTTTTCGTCAGCCACGCCCGCAGCGGCCCGCCGAGTAGCCTGGTGGGGTGAGCGACACCTTCTTGTTCCTCAAGGGTCACGGCACCGAGAACGACTTCGTGCTGCTGCCGGACCCCGACGGGACCGTGCACGGTCCGCTCGCCCCCGGCCTGGTCGCCGCGCTCTGCGACCGGCGCGCCGGGATCGGCGGGGACGGCGTGATGCGCGCGGTCCGGTGCGAGGCGTACGACGACCCGGCTGCGGTCGCCGCCCGTGGCGAGGCCGCGTGGTTCATGGACTACCGCAACTCCGACGGCTCGTTCGCGGAGATGTGCGGCAACGGTGTCCGGGTCTTCGCGCGCTACCTGGCCGACCACGAGGGCGTGCCGACCTCCGCGCCGCTGAAGATCGGCACCCGGGCGGGGATCAAGGTGCTCACCTTTTCCGAGGACGGGCAGGTCACCGTGGACATGGGCTCGCCCGAGATCCTCGCCGAGACCAAGGTCGGGGTGGGGGAGCGCCGCTGGCCGGCCACGCAGATCAGCATGGGCAACCCGCATGCCGTGGTGTTCGTCGACTCCCTCGACGAGGCCGGCCCGTTGCACGACGAGCCGTCGTACGACCGTGGTGTCTTCCCGCACGGCGTGAACGTCGAGTTCGTCGTACGGCGGGGGGAGCGCCATGTCGCGATGCGGGTCCACGAACGCGGCTCGGGCGAGACCAGGTCGTGCGGCACGGGCGCCTGCGCGGTGATGGTCGCGGCCGCGATCGCCGAAAACCCCATGACTCAACACCGAAAAGGCGACTCAACACCGAAGAGCTCGCGGCTCAACGGGGAGACGAGGTACCGGGTGGACGTGCCTGGCGGGGTGCTGCAGGTGACCTGGCGCGAGGACGGTCACGTGCTGCTGACCGGGCCGGCGGTGATCGTGGCCGAGGGGCAGGTCTCAAATTCGTTCGCGGCGGGTGCGTAGCCGTGCAAGCATCACAGGGTGCGCTCCTGGGCGCTCTCCGGAACATTTCCGGAGTGACCGATGTTCCCAATGGTGGATATGACTGACTCTCAGCACGCTTACCAAGAACCCGACCCGATCCGTCCCGTCGACGCACCGGCCGACGAGCCCGAGGACTTCGACCTCGACGACGAGCTCGAGCAGACCGAAGGCTGGGGCGCGGATCCCGAGGAGTCGAGCGGCGAGATGGACCTCGCCGAGCGCCACGCGCTGCGTCGCGTCGCGGGCCTGTCCACCGAGCTCGAGGACATCACCGAGGTCGAGTACCGCCAGCTCCGCCTGGAGCGGGTCGTGCTCGTCGGGGTGTGGACCGAGGGCTCGGTCGAGGACGCCGAGAACTCGATGGCCGAGCTGGCCCTGCTCGCCGAGACCGCCGGCTCCGAGGTGCTCGACGCGTTCTTCCAGCGCCGGCAGAAGCCCGACCCGGCCACCTACATCGGCCGCGGCAAGGTCGACGGACTGCGCGAGATCGTGCAGGCCACCGGCGCCGACACCGTGATCGTGGACGGCGAGCTCGCGCCCTCCCAGCTGAGGAACCTCGAGGACAAGATCAAGGTCAAGGTCGTCGACCGGACCGCGCTGATCCTCGACATCTTCGCCCAGCACGCCAAGTCCCGGGAGGGCCAGGCCCAGGTCGAGCTCGCCCAGCTGAACTACATGAAGCAGCGGCTGCGCGGCTGGGGTGGCAACCTGTCGCGCCAGGCCGGTGGCCGGGTCGGTTCCCAGGGGGGCGGCATCGGTGGCCGTGGACCTGGCGAGACCAAGCTCGAGACCGACCGTCGCCGGATCAACACCAAGATCGCCAAGCTGCGGCGCGAGCTCGCGCACATGCGCACCACCCGCGACACCAAGCGGGCCGAACGCAAGCGGCACGAGGTGCCGTCCGTGGCCATCGCCGGCTACACGAACGCGGGGAAGTCGTCGCTGCTGAACCGGCTGACGAAGGCCGGGGTGCTGGTCGAGGACTCCCTGTTCGCGACCCTGGACCCGACCACCCGCAAGACCACGACCTCCGACGGCCGGGTCTACACGATGTCGGACACCGTCGGGTTCGTGCGGCACCTGCCGCACCAGCTCGTCGAGGCCTTCCGCTCGACGCTGGAGGAGGTCGCCGACTCCGACCTGATCCTGCACGTCGTCGACGGAGCGCACGCCGACCCCGAGGGACAGCTCGCCGCGGTGCGTGAGGTGTTCGCGGAGATCGGCGCCGACAAGGTGCCCGAGCTGGTGGTGATCAACAAGGCCGACGCCGCCGACCCGATGGTGCTCGCGCGGCTCAAGCGTGCCGAGCCGCACTCGGTGGTGGTCTCGGCGAAGACCGGTGAAGGCATCGCCGACGCGCTGGTCGCCGTCGAGTCGGAGCTGCCCCGGCCGGGGATCGCGTTCGAGGCGCTGCTGCCATACGAGCGCGGCGACCTGCTGAACAAGATCCACGAGAGCGGCGAGGTCGACTTCCTCGAGCACACCGGCGAGGGCACGGTGGTGCACGGACGGGTGCACGCCAACCTGGCCGGCGAGCTGACGCCCTACATCACCTCGGCCGCGAACGCCTGAGCTACGGCCCGACGGGCACGGCGAGGAACATGCCGTGCGACCAGACCAGAGGATGTGCGCTGGGCCCCCAGCGCTCGAGCCACTCATCGAGGACCTGCGGTGCCCGGCGGGGCCCGGTCTGCTCGGGGAGCAGCAGGTCGTCGTCCGCGACGGAGACCACCCAGTCGACCAGCTGGGCCGCTCGCTGCGGGTCGCCCGCCCGAACGTGGTGCCAGGCCAGCAGGCACGCCAGCACCGGCCACTGGCCTCCGCCGTAGAAGGTGTCGGCCTCGTACCGGTGGACACCGCCGTCGACGAGCCGCCGCTCGATCTGGCGCACCGTCTCGGTGACCAGCGGGTCGTCCACCGGGAACACGTCGTACAGCGCGGCGACCGCGACCAGCGACGCGTCGACGTCTCGGCCGCCGAGCCACTTCACCAGGTGACCGTCGCGGATGCCGTGCCGGCGGATGTCCCCGACGGCGGCGTCGGCGAAGGCGGATGCCGCCTCGGCGAGGTCCGGTGCCAGGGTGCCGAGGCGTACGGCGGACCGCAGTCCCGCCGCGACCCCGGCCAGCGTGGTGACATGCACCTGGTCGCGGTGCTCCTCCCACCAGTCCCGGCAGGTGTCGCGTCCGGTCGCCAGCAGGTAGCGCACCGCCACCTCGATCGCGTCCCCGAACTGCTCGGCCGGGTGTCCCGCCCGGGCGAGATGCCGCTCCAGCGCCCACAGCCAGGTCCCGTAGCCGTCCACCTGGAAGTTCCACCAGTCGTCCACGTGCCGGGTGCCGTCCAGGTTGTAGCGAGCCGGCAGGTAGTCGGTGTCCGGCACCGCACGCCCGTCGGCCAGTGCGGCGACCACCCGGTCCACCGCCGCACGTTCCCGGCGCAGCACCGACGCGCACCAGTGGTGGAACCGGGTCGCCTCGTCGCGAAGGCCCGCGGCCGAGGCGCCCTCTGCGATGAACGAGCCGTCCCGGAACCAGGAGTAGCGGTACGGCGCGAACCCGGGCGCGGCCGGCCACGCGCCGTCCGGGTGCTGGGCCTCCCGGAGCAGCTGGACCGACCGCGCACGGAGCCGGTCCCGCCGGTCCGGACCAGCGGAACGAATCGGGGCAGAAGGGTTGACAGCGGCACACATCCCGAGCAAGGTAACACGATGTAACCGGTTACAGACACCGGTTACATCACCGCAGCTGACATCTCGGGAGGTGAGCGGTGCGGCCCACGATCCGCGACGTCGCCCGGCAAGCGGGCGTCTCCATCGCCACGGTCTCGCGGGTCCTGCGCGAGCACGAGAACGTGGCCGCGGACACCCGGCAGCGGGTGCACACGGCGGTCGCCGAGCTGCAGTTCACGCCGAGCCGGCTCGGCCGGTCCCTCGCCGAACGGCGGCACGCCGCGAACGGGATCGTCTTCCCCGACCTGTCCGGCCCGTACTACGCCGAGGTGGTGCTCGGCTACGAGTCGGTCGCGGCCGAGCTCGGCCGCTCGGTGCTGATCCTGTCTACCCACGGACGCGCCGCCGCGCCGGCCATGGTCGAGGAGATCGCCGACCGGTGCGACGGGCTGGTGGTGATGGGTCGCACCGTGCCCGACGAGGTCGTCGAGCGGCTGTCCCGGCGGGTCCCGACGGTGCTGCTCGCACGGCCGCACATCGCCGGCATCGACTCGGTCAAGGCGGACAACACCGACACCGCCACCGCCCTGGCCGAGCAGGTGCTCGACTCGGGCGCCCGGCACCTCGTGCTGGTCGGTGACCCCGGGCTCTCGCCGGACCTGAGCGAACGCTGGGCCGGGATCGAGCGGGTGGCGTCCCGGGTCCCCGACGTGCGGATCGAGCACCGACCCACGACGACGTTCGACGAGGCCGCCGGTGCCGGAGTCGCCCGCGCGATGAGCGGCGCGCTGCCGGACGCGTTCGTCTGCGGAAACGACGAGCTCGCCCTCGGTGTGCTCGGCGAGCTGCGCAGCCACGGGGTCGACGTCCCGGGCCGCGTCGTCGTGACCGGCTGGGACGACATCATGGCCGCGCGCTACGCAGGGCTGACCACAGTGCGTCAGCCGATGCGCGGGCTCGGTGCGCGGGCCGCCCGGATGCTCGACGAGATCATCACCGGCTCCCGCACGGAGCCACGCCACGACGTCCTACCCACCGAGCTGGTCGTGCGGACCAGCTGCGGGAACTCTCGGAAGGAAACATCATGAAGAGATCGCCATCGAGGTCGGCCGGCGCCATCGCCGTGCTCGCCGTCGCCGCCCTGGTCCTGACCGGCTGCGGCCGGGACGCCGAGAGCGAGGGGCCGGGCCCCGGCGCCGGCAAGGCCGTCGACGACAGTGCCGCCACCGGCACCATCGACGTGTGGGCGATGGGCACCGAGGGCGAGAAGCTCGGAGCCTTCGTGAAGGACTTCGAGGCCGACAACCCCGACGTCGACGTCAACGTCACCCCGGTTCCCTGGGAGGCAGCGCACGACAAGATCGCCAACGCGATCGCCGCCGGCGAGACCCCCGACGTCAGCCTGATCGGCACCACCTGGATGGGCGAGTTCGCCGAGGCCGGCGGCCTCGACCCGACGCCTGAGGGCCTGGTCGACGAAGGCGACTTCTACGAAGGTGCCTGGGGCTCGACGGTCGTCGGGGACACGTCGTACGGCGTCCCGTGGTACGTCGAGACCCGCGTCCTGTACTACCGCTCGGATCTCGCGAAGAAAGCGGGCTGGGACCAGGCGCCACAGACGTGGGACGAGCTCACGTCGTTCGCGACCGACCTCGAGAAGAAGGCCGGCGCGGAGTACGGCATCAACCTGCAGCCCGGGCAGACCGGGTCGTGGCAGACGATGCTGCCGTTCGCGTGGTCCAACGGTGCGAAGGTGACCAACGACGCCGGCACGAGCTACACCATCGACTCCCCGGAGATGGTCGAGGCGCTGGACTACTACAAGAGCTTCTTCGACGCCGGCTTGTCCCCGACGCGGGTGCTCGACCCCGGTGAGCTGGAGAGCGGCTTCGCCGACGGCAAGTTCGGGTCGTTCGTCTCCGGCCCCTGGCACACCGGCCTGGTCGAGGACGCCGGGGTGAGCAAGGACCAGTACTCCCTGGCTCCACTGCCCGGCAAGGACTCCGCGCCCGGCACCTCGTTCATCGGCGGCGGCGACCTCGCGGTGTTCAAGGACTCCGACAACCGCGACTCGGCCTGGAAGCTGGTGCAGTGGATGACCCAGCCCGACGTCCAGCAGAAGTGGTACGAGACGCTCGGTGACCTCCCCGCCGTCAAGGCGGCCTGGGACTCCGGCAAGCTGGCCGACGACCCGCAGCTGCAGGTGTTCGGCAAGCAGCTCGAGAGCGGGCTCGCCCCGCCGGCCGTGCCGACCTGGGAGCAGGTCGCCGCGGTGATCGACTCCGACGTCGAGAAGGCGGTCAAGGGCGCCACCCCGGTCAAGGACGCGGTCAAGGACATGCAGAGCCAGGCCGAGTCGATCGGCACCGGTCTCTGAGCATGAGCACGGAGGTGTCCCGCCACGTCAACCCCATGCGGCGGCAGCAGGCGATCGCCGCATGGGTGCTGGCCGTGCCGTTCATGGCCCTGTTCCTGGTGTTCACCGCGGGACCGGTGCTGGCCAGCCTGGGGATGAGCTTCACCGACATCCGCAGCACCGACATGCGCTCGCCTTTCGCGGTCAGCTTCCTCGGGCTCGACAACTACACCAAGCTGCTCGGTGACTCGCTGTTCCAGAAGGTGATGGTCAACACCGGGCTCTACGTCGTGCTCGGCGTACCGCTCACGATGGTGCTTGCCCTCGCGGTGGCGGTCGGGCTCAACCGGGTGACCCGGCTCAAGGGCCTGTTCCGGGTCGGGTACTACCTGCCCGTCGTCACCAGCATCGTCGCCGTCTCGGTGGTCTGGAAGTTCCTGCTGCGTGCCGACGGCGGGCTGGTCAACACCGTGCTCGCCTGGGTCGGCGTCGACGGGCCGGCCTGGCTGGACAGCACCACAACCGCGCTTCCGTCGCTCGTGGTGATGTCGTCCTGGCGGAACCTCGGCACGCTGATGATCATCTTCCTCGCCGGCCTGCAGACGGTGCCTACCGAGGTGAAGGAGGCAGCCGAGGTCGACGGCGCAGGCGCCTGGCAGAGCTTCCGCCACATCACGTTGCCGATGCTGCGGCCGACCCTGCTGTTCGGTGCGGTGATCACCAGCATCGGTTACCTGCAGTTCTTCGAGGAGGCGTTCGTGATGACCAAGGGCGGTCCGCTCGACGCCACCCGGTCGGTGACCTTCTTCACCTACGACCAGTTCAGCTTCGGCAACTACGGCTACGCCGCCGCGGCCAGCTACCTGCTGTTCCTCGCGGTCGTGGTGCTCACCTTCGTGCAGTTCAAGCTGTTCGGGAACAAGGACTGAGACCGGTGAGCGCGACGACAGAGACCGACCAGGGCCGCAAGGGAAGCACCCGCTGGGTCTACGTGGCGCTGGTCGTCGGCCTGGTGGTGATGATCACCCCGTTCGTGTGGATGCTGCTGTCCTCGGTGAAGCCCGAGGCGGAGGTGCGGGCGGTCCCGCCGACCTGGTGGCCGGAGACGGTCACCCTCGACAACTACCGGTCCCTGTTCACCCGGCTGGACTTCCCGACGTACTTCATGAACTCGACCCTGATCGCGCTCGCGGTCACCGTCGGCAACGTGATGTTCGGCTCCATGCTCGGCTACGCGCTGGCCAAGCTCGACTTCCCCGGCAAACGGCTGGTGTTCGGGCTGGTGCTGCTGACCCTGATGGTTCCCGGCGTGGTCACCTTCGTGCCGCTGTTCATCCTCACCACGAACATCGGGCTGACCAACACCCTGCCCGGGATGTTCCTGCCGTTCCTGGCCGGGCCGTTCGGGGTGTTCCTGATGCGCCAGTTCATCTCCGGGCTGCCCGACGAGCTGATCGCGGCGGCCCGCATCGACGGCGCGGGAGAGCTGCGGATCTTCTTCTCGGTGATCCTGCCGCTGTGCGGTCCGGCCCTGGCGACGTTGGGGATCCTGACGTTCCTGACCTCGTGGAACAACTTCTTGTGGCCGCTGGTGGTGGCCCAGACCGAGGACAAGTACACGCTCCCCGTCGCACTGGCGCTCTACTCGGTCGGCCAGAACGCGACGCAGTACGGCCTGCTCCTCGCCGGCGCCGTGGTCGTGGTGGTCCCCGTGATCATCGTCTTCCTCGTGCTCCAGCGGCACATCATGCAGGGCATCTCCATGACCGGAATCAAATGAGCCGACCATCTCGGGAGAGCAGATGAGAGTACGACGCACCAGGCTGGCCGTGCTGGCCGCCGCCACCACGATCGCCCTCGGCGCAGCACTGATGCCCGCCACGGCCGCCCCGGAGGCCGCTGCACCAGCGGACACGCGGCAGACGCTGCGGCACTACGCAAGTGACACCTGGCGCTCGTTCGTCGCAATGACCGACCCGGTCACCGGCCTGCCGTCCGACAACATCGAGGGTGACCTGGACCGGACCACGCGCAGCGACTACACCAGCCCCACCAACATCGGCGCCTACCTGTGGAGCACCGTGGTCGCCCGCGACCTGGGCCTGGTCAACCGCGGTCAGGCCCGCCAGCGGATGAGCCGCACGATCGCCACGCTGGCGGACCTGGACCGCCACGACGACAGCGGCATGTTCTACAACTGGTACGACCCGCACACCGGCGCCAAGCTGCGCACCTGGCCCGAGGACGGCAGCGTGGTCAAGCCGTTCCTGTCCAGCGTCGACAACGCCTGGCTGGCCACCGCCCTGCTGCTGGTCAGCCGCGCGGACCCGTCGTTGGCAAGACGCGCCGACGCGATCCGCGAGCAGATGGACTTCGGGTTCTACTACAACGCGGCCGAGAACCCGCCCGGCGGTCAGATCCGGGGCGG
This sequence comes from Nocardioidaceae bacterium, assembly GCA_035699065.1. Classification (GTDB taxonomy): domain Bacteria; phylum Actinomycetota; class Actinomycetes; order Propionibacteriales; family Nocardioidaceae; genus Nocardioides_C. The sequence goes on from DASSBE010000084.1 coordinate 22,558, forward strand.
CTTCTGGGACGAGGACCCGCACGACCCGTCCGCGGTCAAGGGCAACTACCGCGACCGAGGCCCCGACGTCTGGTACACCGGGCACCACTACGGCGCGTTCAACACCGAGCCACGGATGGCGTCGTACCTGGGCATCGCTGCGGGACAGATTCCGCGCGAGCACTACTTCGGGACCTACCGCACGTTCCCGAACGACAGCTGCGACTACGCGTGGACCGAGACCAAGCCGGTCGGAGAGTGGAAGACCTACCTCGGTGTCGACGTGTTCGAGGGAGCATTGCCCTACCGCGACATGGACGTCGTGCCCACCTGGGGCGGCAGCATGTTCGAGGCACTGATGGTTCCGCTGTTCGTGCCGGAGGAGACGTGGGGACCGCGGTCGTGGGGGATCAACCACCCGTTGTACGTGCGCGGCCAGATCGAGCACGGCCTCGACGAGGCCGGGTACGGGTACTGGGGCTTCTCCCCGTCGAGCAACCCGGCCGGCGGCTACCGTGAGTACGGCGTCGACCAGCTCGGCCTCGACGGGCCGGGCTACACCTCCGACCAGGAGCGCACCACCGTCGACCAACCGTTCGAGGGCTGCCGTGCGGGCTCACCTGCCCCCACCGAGTACGGCGACGGCGTGGTCACGCCACATGCGTCCTTCCTGGCTCTGCGTTACGCGCCGCAGGCGTCGCTGACGAACCTGGCCAACCTCCGCGCCGACTTCGACGCGTACGGGCCCGGTGGCTTCTACGACGCGGTCGCCGTCCGCAGCGGCCAGGTCGCCAAGCGCTACCTCGCGCTGGACCAGGGGATGATCATGGCGGCGCTCGGCAACGCACTGGCCGACGACGACATGCGGCGCTACGTCGCTCCGGGCCCGATGCGCGACAAGCTGCGGCCGTTGATGGAGATGGAGGAGTTCAGCGCCGGGCCGCGTGAAGCACGGTGACCCGACCGAACATCCTGCTCGTGGTCGCCGACGACCACGCGGCGAACGCCGTCGGCTGCTACGCAGGGCCGCACGACGTCACACCGCAGATCGACCGGATCGCCGCGGAGGGCATCCGGTTCGCCGAGTGCGGCTGCACGAACTCGCTGTGCTCACCGAGCCGCGCCACGATCCTGACCGGGACCTACAACCACCTGAACCGGGTCACCACACTGTCGACCGAGTTCGATGCCCGGCAGCCGACCTTCCCCGGGCTGCTGCAGGCGGCGGGCTACCGGACCGCGTTGGTCGGCAAGTGGCATCTGGGGCACGGCGGGATCCACGACCCGACCGGTTTCGAACACTGGGAGGTGCTTCCGGACCAGGGCGACTACCACGATCCGGCGTTCCTCACCATGGACGGCGCCAGTCACGTGCGCGAGGGGTACGCGACCGACCTGATCACCGACCTCGCGCTCGACTGGCTGGCGGAGGTGGAGGGGCAGGGCGATCCGTGGTGCCTGCTGGTCCAGCACAAGGCGCCGCACCGTCCCTGGGAGCCGGCACCCCGGCACGCCAGGCTCTTCGAGGACACCGAGATCCCGGTGCCGGAGACGTTCTTCGACGACTACGAGGACCGCTCTACGGCCGCCACGGAAGCCCGAATGCGGGTCGCCCGCGACCTGACCCTCGAAGACCTGAAGGTGCCGGCGCCGGCGGACCTGGCCGGGGACGACCACGCCCGGTGGGCGTTCCGCCGGTACCTCCTCGACTACCTGCGCTGCGTGGTGGCCGTCGACGAAGGAGTCGGCCGGCTGCTGGACCATCTCGACGCCACCGGCCAGGCCGAGGACACGATCGTCGTCTACACCTCGGACCAGGGCTTCTTCCTCGGCGAGCACGGCTGGTACGACAAGCGGTTCATGTACCGCGAGTCGCTGCAGATGCCACTGGTCGTGCGCTACCCGCGACTGGTCCCTGCCGGGACGGTCTCCGACGCGCTGGTGCTCAACGTCGACTTCGCCCAGACCTTCCTGGACCTGGCCGGGGTGGAGCCGCATCCACGGATGCAGGGCCGCTCGATGCGTCCACTGCTCGAGGGCGCTGACCCGGAACAGGTCGGCTGGCGGACCGCGGCGTACTACCGCTACTGGGAGCACCTCGACGGCTGCCACCACGTCGCCGCGCACCGGGGGGTACGCACCCGCACCCGCAAGCTCGTGCACTACTACGGCTCCGGCTGCGGACAGCCGGGCGCCTCGGAGCAGGAGACGGCGCCCGAGTGGGAGCTGTTCGACCTCGAGCGTGATCCCGCCGAGCTGCACTCCGTGGCCGGCGACCCGGCGTACGACGGCGACCTCCACCGGCTGAGAGCCCTGCTCGACGAGCTCGCGACCGACCTCGGTGACGACCTGCCGCCGCGCTACGCACCCAGCACACTGAATCAGGAGACGACCCGATGAGCGACGCACGCACCGACTGGGAACGCCGGATCGGCATCCGCAGCGGCCAGGCCACCACCGGACGCGCGCCCCGGCTCGACCCGCCGACGGGACTTCGGGCGCGGCCCGGCCGGTCCCAGGTCACCCTGGACTGGGACGACGTACCGGGTGCGGTCGGCTACCAGGTCTACTTCGCCGACAGTGCCGACGCCGAGCTCCAGCCGCTCGACCACGCGGGCCGCGACGTGCTCGCGGTGCCGCACCCGCCCTACGTCGACACCACCGGCGTCGTGGGGCGGCGACGGTGGTACGCGGTCAGCACGCTCTCGGACATCGCCGTCCAGGGTCCCCCGTCGGAACGGGCCGCGTCCACACCGACCGGCGAGGCGTCCCCGGTCGAGGTCCACGTCGACGCGGCCTCGAGCCTCGGTGAGCTGCCCCGGCCGTGGCGGCCGATGATCGGCAGCGAGCACCTGTCCCACGCGCTGTCCGCCGAGACCACCGGTGGCCAGGTGATCGGCGACGAGCTCAGCTCCGCGCTCGCGGCCGCGCACGACGAGCTCGGGGTGCGCGCGGTGCGGGCGCACGCGATCCTCGGCGACGACGTCGGCGTCTACCGCGAGGTCGACGGGACCCCGGTGCACGACTTCACCGGCGTCGACCGGGTCTACGACCACATCCGCGCGCTCGGCCTCTACCCGGTGGTGGAGATCTCCTTCATGCCGCACGACCTCGCCCGGGACCCGTCGAAGACGGTGTTCGAGTACGGCGCGATCATCTCCCCACCGAAGGACTGGGACCGCTGGCACGACCTGGTCCGGGACCTGACCCAGCACCTGGTCGACCGGTACGGCGTCGAGGAGGTCGTCGACCACTGGTCGTTCGAGGTGTGGAACGAGGCCAACCTGGAGGTGTTCTGGTCCGGGACGCCGGAGGAGTACCTGACCATGTACGACGTCACGGCGGCCGCTGTCCGGGCCGTCGACGACCGGCTGCGGGTGGGTGGCCCGTCCTCGGCCGCTAGCGGATGGGTCGAGGAGCTGCTGGCGCACGTGGAGGCCTCGGGCGCGGCCCTCGACTTCGTCTCCACGCACACCTACGGCAGCCCCCCGCTGGACTTCCGCGCCTCCCTGGAACGCTACGGCCGGGGCGGGACACCGATCTGGTGGACCGAGTGGGGTGTCACCCCCACGCACTTCAACGAGGTCAGTGACGCGGTCTTCGCCGGGGTCTTCCTGCTGCGCGGGATGGTCTCGGCGATGGGCCGGATCGACGCGCTGTCCTACTGGGTGGTCTCGGACCACTTCGAGGAGCTGGGCCGGCCGCCCGAGCTGCTGCACGGCGGCTTCGGGCTGCGCACGGTCGGCGAGCTTCGCAAGCCCCGCTGGTGGGCGCTGGCGCTGCTGGAACGGCTCGGCACGACGCGGCTCCCGGTCACGTTGTCCGGGGACGGTGCCGGGTCGCTGGTCGAGGTGCTCGCCACCCGCGAGGGGTCCGGTGAGGTCGCCGTGCTGGCCTGGAACATGACCCTGGACCAGACCAAGGCTTCCGGGTCCGCGGCCCTCGCACGGACGGTCACCGTCGTCGTCGAAGGGCTGGCACCGGGTACGTCGTACACCGTGAGCCACGACCGGGTCGACGCCGAGCACTCGAACATCGCCGCCGTCTGGGGCCGGCTGCGCGAGGGGGACCAGGCATGGCCGGATGCGGCGCAGTGGCGGCAGCTGCGCGAGGCGGACCGGCTCGACCCGCTCGAGGCGCCGGTCGCGGAGGTGGCCGACCACAGCGGGCGGCTGTCTGTCTCCTTCGAGCTGCCGATGCCCGCGATGAGCTTCCTCACGCTCACTCCGGGCTGATCCGCGGCCCGGATGGTCCCCTGTGCCATCCGGGCCGCGAAGTCCTACTTCAGCTCGGCGCGCAGCAGCCTCCAGACCCCGATCGCCAGAGGGGCGGCGACCCAGATCGCGAAACCGCTGAGGAGCTGCCACCACTCGTCCGACGACATCGAAGGCTGGGCGAACAGCTTCTGGCTGGAGAAGCCGAGGTCGACCCACGGCTGGATGTCGCTCATCTTTGTCCACAGCGACGACAGGATGTTGAACAACGTCGGCAGGATGAAGTAGGCGACGATCGCGGCGGCCGAGTTCAGGATCAGCAGACCGAAGGCCAGTCCCTGCAGGACACTGATCAGCTGCAGGAGGACGAACTTGCCGATCCCCGACCAGGCGAAGTCCCACTCGCCACCGCTGGCCACGGTGCCGATCGCGGCAACCACCAGGGCGACGGTGACCGCGAAGACGCCGAGCAGCAGCGCCGCACCGACCTTGGCCACGACGACCCGGCTGCGCCGCGGCTCGAGGGTGAACGTCACCAGCCCGGTCCGCTGTGACCACTCACTGGTGACCAGCAGGATCCCGAGCACCGGGAGCAGGATGCCCTGCGGCGTGGCGGTCACCCCGACGAAGTTCGACCAGAGCCGCTCGTCGGCGTCCGCGTTGATCAGGAAGATCACCATCACCAGGGCGGTGATGGCGACGATCGCGCCGAGCAGCCACCGCCCGGCGAGGGTGTCGTAGGTCTTGCGCAGCTCTACCCGGACCAGGCGCGACATGGGGACACCGGGCTGTTCCATGTCGATCGTTGCTGTCTCGGTGACGACACTCATGCGGATGCTCCTTCGAGGGCGACGTCGTCGCGCTGGGTCTGTGCGGTCAGCTGGAGGAACATGTCCTCGAGTCCGGCTCCGTCGGCGGTGCGCAGCTCGACGAGCACGACACCCGCGCTCGCGGCGGCCCGGCCGACGTCGACGGCGCTGGCATCGGTGTGCAGGCCACCGTCGTGCGCGGGCGTGGTCTCGATCCCGGCGCCGTCGAGCACCTTCGTGAGCTGTTCAGGCTCGAGGGCGCGCACGTAGGTGCCGGTGCCGGCCAGCAGCTCGGCCTTGCTGCCGCGGGCGACGATCCTGCCCTGGCCGATCACGAGCAGCTCGTCGGCGATCACCTCCACCTCGTGCAGCAGGTGCGAGGAGAGCAGCACGGTGCCGCCGCGGTCGGCGTAGTCGCGCAGCAGCCGGCGCATCCAGTGGATCCCGGCGGGGTCCAGGCCGTTGGCAGGCTCGTCGAGGATCAGGATCTGCGGGTCACCGAGCAGCGCGTGCGCGATCCCGAGACGCTGGCGCATGCCGAGCGAGTAGTTCCGGATCCGGCGCTTCGCCTCGGACGGCGACAGGCTGACCCGCTCGAGCATCTCGTCGACCCGCTTGGTCGGCAGCCCCATCGTCATCGCGGCCAGGGTGAGCACCTCCCGTCCGGTCCGGCCGGCGTGCTGCGCCGAGGCGTCGAGGAGGACACCGACCTGGGTGGCCGGGTTGGGGATGTCGCGATAGTGCTGGCCGCCGACGGTGGCCTCGCCCTTGGTCGCGGGGGTGAGACCGGCGATGATCCGCATCGTCGTCGACTTGCCGGCACCGTTGGGCCCGAGGAAGCCGGTGACGGCCCCCGGACGGCACACGAACGAGACGTCGTCCACGGCCAGATAGCCGCCGTAGCTCTTCGAGAGTCCTTCTACTGTGATCATGCGCCCCAGCCTCCCGGCTCGGCACCGGCCTGCGCATCGTGATTCAGGCTGCATCTGGATGGACCAAAGTAGGGGGTGCGCCTGGACCCCGGGCCGTGGCAGGTCACCCGCGCCCGCCCCTACGCTGGGGCTCGTGCCCGCCCCCGAACGTCTCGACTACCAGCCTCCGCTGAACCTGTGGGGACACATCTGGCGGGTCCTGGCCGCGATCGCGATCAGCGCCCTCGCCTGGTTCGAGCTCGCGAAGTGGCAGTGGGCGCACGACGCCGGCTGGTTCTGGGTCGACCTCGCCGCGGGCGTGGCCTGCCTGGTCGGCATGCACTTCCGGAGGCGACGGCCGATCGCGGTGATCGTGCTGGTGATCGCCTGCAGCTTCTTCTCCGCCACCTGCGCCGGGCCGGCGACGATCGTGCTCGCCTCGCTCGCGACCCGCAGGCGGTGGGACGAGATCATCCCCGCCTTCGTGGGCTCTGTCGTCGCGGGCCTGGTCTTCGAGACCCTCAACCCGGTCGACAACGGGCCGTGGCCGGTGCCGGCGGCGACCACGGTGCTGATCATCGCCGTCACCGTGGCGGTCGGCATGTACATCGGGTCCCGTCGAGAGCTGCTCGCCACGCTCAAGCAGCGTGCCGAGGACGCGGAGGCCGAGCAGGCGTCCCGGGTGGCGCAGGCGCGTACCACCGAGCGCGCGGTGATCGCCCGGGAGATGCACGACGTGCTCGCGCACCGGATGTCGCTGGTGGCGATGCACGCCGGCGGCCTGTCCTACCGCACCGACCTGACACCGGATCAGGTGCGGGAGGCCTCGGCGGTGATCCAGGACAACGCGCACCAGGCACTTGCCGATCTACGGACGGTGCTCGGCGTGCTCCGCGGAGACCCGGCCGGCGACGCCCCGAACCGGCCTCAGCCGACCTGGCGCGACATCCCCGACCTGGTCGCCGAGGCGAACGGCGCGGGAATGAGCGTGACCTACACCGATGACCTGAAGGGGTCCACCCTGTCCGAGCAGACCGGGCGCACCGTGTACCGGATCGTGCAGGAGGGCCTCACCAACGCCCGCAAGCACGCGTCCGACACCCGGGTGCGGGTCAGCGTCGGCGGCGACCCGTCGGCGGGAGTGCTGGTGCGGGTCAGCAACCCGCTCCGCGTCGGGGAACGCGCGACCGCGGCACCCGAGTCGGGTCTCGGCCTGGTGGGACTCGCGGAGCGGGCCGCCCTCAGCGGCGGCACGTTGACGCACGAGGTGTCCGACGGCCGGGAGTTCGTGCTCGAGGCCTGGCTACCGTGGGCGCAATGATCAACGTCCTGGTCGTCGACGACGACCCGCTGGTGCGTGCCGGGCTGTCGCTGATCCTCGGCGGCGCGGAGGACATCGTGGTGGTCGGTGAGGCCTCCGACGGGCAGCAGGCGGTGGAGGCGGTCGGCGGTGCAGCACCCGTCGACGTCGTGCTGATGGACATCCGGATGCCGCGGATGGACGGTCTGGAGGCGACCGCGGCGATCCAGGCGGCGGAGACGGCGGCCAAGGTGATCGTGCTGACCACCTTCGACGCCGACGACTACGTCGTACGCGCCCTCGGTCACGGAGCCAGCGGGTTCCTGCTCAAGGACACGCCACCGCCGCAGCTCGTGGACGCGGTCCGCAAGGTGGCCGCCGGGCAGCCGATGCTCTCGCCCAGTGTGACCGGACAGCTGATCCGCCACCTCACCGACAACGACTCGGTCCGCAGGGCCACCGACGCCCGTGACCAGATCGGCACGCTGACCGATCGCGAGCTCGAGGTCGCGCACGGCATCGGCCGCGGCTGGTCCAACGCCGAGATCGCGGGGGAGCTGCACATGAGCGTGTCGACGGTGAAGGCGCACGTGTCCCGGATCTTCACGAAGCTGGACGCGAGCAACAGGGTCCAGATCGCGGTGTGCATGCACGACGCCGGTCTGCTGTGACGGAGCCTCACCCGACGCGCCGGTCTGCCCCGATTTAGGCCAGACGGTCGGCACAGGTCATTATTGTCGCCATGTCCCGCGCCGCCGTGTTCCGCCTCGTCCTCGCCGTGCTCATCCTCGCGGGCTCGGCCGCCATCGCGCTGACGGCGGCGCCGAAGCTGGGTCTGGACCTGTCCGGCGGCACCCAGATCGTGCTGGAGACCAGCGACTCGCCCACGGTGGAGGCGGACGCCGAGGCGACCGACCGCACCCTCGAGGTGCTCCGGGGCCGGGTCGACGCGCTCGGCGTCGCGGAGCCCACGCTGGCCCGGGCCGGCGAGAACCGGATCATCGTCGAGCTCCCCGGTCTGCAGGATCCCCGCAAGGCCGCCGAGGTGATCGGCAAGACCGCCCAGCTCAGCTTCCACCCTGTGGTCGGGATCGCCACTCCGAAGCAGCGCAAGAACCCCGACAACCTGGTGATCCCGGACGAGGACGGCACGCCGCTGCTGCTCGGCCCGGTCGCCGTGCCGGGGGACAACGTGGAGAGCTCCGACCCGGGCAACGACCCGTCACAGGGCACCGGCTGGTTCGTCACGGTCGACTTCAAGGGGGAGGGCCGTGCGCAGTGGAAGAAGCTGACCGCGGACGCGGCCTGTGCGCCGATGGGCGACCCGTCGCGCCGGATCGCGATCGTGCTGGACAAGAAGATCATCTCCTCGCCGCAGGTGGTGCAGGACATCGCCTGTGGCGGCGGGATGCCCGGTGGCTCCACGCAGATCACGGGTGACTTCACGCCGGAGGAGGCCAAGGACCTCGCGATCCTGATCGAGGGCGGCGCGCTGCCGGTGCCGGTCGAGATC
>DASSBE010000085.1:0-15572 GCA_035699065.1 Nocardioidaceae bacterium
ATTAGAGCCCACCCGCGCGAGCACCTGCTCCGCGGAAAGCTCATCGACCGGCAACCTCTTCATACCGATCAACCTATGAGTGGCCGCCGACACTTTCCGCCCGGATCCAGGCCCCTCCACAAGAAATATCGAGAAACTTTCTGGATCAGGCCACGTCGGCTGTGGGCAGGGCCGGATCGGCGTGCGCGCGACTGACGATGTCCCAGCCGGTGGCGCCGAGGGTGACCACGGCGACCGGGAAGATCCCAAGGTTCTCCTTGTCGATGTGCTCGGACAGCTCCTCGAGCAGATGCTCCACCACGTCGTCGAAGTGGGCGTTCTCCACGTCGAGACCGGCCAGTGCGGAGTCGAAGTCTGTGTGCTCCCCCTCCAGCGCGAGCACGTCGTCCACGAAGTCGCCCTGCTGCTTGAGGGCCGCAAACACACCGGCCTCCTCACGGCGTACGTGGCTTCCCAGCTGCCGCTCGAGCTCGGCGAGTGCGCTTGCCGCGGCCGCCCGATCGTTGTCGGCGAGGCTGCGGCGTACGGCGCCACCGAGCTCGAGCAGCGCGAGGTGCTCGTCCATCAGGTCGGCGATCGGCTCCACGCCCCTGCAGCCGCAGTGCTCACACATCTTGGATCCTCCCTGTCATCCGTCTTCCAGCATCGCGCGCTACCGGGGACGCGGACAGGTGCGAACGTCACCGCGGAGCGGGACCTTCGTCCCCGGGAACCGCCGCCGTGGAGCCGGCGGGCTCATGGATGGCCGGTCCCTCACGGAGCCACCACACCACCGCCCGCTGCGCCCACTCGGGAAGATCGGTGCGGGCGGCCAGGTCCTGCAGACAGGGATGTCCGGTCATCCCGGCGCAGTACATTGCCGGCTGGGCCACGTCGGGATCCGAGCCGTGATGATCGGCGTAAGGTCCGGCCGGCCCGTCGCCGCAGGCGGTTCCGCCACGGCATGCCGGTCCGCCGTCGGCGGTAGGTGCGCAGCCGAGAGCAGGGCCGAGCCGAGCAGGTTGGCCGGCCCGTCCCGGATCACCCGGTGCACCAGCGCCCGCTGGTGCTCGGTGCCGAAGAAGGTGAGCAGCAGCATCACGCGTTCGGCCAACAGCGGCTCGAGCACCCGCGTGCCGTCCAGGTGCTGCTCGACGAGTCCCGCACAGGCGGAGGCCAGCCGTTCTCGGTGCGGGGAGAACGCCATCGTGAGCGCGGCCTGGAAGCGACGTTCCGCGTTGCTGTGGAACACCGCCTCCTCCACGAGTCGTTCCAGCAACGGGTCGTCGACGTACTCGTCGGGCTGGGTCAGCGCCTCGCACACGGTTCCCACCTGCGACAGCGCCCACCGCTGTGCACTCTGCGGGTCCGGCCGCGGCAAGCCCCGACCGCTCTCGCCAGCGGTCCCGAGCCGGTCGCGGGCGGGGCCGGGCAGCACCGCGACCAGGTCCGCGAGCCGGTGGAACAGGCCACCGGCCTCCACTCCCTCACGCAGCACCAGGCGTGCCACCGCCCGTTCCAGCCGGTCGAGCTCGTCGCCGGAGAACTGGCGCCGGGTCACCTTCGAGGAGGCCGCCCACACCGCGCCGTTCAGGACCGGCCCGGGCGGCTGCTGCTCCAGCAGCCGCAGCACCAGGTCACTGGCCGGCGGGTCCGCCATCTCGGTGAGCAACGCCAGCAGGTCCACCACCAGCAGCGAGTCGGGTCGCATCACGTAGGCGCCGATGGCCTGCACCAGCGCCCGCTTGGCGCGGGGATGGTGCATCAGCAGGATGGCGGCCTCGACCCGGGTGATGTAGGCGTTCGCGATCGACAGCCCGATCTGCTTCACCAGGGCGGTGGTCAGCGACCGCCATGTCGACATGGCGAGGGTGACCTGGTCGGGACGGCTGGCCACGAGGACCGCGAACCGGAACCAGTCGGCGCCGGTCGGCGAGCCATCGACCACGGTGTCTAGCGCGTGCTCCAGGTCAGGCACGGAGAACCGGTGCGTCGGCAGCCCGATCAGCTGCTCGTCGACGGTCTCGGGCAGCCGCCGGGTGCTCACGGCGAGCGCGGCCAGCGATCCCTCCGCGACGCCGAGTGCCTGCTCGTAGCCGCCGATCACGTCCAACGGAGCGGGAAGCTGGCCGGTCTCCCAGCGGCTGACCCGGCTTGCGTCCGCGGACCGGCCCAGCCCGATCAGCACCGTGGCGAAGCTGCGCGCGCTGGTCTCGGGCGCCGCGGCCAGTCGCCAGCTGCGCAGCAACCATCCGATCCGGACCTCGCCGTGGAAGGCGGCACCGTCGGAGGGTGTCGGATCGACCAGGCGGCCGGGCGGTCTACCCCGCCGAGGGGTGCTCATGGTGGTTGTCTATACAGGTGCGGTGGACCCGGCGCGAATCTGCCACGCCGCGTCCACCGCCCACGGTCGCCAGTTCCCCCCGGCCGTCCGTGTCCCTCTGGTGAGGCACCCGTTGATTTCAGAGCCCATCCCTGCGGTGAAGGTAGCAAGCCGGCGTGGCACTCCGGGCCAAATTGCTGGGCGGTGCACATCGAGCAACAAAGATCAACCCGCCTGCCTGGAGAACCGTGCGAGCCGCGAGCCGGCGAAGCTCTCCAGCAGGTCCACAGGATCGTCGTAGACCTCGACCGCACCAGCAGCGAGCAGCTCGGAGCGGGAGATCCCGCCGCAGGTCAGCGCGATGCACGGCAGGCCGGCACGCTCGGCCGACTCCACGTCCCACACGGTGTCGCCGACGACCACGGTGCGCTCGGCGGAGAGCCGGTGCTGCTCCATGGCCACCGAGAGCAGGTCGGGCGCCGGCTTGGCCTGCTCCACGTCGGACGCCGTGGTCGCACCGTCGACGCTGTCCTGGGCACCGATCGCCGGCCGCATCCACTCCAGGTCGGCCTCCTTGCCGCTGGTGGCGAGCACCACGACGAGGCCGGCGGCCGCGCACGCCTGCACGAGGTCGGCGGTGCGCGGGAACGGCACGACGTGCTCGCGCAGGGCGGCATACCGCTCGGAGTGCGCCTCGACGGCGTTGTGGTCCGGTTTCCCGAGGAGGTGCTCGACCAGTCCCTCGCTGGCGATCCCGATCGCCCGGTGGATGGCGGCCATCGTGACGCCGTCGTGCCCGGTGTCACGAAACGCCTGCCACCACGCCAGCACGTGCAGGTAGTTGGTGTCCAGCAGGGTGCCGTCGACGTCGAAAAGCACACCCGCCCTGCCCGTCGTACTCGATTCGCTCACGACGCGGTCGGTTCCCCGTGCGCGGCAGGTGAAACCGCGACGGCTACTTCCGGCCCGGACCGCGCCACGCGACCCACGCCAGCGCGACGCCGAGCCCGGCGACGACCGGGCCCACAGTCGCCCAGAACGGCTCACCGGTCATCGGGCTGTCCTCGAGGTAGCCGAGTCCCTGGAGGGTCCAGACGCCGCCCACGACCAGCATCAGCAGACCGATCAGGATCAGTGCGGTGCGCATCGGTTTCCTTCCAGGACGGGCCAGGGCAGGAACGTTACCGCCCCGGCCCCGGCCCCTTCCCGGCTCAGTGGTGCAGCGCGGGCCGGTCGGCGGTGCCGGCTGTCCGCTTGGGAACAGCGGCCAGGGTCAGGACAAGCAGCGCACCGAGGATCACGATCACGCCGGTGAAGGACCGCGGGTAGGCCTCGACCAGGCCGGCCCTCGTGGTCAGGTCACCGCCGACGACGGTGAGGACGGCGACCCCGAGGGCGGCACCGACCTCGTGACCGGTCATCATCAGGCCCGAGGCGAGCCCGGACTGGGCCGGCGGCACGTCGCGCATCGCAACCACCGAGATCGCCACGAACATCGGGCCGACACCGGCGCCCATCAACAGGAAGCCGGGAAGGACGTCGAAGGCGTACGACGTACCTCCCGCCTGTGCCATGACGAACGCACCGAGCGCCATCACCACGAGGCCGAACGCGATCATGGAGCGTGGGTCGAACCGGTCGAGCTGCTTGGAGGCGACCATCGCGGCCAGCGTGATCGCCAGTGCGAGGGGAAGGAACTGCAGTCCGGTCTCGACCGCCGAGGATCCGACGACGCGCTGCAAGTAGAGCGAGCTGAGGAAGATCACGCCGACGACGACGCCGGTGACTCCGGCCATCACGGCCGACCCGGAGACCAGCGAGCGGATCCGCCAGGCGTGCGGCGGCACCAGCGGTGTGGCGACGGTCCGCTCGATCACGGCGAACGCGGTAAGTAGCGCACCGCCCAGGGCGAGCAGGAACCAGGTGCGCGCCGAGTCCCAGCCGTGCGTGTTGGTTCCCTCGATCGCGTAGACCAGCACCACCAGGCCGCTGACCACGGTGGCGGCACCGGGAAGGTCGAGCCGGCGAAGGCCGGACAACGCGGTCACCCCGGCCGGCACGATGCGCAGGGTCAGGCCCGCGACGGCGACGCCGATCGGGACGTTGATGAAGAACACGGCCTGCCAGCCGAGCGCGCTGGTCAGCACGCCGCCGAACAGCACCCCGGCGGCGATGCCGGTGCTGCCGATGGCGCCCCAGACCGAGAGCGCGGCGGCACGTTGCTTGCCGGTGTAGGCCGTCATGATGATCGACAGGGCCGCCGGCGTGAGCATCGCGGCACCGAGCCCCTGGGCCGCCCGGGCCACGATCAGCGTGGTCGCCGAGCCGGCCAGTCCGCTGGCCAGCGAGGCGAGCGTGAAGGTCACCAGTCCGGCGAGGAAGATGCTGCGGCGGTCGACGAGGTCCGCCAGCCGGCCGCCGAGCAGGAGCAGCCCGCCGCTGAACAACACGTAGGCGCTGACCACCCACTGGTAGTCACCGCTGGTGAAGTCCAGCGCCGACCCGATGCTCGGCAGCGCGACGTTCACGACGCTGACGTCGAGGATCACCATGAACTGGGCCAGGAGCATCAGCCCCAGCGTCGCCCACGGCCGCCGGCCGGTGTCGGGTTCGCCGTGCTGCCTCGCCGGCGCAGGTGCCGCGGCACGAGTCGGTTGCTGTGTCATGAGGGTCTCCTCGGTGTCATAGGCGCCACTGCGGCGCAACACCAGGTTCGCGGGACAGGCACCGGGATCGCGCCGGTGAAACTACCGGGATCGGCGCGTGGAAGGGTTGGGCCATGACGTCTTTCATCTCGCACACCAGCGTCGATTGCCGCAACGCCTACGAGCTCTCCACCTGGTGGAAGGGCCTGCTGGGGTACGTCGACATCGACGGCGACCCGAACGAGCCCGGCCACGAGGAGTGCATGATCCAGAAGCCGGACCGCAGCCACGTGCTCCTGTTCATCGAGGTGCCGGAGGAGAAGTCGGTCAAGAACCGGATCCACTTCGACCTGCGGCCCTCGGAGGGCACCCGCGACGAGGAGGTCACCCGGCTGGTGGGACTCGGCGCGGTCGAGATCGACGACAAACGCGACATCCATGGTCCGGGAATCGGCTGGGTGGTGATGGCCGATCCCGAGGGCAACGAGTTCTGCATCCTCATGTCCGTGGCCGAGCGCGCCGCCGTGTCCTCCTGACCGCCGGGAACGAGAAGAGCCGGCCACCCATCTCTGGGTGACCGGCCTTCATTTCGTTCTGAGATGGTGCGCGAGGGGGGAGTTGAACCCCCACGCCCTTTCGGGCACACGGACCTGAACCGTGCGCGTCTGCCTATTCCGCCACTCGCGCGTGAAGCCCGCTCAGGTTATCCCACGACGCCCACGGTCCCCAAACCGACTGGGGCCGCCCGATACGATGCCAGGGAGCCGGAGATGTCACCGGTGTCGTTGTCATGCAGAATGACGGGTTCGCACCGAGTCCGCGGGGGTAACAGGGCACAAGTGAGGAAGGAGGCCGCATGGGAGTGCTGCAACGGTTCGAGAACCGGCTCGAGCAGCTGGTCTCCGGGGCCTTCGCCCGCGCCTTCCGTAGTGCCGTGCAGCCCGTCGAGGTCGCCGCTGCCCTGCAGCGTGAGGTCGACAACTCCGCGCAGATCCTGTCCCGGAACCGGCGCCTGGTGCCCAACAACTTCCACGTGGAGCTCTCCGCTGCCGACCACGAGCGGCTCGCGCCGTACGGCTCCACCCTGGCCGAGGAGCTCACCGACATGCTCCGCGAGCACGCCCACGAGCAGAGCTACGTGTTCACCGGTCCGGTCTCGATCAGCTTCGACAAGACCGACGAGCTCGGCACCGGCCGGTTCCGGGTGCGCAGCGCCGCGCTGGCCAAGGTGACGCCGTCGGCGAACCACAGCGTGACGGACACGGCGGTACGACGGGCGAGCGTGGTGCTCGAGGTCAACGGGATGAAGCACCCGCTGGACCCGCCCGGACTCGTGATCGGCCGGGGCACCGAGGCCGACCTGCAGATCAACGACCCCGGCGTGTCCCGGCGGCACGCCGAGATCCGGGTCTTCCCGGGCGACCCGCTGCCGCAGGTGAGCGCGGTCGACCTCGGCTCGACCAACGGCATGCAGGTCAACGGCAGCAGGGTCGAGCAGGCCTCCCTCGACGACGGGGCGACGGTGAAGATCGGCAACACCACGATGACCATCCACTTCGTCGCCCGCCGCGAGGACAGGTCCGATGTCTGAGCTGACGCTGATGCTGATCCGGTTCGCCTACCTGGCGATCCTGTGGATCTTCGTGCTCTCGGCGATCTCGGTGATCCGCTCCGACATGTTCGGCGCCCGGGTCGAGTCCACTCCCCGCGCGGAGAGGCGCGCGCAGCGGCAGGCGGCCAAGACCCGGCCCAAGCCGGCCCGCCGCCCACGGGGGGCACCGACACACGTCGCCATCGTCGACGGCGCGAACGCGGGTGAGCGGATCTCACTCGACGACGCGCCACTGCTGATCGGCCGCGGCAGCGACGCCCAGATCCGGCTCGATGACGACTACGTCTCCACCCGGCACGCCCGGATCGCCTCCTCCGACGACCAGTGGTTCGTCGAGGACCTCGGCTCCACCAACGGCACCTACATCGGCAACCAGCGGCTCTCCCAGCCCACCACCTTGCAGCTCGGCTCACAGGTACGCATCGGCAAGACCACCCTCGAGCTGAGGAAGTAGGGCCCGGCCCCGGTGAACCCGATGACTCTGAGCCTCCGGTATGCCGCGCTCTCCGACGTGGGGCGCGTGCGCAAGGACAACCAGGACTCCGGTTTCGCGAGCGAGCGGCTCCTCGTCATCGCGGACGGTGTGGGTGGCGCGGCGCGCGGTGACATCGCCAGCAGCACGGCGGTGCAGATCCTGCGCCGGCTCGACGCCCCGGCGCCCGAGGACCCGCTCGAGGCCGTCGCCGGGGCGATCCACCGCGCGCACGACCGGATCGCGGAGCTCGTCGACGAGGACCCGGAGCTCGAGGGCACCAGCACCACCGTCACCGCGGCTCTCTTCGACGGCCAGCGGATCGGTGTGGGTCACGTCGGCGACAGCCGTGGCTACCTCCTGCGCGACGGCGAGCTCAGCCAGCTCACCAAGGACCACACGTTCGTGCAGAGCCTGATCGACGAGGGCCGGATCACCGAGGAGGAGTCCCGGGTCCACCCGCACCGCAACCTGATCCTGCGCGCGGTCGACGGTGTGCACGACACCGACCCGGACCTGTTCCTCATCGAGCTCGCACCGGGCGACCGGATCCTGCTGTGCAGCGACGGCTGCTCCGGCGTGCTGGACAGCGACCGGCTCACCGACATCCTGCGCACCGGCACGGTCGACTACGCGGTGGTCGAGCTGGTCCGGGCCTCGCTCGAGGCCGGAAGCACCGACAACGTCACCTGCGTGGTCGCCGACGTCGTCGAGGCCGGGGCAGCCGTCGACGAGGACACCTCCGCCGCCGGCACGACCGGCCCGATGCTCGTCGGCGCCGCGGCCGAGCAGCCCCGGCGGGCCGGGGCCACGTCCAAGAGCTTCTTCCGCGGGCACCGCAGCGGTGACACCGGCGAGCTCGAGCCGGTGCCGGGCAGCGACCCCGACTCGGTGGACCCCGAGGAGCTTCGCTACGCACCCCGGCCCCCGCGTCGGTTCGTGTGGCTGCGCTGGGTGGCGCTCCTGGTGGTCGCCGCGCTCGCGCTCTGGCTGCTCGGGACGATGGCCTACGACTGGAGCCAGAAGCAGTACTACGTCGCGGTGGACGGCGAGAACGTCGCGATCTACCAGGGCCTCGAGCCCGACCTGCCCGGCCTGAACCTCAGCTCCGTCCACGAGGAGACCGGCATCGACCTGGACACGCTCCCTGCCTTCCGTGCCGACCAGGTGCGCGCCGGGATCAGCGCCGACGACCTCGCCGACGCCCGGGAGATCGTCTCTCGGCTGGAGACCTTCGTCCGGGTCTGCCCGGAGCCGGAGCCGACTCCTTCCCCGTCCCCGTCCCCGTCCGCCTCCCCTCGGCCCTCCACGTCACCGAAGCCGTCGGGCACCACCGCCAAGCCGAAGGCGGAGCGCAGCCGATCGGCCTCCCCCTCGCCCTCGCCTTCCCCGAGCCCGACCCCCTCTCCCTCTCCCTCACCGGCCGAGCCGCGCGAGGACTGCGTCGAGGCGACCTCATGAGCAGCCGGCTGACAAGCGGAAACCCGCTGATGGGCTTCGTGCACCGCCGGCGCCGCGGTGCCGAGCTGTTCCTGCTCGTGCTCAGCCTGGTCGTCGGTGTGGGTGGCTACGCCGCGGTCGGCCTCGGCGTGGAAGGTCACGTCCCGGCCGACATCGTGGGCTACGGCGGCTGGCTGGCCGCACTCTGCCTGGTGTGCCACGTCGTGGTGCGGATCTTCGCGCCGTACGCCGACCCCGTCCTGCTGCCGATCGTGGCCGCGCTGAACGGAGTAGGCCTGGCGATGATCCACCGGATCGACCTCGCAAACCTTGCCCAGAACGAGGACGCGCAGACCTTCGCCCGCGACCAGCTGCTCTGGATGACGGTCGGCGTGGTGCTCTTCATCGCCGTGCTCGTGGTGCTCCGTGACCACCGGCGGCTGCAGGCGTTCACCTACACCTCCGGCCTCGCCGCCCTGGTGCTGCTGATCATGCCGCTGCTGCCGGTGATCGGCACCGAGATCCACGGCGCCCGGATCTGGATCAACGTCGGTCCGATGAGCTTCCAGCCCGGCGAGGTCGCCAAGGTCTGCCTGGTGATCTTCTTCGCCGGCTACCTCGTCCTGCACCGGGACGCCCTCGCGCTGGCCGGGAAACGGTTCGCCGGCATCGACTTCCCCCGCGGCCGCGACCTCGGCCCGGTCCTCGCCATGTGGCTGGTCAGCCTCGGCGTACTGGTCTTCCAGCGCGACCTCGGCTCGTCGCTGCTCTTCTTCGGCCTGTTCCTGGTGATGCTCTACGTCGCCACCGAACGGCCAGGTTGGCTGGTCGTCGGCACCGCCCTGTTCGCCGCCGGCTCCTACGTCGGCTACCTGCTGTTCGGTCACGTGCAGGAGCGGGTCGACGCCTGGATCGACCCGTTCCACAGCGACAACGCCTTCCAGATCATCCAGGGCATGTACGGCATGGCGTGGGGCGGCCTGGTCGGACGCGGCCTGGGCCAGGGCGACCCGACGCTGATCCCCTTCTCCTACTCCGACTTCATCATCGCCGCGATGGGCGAGGAGCTCGGGCTCACCGGGGTGATGGCGCTGATCCTGCTCTACGGCGTGATCGTCGAGCGCGGTCTGCGCACCGCCCTGGTCTGCCGCGACGCGTTCGGCAAGCTGGTCGCCACCGGCCTCGCGGTCACCTTCGCGCTGCAGGTGTTCGTGGTCATCGGCGGGGTCACCAAGCTGATCCCGCTCACCGGCCTGACCACCCCGTTCATGTCCTACGGCGGCTCGTCACTGGTCGCCAACTGGGCGATCATCGCGCTGCTCCTACGGATCTCCGACCAGGCACGGCGGCCGCTGCCCGACCTGTCCGGCCCCACCGACGACGACGCCACCCAGGTGGTGATGCTTCGATGAACAAGCCCATCCGGACCATGTCCATCTTCTGCATGGCGTTGTTCGTCGCGCTGCTGGTCAACGCGACCTACCTGCAGTACCTCCAGGCCGACGACCTGAACTCCCGCAACGACAACAAGCGGGTGCGCGACGCGGAGTTCTCCCGGGAACGCGGCGCGATCCTGGTGCGCGGCGACTCGGTCGCCGAGAGCAGGCCGGTCGACGACGAGTTCGAGTTCCAGCGGGTCTACACGCAGCCGAAGCGGTACGCCCACCTCACCGGCTACTACTCGTACACCTACGGGCGCAACGCGATCGAGCTCACCCAGAACGACATCTTGTCCGGCTCCGACCCACGGCTGTTCGTGAACCGTGTGGTCGACCTGTTCGGCAACAGCCAGCCCAAGGGCGGCGACGTCTCCTTGACGGTCGACCCGAAGGCGCAGCAGGCGGCGTACGACGGGCTACGGGCCCTGGGCAGGAACGTCGAGGGAGCGGTCGTCGCACTGGACCCGTCGACCGGCGCGATCCAGGCGATGGTGTCCTCCCCGTCGTACGACCCCAACGCCTTGGCCTCGCACGACCTGAGCAAGGTGCAGCAGGCCTGGGAGCGGCTCGAGAGCGACCCGGACCGGCCACGGCTCAACCGGGCGATCCAGGAGGTCTACCCACCCGGTTCGACGTTCAAGTTGGTCACCGCGGCGGCGGCCCTGTCGAGCGGGCAGTACGAGCCCGACTCCATCGTGCCCGGCGGCACCCGGCTCGACCTGCCCCAGACCGACACCGACCTGGTCAACGAGAACGGCAGTGACTGCGGCGGCAAGAAGATCACGCTCACCGACGCGCTGCGGGTCTCCTGCAACGTCTCCTTCGGCTACCTCGGGATGACGCTCGGTGCGGACACCGTCCGGGAGCAGGCACAGAAGTTCGGGTGGGGGGACAAGTACCTCGACGACCTCAACGGCCAGGTGGAGAGCCGTTTCCCCGAGGACCCCGACGCGCCGCAGACCGCGCTGTCGGCGATCGGACAGTTCGACGTCGCCGCCACCCCGCTGCAGATGGCGATGGTCACCGCGGGCATCGCCAACGGTGGCACCGTGATGAAGCCCTACCTGGTCGACGAGGTCCGTTCACCGGACCTGGAGACGCTGGAGAAGGCGAGCCCGGAGGCGTACCGCAGCAACGCGGTCAGCTCCTCGGTGGCACGTGACCTGACCCAGATGATGATCGAGGTGGTCGACCGGGGCACGGCCACCACGGCGCAGATCCCGGGCATGAAGGTCGCCGGGAAGACAGGCACCGCGCAGAGCTCGCCCGAACGTCCGCCGTACGCCTGGTTCGTCTCCTTCGCGCCCGCTGACGACCCGCAGGTCGCCGTCGCGGTCCTGGTGGAGGACGCCGGCGTCGAGCGCGACGCGATCTCGGGAAGTGGCCTGGCGGCACCGATCGCCAAGCGGGTGATGGAGGCGGTGATCAACCGGTGACGGCTGCAGCGGGCGCATCGGTCCGCACGGACCTCGAACAGATGCACGGCAAACCGAGAGGCAACAAGTAGCGATGAGCAACGGACAGGATCCGATCCGGATCGGCGGCCGCTATGAGCTCGGGGGGCTGCTGGGCCGTGGCGGGATGGCCGAGGTGCGCAAGGGCACCGACCTCCGGCTCGGCCGCGTCGTCGCGGTCAAGCGGCTGCGCACCGACCTGGCGAGCGACCCGACCTTCCAGGCCCGGTTCCGCCGTGAGGCACAGTCGGCTGCCTCGCTGAACCACCCGTCGATCGCCGCGGTCTACGACACCGGCGAGGAGGACGTCCCCGCCGGTGGTGCCGGTGACCACGGTGTCGCACAGCCCTACATCGTGATGGAGTACGTCGCCGGGCGGACGTTGCGCGAGATCCTGCGGGAAGGTCGCAAGATCCTGCCCGAGCGGGCGCTGGAGATCACCTCGGGAATCCTCTCGGCGCTCGACTACAGCCACCGCGCCTGCATCATCCACCGTGACATCAAGCCGGCGAACGTGATGCTCACCCCCTCCGGCGACGTCAAGGTGATGGACTTCGGCATCGCCCGGGCCGTCGCCGACTCCTCGTCGACGATGACCCAGACCGCGGCCGTGGTCGGCACCGCGCAGTACCTCTCCCCCGAGCAGGCCCGAGGCGAGACCGTCGACTCCCGCAGCGACGTCTACTCCACGGGCTGCCTGCTCTACGAGCTGCTCACCGGCCGGCCCCCGTTCGTCGGTGAGAGCCCGGTGTCGGTGGCCTACCAGCACGTGCGGGAGCAGGCCTCGCCACCGTCCAGCCTGGACCCGGAGCTGCCGCCCGAGGTCGACGCGATCGTGATGAAGTCGCTCGCCAAGCGAGTCGAGGACAGGTACCAGAGCGCCGCGGAGATGCGCGCGGACATCGAGCGTTTCCTGGCCGGCAAGCCGGTGGTGGCGCCCGTCGTACCCGTCGACGACGGCACCGCCTTCCTGCCCGCGCAGGAGCCGCAGCAGACCTCGATGTTCGGTGCTGCCGCGCCGGACGAGGAGGACAAGAAGAAGCGGTGGCCGCTGGTGCTCCTCGCGGTCCTGGTCGCGGCGCTGCTGATCGGTGCCGCCATCTTCGGACCGATGCTGTTCAACTCCGCCCCGGAGGAGCAGTCGGTGCCCAGCGTGCTGAACATGAGCCGGGCCGAGGCCGCCCAACGGCTGACCCAGGAGGACCTCACGCTGGGTGAGGTGGAGCGCCGGGCGTCGGAGGACGTGCCCAAGGGCAAGGTCGTCGCGCAGGACCCGGAGGCGGGTGCGTTCCTGCCGGCCGGTGACCCGGTCGACATCGTGCTCTCCACCGGGAAGCCGGACGTGGTGGTCCCCGACGTGCTCGGCGACGACAAGTTCCGCGCACGCAACGAGCTCGAGGATCTCGGGCTCAAGGTGAAGCTCGTGGAGGAGGACTCCGACGAGGAGCAGAACCTGGTGATCAACAGCGAGCCCCGGCCGGCGACCAGCGTGTCGGTCGGCTCCCTGGTCACGCTGTACTACTCCGACGGACCCGAGCGGGTGCCGAGCGTGCTCGGGATGACCGAGCAGCGGGCCACCAAGGTGCTGAGGAAGGCCGGGTTCGAGGTGAGCGTCACCCACGACTCCGAGACCCGCGCCCAGAAGGGCACCGTGCTCAAGCAGAGCCCGGAGGCGTTCAGCGACCAGCCCGCCGGGACGACGGTGGTGATCACGGTCTCCACCTACGAGGAAGAGGAGGAGCCGACCCCGACCGAGACGCCGGACGAGGAGGAGACCCCGGAGACCCCGGAGTCGTCGCCGTCGAGCCCCTCGACGGACGACACCCCGACCCTGCCGCCACCGAGTGACTGACTAGATGTCGTTGTCGTCGGGCCGGCTGGCGCCTTCACCGGCCGGCCTGGCGTAGCTGAGGTCCAGGGACCCCTCGTAGCCGGGCAGCTCCACCTCGGTGTGCGCCTCGACGTCGTAGCCGAGCTGGGCCTTCTCGACGTACTGCTTGTAGATCTCGATGTACGGGCTCTCGTTGATGCTGGTGAGCATCGCGTCCGGGTCGCCCACGGCGGTGATGACGTACGGCGGGGCGTAGGGCACGCCGTGCAGCTGCACGGTGTTCCCGATGCACTTGATGCCGGTCGTGGAGATCACCCGCTGGTCCTGGATCGTCATCGCCTCGGCGCCCCCGGCCCACATCGCGTTCACCACGGCCTGGATGTCCTGCTGGTGCACGACGAGGTCGTTGACGCCGATCTCGGGCGGTACGTCGACGTCCTCCGGGGCGTCGTCGAGGGTGACGCTCAGTCCCGGGCCCTTCACCGGCACCAGGCCGGCCGGACCACGCAGGGCGTCGGCGGTGTCCTGCGCCGTCTGCGCACTGGTGTCACCCTTCTGCGCGGAGAGCCGGTTGACCTCGTCGCTGAGCGCGGCCACCTCGGCTCGGCGCTGGTCGGTCTCCTTCTTCTGCTGCGCGACCACGCTGCCGAGGTCGGTGTACCTGCCTGCCCTCAGGTCCGTGCCGTCGGCGTTGACACCGCTGGTGATGAACAGGGCGCCCGCGGCCAGGAACACGACCGGCGCGAGCAGCCGCCAGCTCCACGAACGGTTCCCCCGCGTGCGGGCACGTCGTGCGAGCGCCGCCTCGACACGCTGCTTCCACGTCTCCCGCTCCTGGGACGACGAGCGGCGGTGCTGCGTCTCGTTCATCGCGTGGGGGACACCTCGGACGCACTTTCATGGGGAAGACTGACGCCGACTACGCTAGCCGACGACCAAAGACGAAGTACCAAGGAGAACAGGTGTCCGACTCCAGCCGCAACAAGACCCGCGGGACCGCACCCCAGGGCCGGCTCTCGCGCGACCAGGGACCGGCCACCTCACTGGCGCGCACCGTCGTCGCTGCTCTGCTCGCGGTGGTGGGCATCGCCTGGATGGCGGTCTACATCAACGTCGCGCAGGACGGCGACAAGCTGACCTGGATGGGTGACCTCGGCCGCTGGAACTTCCTGATCGGATTCGGCCTGCTCTTCATCGGTCTGTCCGCCGCCGCGCACCCCGCGACCCCGCTCGGCCGCGGCCGCGGCGTCGTGATCGGAATGCTGGGCTGCTTCCTGATCGGCCTGATCTGGATCGTCGTCTACTACATCGCCGGGTCCGGCAGCCCGATCCCGGTGATCCGGAACCTCGACCAGTACAACTTGGTGGTCGGCATCGGCTTCATGGCGGTCGGCTTCATGTTCGCCACCCGCTGGGAGTGACGGCCCACTTCTCCACAGGTGTGGACAAGCAGGTGGACAGAATCACACGCCTGTAATTTCGTCCACAGGACTTATCCCCAATGTGGATATCCCGTGCGCGTGGTCAGGACAGCAGCAGTGTGCGGACGCCCAGTGCGAGCAGCACGAGGACCGCGAGCGCGCCGAGACCGACGCCTTGCCAGAGGGTCCGCTGCCGGCGTGGGGCGTAGGCGATCACCAACGCGATCAGCACGCCGCCGACCAGGCCACCGAGGTGGCCCTGCCAGGAGATGAAGCCGCGGCCGACGAAGGTCAGCACCACGTTCAGGCCGAGCCAGATCAAGATCTGGCTGTAGTCGGCGCGGAGCTTGATCGCGATCACCAGCAGGCCGCCCATCAGCCCGAAGATCGCGCCGGACGCCCCCACGGTCGAGCTGTGCGGAGCGCTCAGCCAGTACACCGAGGCACTGCCGGCGAGTCCGGACAGCAGGTAGAGCGCGAGGAACCTGGTCCGTCCGATCGCGGCCTCGAGCTGCGGCCCGAGGAACCACAGCGCCAACATGTTGAAGCCGATGTGCATCAGGCTCACATGGGTAAACATCGAGGTGACCAGCTGCCAGTAGGCGCCGCCAGCCACCCCGTCGAGCCAATCGAGGTTCGGAAGCGCGAGGCATTGTTGCTCGGATGCGCCCGGGAGGAACCGGCCTCCCTGCGGCGCGACGCATCGGCCGACCGGAAGCAGCGCGAGCCGGTCGACCCAGGCGCTGGCGGCGCCGCCGGTGACGGTGATCAGCAGCCACACCAGTGCGTTGAGGCCGATCAGGACCTGTGAGGTACGCGCCGGGTTCGAGGACGCCTGCCCGCCGTACGTCGTACGCCCCGACCTCGTGGACTTGCGACCTTCGTCCACGCAGGACGGGCACTGGAAGCCGACGGCGGCCTGACGCATGCAGTCAGGGCAGATCGGTCGCCCACAA
>DASSBE010000086.1:0-5675 GCA_035699065.1 Nocardioidaceae bacterium
CAGCAGGTCGAGGGCGACCACGGCGAGTGAACCCAGGACAACCCGGGCGACGACCTGGCGTCCAGGTTGCCGGCCCTCTTCCCAGAGCGTGCGCCCGTTGCTCACCTCACCAAACTAGGGCGCCGTTCACGCACCGTGGGCGCGACGCGCCGGGCGTGTCTCGAGTGCCAGGTCGTCGAACGGACCCGGCCGCTCCGCGACAGCCTCCAGCAGCTCCGCCGAGGTGAGCGGCCGAGCCACCTCGGAGACCGGCGCCGGGGAGGCGAGCTCGCGGTCACCGACCTCCAGCTCGGCGAACTTGCGCGCCGAGACCAGCACGCGGGTCTCCAGGGAGCCGACCGCCTTGTTGTAGCTGCCCACCGCAGCGGTCAGCGACCGGCCCAGCTTGTCGAGGTGTCCGCCCATCACGCCGATCCGGTCGTAGAGCTCGCGGCCGAGGTCGTGGATGTCGCGTGCCTTATCGGCGAGCGCCTCCTGGGTCCAGGCGTAGGCGACCGTGCGCAGCAGTGCGATCAGCGTCGTCGGCGTGGAGAGCACGACGTGCCGGGTGGCGGCGTACTCCAGCAGCGACGGCTCAGCCTCGAGCGCCGCGGACAGGAACGACTCGCCGGGAACGAACAGCACCACGAACTCCGGGGTCGCCGGGAGCGCACGCCAGTAGCCCTTCGCGCTCAGCGCGTCGACGTGCTGCCGCAGCTGCCGAGCGTGCCGGGCGAGGTGTGCGTCGCGGGTCTCGTCGGAGTCGGCGCCGGTCGCGTCGAGGAACGCGTCGAGCGGCACCTTCGCGTCCACGACCACGTGCTTCCCGCCGGCGAGGTTGACCACCAGGTCCGGCCGCGCCAGGCCCTCGTCGTGGCGGACCGACACCTGCTCGGCGAAGTCGCAGCGGGACACCAGGCCGGCGATCTCCACCGCCCTGCGCAGGTGCAGCTCACCCCACCGGCCGCGCACCTGTGGCTTGCGCAGCGCGGTGGACAGCGCGGAGGTCTCCCTGCGCAGCGAGTCCGTGGAGTGCCGCACCTCGTCGACCTGCTGCTTGAGCTGGCTCTGCCAGGACACCCGGTGCTGCTCGAGGTCACGCATCTGGTCGTGCAGGCGGTCGAGGCTCTCTCGCACGACGGCCTGGTCGGCGGCACGCGACTCGATCGCCAACCGCTCCACCTGGCCGGCGTCGGTGGTCGCCCGTGCGCGCGCGACGAGCACTCCGAGCAGGGCGCCGACGAGCATGCCGACAGCGAGAACCGCGAGGAGCGAGAACGTCGTGGTGAGGTCCATGCCTCCATCCTCGCGGTCGGCACCGACATTTGCGGCGTGACACGGGCTTAGCGGGTGCTCTCCCGGCATGTGGTGCCGGGCAGCCACCCCGTAGCGGTGAAGTCAGTCCGCGATCTCGACCACCACCGGCGCATGGTCGCTGGCGCCCTTCCCGGCGCGTTCCTCACGGTCGATGTGCGCGGCGCTCACCCGTCGCGACAGGGCAGGGGTGCCGAGGATGAAGTCGATCCGCATCCCGCGGTTGCGCTCGAAGCGCTGGCGGTAGTAGTCCCAGTAGGTGAACACGTCCGGGCCGGGCGCAGACGGGCGGACGAGGTCGGCGTACCCGCTCTTCACGATGGCGTGGAAGGCGGCGCGCTCCTCGGGCGAGACGTGGGTGCTCGTGGTGAACCGGCTGATGTCGAAGACGTCCTCGTCGAACGGTGCGATGTTCCAGTCGCCGGTGAGCGCGATCTGCACCTCCGGGTCCTCGTCGAGCCACGCCTGCGCGGCGGAGTTCAGCCGGTCGAGCCAGGCGAGCTTGTACGCGAGGTGCGGGTCCCCGAGCGCGCGGCCGTTCGGGACGTAGAGCGACCAGACCTGCACGCCCCCGCACGTCGCGGCGAGGGCCCGCGCTTCGGAGCTCAGGGGCTCACCCCACTGCGGCATGCCGTCGAAGCCCCGGCGTACGTCGCTCAGCCCTACGCGCGAGGCGATCGCCACCCCGTTCCACTGGTTGTAGCCGAAGGTGGCCACCTCGTAGCCGAGCGCCTCGAGGCCCATGATCGGCCATTGGTCGTCGCGTGCCTTCGTCTCCTGGATCGCGAGTACGTCGATGTCGTGACGTTGCAGGAATGCCTCCACCCGGTCGATACGGGAGCGGATGGAGTTCACGTTCCACGTGGCGATGCGCATGCGGTCACTCTAGGAGGGGCCACGACCAGCCGTCGCCGTTGACCAGCGACCTCAGGTCAGTGCGGCGGTCCACGTCCCGTTCTACGGCGGACGGGAACTCGTCCTCGTCGACCACCGGGATGCCGACGTCGGTCAACAGCGCCAACCTCGGCGGGGGAGGTGGCCCGGGGTCGACGGCGACCGCAGCGGTCGAGGCCGTGGTCAGGAAGCGCGGCAGAGGTGGCTACCTCTGCACTGAGGCTGATCAGCTGCTGGATGAAGACCGCGCTGAAGCGGTGCCCGTCCCAGACGCGGCAGACGGTGTCCTCGGCGGTGTCGCCCAGCGCGATGATGTGGATCGCCAGGGCGCGCCGTGCAACCACGGCGGAGACGACCGACACCAGGTAGGTGATCGCGAGGGTGACCAGGGTGAGTCCGGTGAAGCTCGCGACGGTGGAGAGCACACGCCAGACGGCGCTGTCCACCACGAAGTCGCCGACGCCGAGCGTGAAGATCGTCATCCCGGTGAAGTAGACGACGCCCGCCGGGGACGCCGGTGCCCGGTCGCTGGAGCTGATCACCTGGTCCGAGCCGAGGAAGACCAGTGACCAGCCCACCCACAGCCCGACCACCCAGGTGACGACGGTCAGGACGAGGAGCATGGTGCCACCGGCGCTGAGCATCAACGACGGCTTGTCGCGGGTGTGCACGCGCAAGAGCAGGGACCACAGGACACGTGAGACCCGACGGGTGAGCGGGCCGGCACCGGCCGCGACGACCAAGGTCGTGGTGAGCGCGTCCACGAACACCAGCAGCACGAGGGCGAGACCGACGGCGACGAGCAGGACGCTGAGCACGTGACCGGCGTACCCCGCTGTGGCGGCACGATTCGTCGGGGACGGACCGTGACCCGTAAAGTTGCCGCCCGTGGCACTCAGCATCGGAATCGTCGGACTCCCCAACGCGGGCAAGTCGACGCTCTTCAACGCACTGACCAAGAACGACGTCCTCGCGGCGAACTACCCGTTCGCGACGATCGAGCCGAACGTCGGCGTGGTCGGTGTGCCGGACTCCCGGCTCGGCAGGCTCGCGGAGATCTTCGGTTCCGCCAAGCAGCTGCCGGCCACCGTGCAGTTCGTCGACATCGCCGGCATCGTCAAGGGCGCCTCCGAGGGCGAGGGCCTGGGCAACAAGTTCCTCTCCCACATCCGTGAGTCGGACGCGATCTGTCAGGTCACACGCGTGTTCCGCGACGAGGACGTCACCCACGTCGACGGTGCCGTGAACCCGGCCAACGACATCTCCACGATCCAGACCGAGCTGATCCTGGCCGACCTGCAGACCGTCGACAAGGCGTTGCCGCGGTTGGAGAAAGAAGCGCGGGTCAAGAAGGAGAACGCCACGGTCCTGGCTGCGGTCAAGGACGCCAAGGAGGCGCTGGAGTCCGGTACGCCGATCCTCGCCACGTCGATCGACAAGGCACTGCTGCGCGAGCTGATGCTGATGACCGCGAAGCCCTACATCTACGTGTTCAACTGTGATGCCGACGAGCTCGCGGACGACTCGCTGAAGCAGAAGATGCAGGACCTCGTCGCGCCGGCCGAGGCGATCTTCCTGGACGCGAAGTTCGAGGCCGAGCTGGTCGAGCTCGACGACGAGGCAGAAGCACGCGAGATGCTCGCGGAGATGGGTATCGACGAGCCGGGCCTGGACGTGCTGGCCCGCGTCGGGTTCGACACCCTGGGACTGCAGACCTACCTCACCGCGGGCCCGAAGGAGTCGCGCGCGTGGACCATCGCCAAGGGGGCCACTGCTCCTGAGGCGGCCGGTGTGATCCACACCGACTTCCAGCGGGGGTTCATCAAGGCCGAGATCGTCTCGTTCGAGGACCTGGTCGAGGCCGGGTCCATGAGCGCCGCCAAGTCGGCCGGCAAGGTGCGGGTAGAGGGCAAGGACTACGTCATGCAGGACGGCGACGTGGTCGAGTTCCGCTTCAACGTCTGAATTGACGTAAAACCGCACGTCAGAGGGGTTAGGGCGCCCAGTCCGCACAGCGTCCGCAAGGAGTTCAGCGGGATGGGCTCGATAGGGCTGCTTCGGAGTGAAGAGCTTGGTCGCGGTGCTGATAGCTGGCACATCTCTGACGTGACCCTTCGGGCTGGATTGACACGCCCAACGAGGACGTCCACCCGCCTCGTGAGCATCCCAGCGCATGATCGGCGGGCTCGGCGTCCAGATCCTTGTAATTCGATTCAGCCCCCTGTGCGAGCAGCAGAGGGCGCGCCGGCCGCGTGCTGGTGAGCGCGGACGCTGGTGGAGTCGACCGAGATCAGCTCTCGTAACGCCTCGTCCTCGACGGAACCGTTGGCGCGGACCGCGGCGGACATCTTGAGGTAAGTCCCGTCACTGGACCACCGGCGATGGCGTTCCCAGATCGACTGCCAGGCACCGAACTGCTCGGGCAGATCACGCCACGGTGAGCCGGTTCGGAACCGCCAGATGATCCCTTTCAGGGTCCGACGGTGGTCGTTCCACGGACGACCGCGGCGGCGCTGGTTGGTCGGCAGAACGGGTTCGATCAAACCCACAGGTCGTCGGAAATCACGTCACTGCGAAACATGCCTTCCAGCGTTCACGAGGAGCTTGCCCGCACCGACGGCATCGAGTCTGCGTTCCTCTACGGCTCCTTCGCCGCGCGGATACTCGGGTGCCGGTCCGGCACCGCACGACATCGACGTCATGGTGCTCGGTGAGCCCGACGTGGACGCTGTCTACGAGGCGTGCAGCCGAATTGAGACCGCGGTGCACCGTGCCGTGAACCCGACGATCCTCACCCCTGAGGAGTTCGCCGCCACTTCCGCCTTCCTCGACAACGTGCGCAGCGGCCCGGCGGTCGCCGTGATCGGGGAACTGCCATGGCGCTGACTCCGCTCAACCGCGTCCAGCAGGGCGACGGTCCCCTCGATTTGGCGTGACGGTGGATAATGGTACTTTGGTACCCAGAAGGAGGGCAGCGCCATGGCAACCGCTACTGCACCGATCAAGGTCGACGCCGCCACTGACGAGCTCGTGTCGCACGCGGCTCACTTCTTGTCTCGGTCGAAGAAGGACATCGTCGACGCTGCCGTGCGCGAGTACATCGACGCGCACCGCGACGAGATCAACGCCGGGATCAAGGCTGCGCTCGGCCAGCTCAACGGCACCGACGCCGCTGCGGTGTCGCTCATGACCGGCCTCAGCGGCGAGGAGCTCGAAGACCTCGGCGACCTGCCGAAGTAGACCGAGCCTGACAGTCGGACCTGTGCCGGGGCTTTCGCGCCGGCTATCGCCTCCCATGGCGTACGCCCCAGCAGACCCTGGTCGCCGAGCTCCCAGGTTTGTCTGCCCCGAGCTCTAGACTGACTTCATGACCGCCAACCGTGATGAGCTCATTCACCTGATCGAGGGTCTGCCCGACGATCAGGTCGAGGTCGTGCTCGCAGACGTGCGGCGCCTGGCCTCCGAGAGGTCGCGAGGGGAGTGGCCGC